>NZ_UGOD01000001.1:2377500-2696250 GCF_900461525.1 Legionella busanensis | reverse complement strand
GCGCGTCTTTCATAGCTACACAAGCACCGGTAATAGCTGCAGTGCGGGTACCGCCATCGGCTTGAATAACATCGCAATCTATCATAATCGTGTTTTCACCAATAGTTTTTAAATCAATACAAGCACGAACTGATCGACCAATTAAGCGTTGAATTTCTAAGGTTCTACCACCTTGTTTTCCTTTACTTGCTTCACGATCACAGCGACTGTGCGTAGCCCTGGGTAGCATACCATATTCAGCGGTAATCCAGCCTTGATTTTTTCCTTTTAGAAACCGAGGCACACCTTCAATAACGGACGCATTACATAAAACACGAGTTTCGCCAAATTCAACTAACACCGAACCTTCGGCATGATTAGTGTATTGACGAGTTATCTTAATTGGACGAAGTTGATTTGGTTCACGATTGCTGGGACGCATGGTTATTCCTCACTGAAAAAGAGAAAGGAAATTATAACGTCTAAATTTCAAACGTGCACCATGTATAAAATTTAAACTTTAACTTGCATTTACAGCAATTTCGGTTATAGTCACCCAACCTTAAACAAACGACTATCGATTATGACTCATAGCATGACGGCATTTGCTAGAACCCAGACTCAGCTTGATGAGATAGGATTTTGTTGGGAAATAAAGTCCGTTAATCATCGCTATCTTGATGTTTCATTCCGCCTTCCCGAAGCTTGGCGCTTTTTAGAAGCAGATCTTAGAACCATTGTTCGAGACTATGTAAGCCGCGGTAAGTTAGAGTGTCAATTAAAAATGTCTAATTCAGCTTTGGCAGAACCTGCTTTAATGGTGAATGAGAACTTATTAACTAAGTTAGTTAATATTACCCAAAATTTGGAAGCCGCTAAATTACTACCTAATGATCTGACACTTTCAACCTTTTTAACTTGGCCTGGGGTTATCCAATCATCAGAACTTAATATTGAGCAGTTTAAAGAGATAGTACTGCAATTATTTCATGATAGTTTGACTAAACTGCAGCAACAAAGAGCGCAAGAAGGGGCAACGCTTAATCGCCATATACAAGACCGCTTAACGCGTTTACAAGAAGAAATTAAGAAAGCAAAAGTCTATGCTAAAGAAAACACGCAACAGGCTCGCGATAAGTTACTAACTAGACTTCATTCATTACAATTAGAAGTTGAGAATTCACGAATTGAGCAAGAACTAGCTATCATTTTAACAAAGCTAGATGTTAGTGAAGAGCTTGATAGGTTAGCACTACATTGTCAGGAAGTAGGCAATGTTTTAAATAAAAATGAAGCGCTAGGGCGTCGTTTAGATTTTTTAATGCAAGAGTTAAATCGGGAAGCGAATACCTTAAGTGCAAAATCAGATACCATTAATTTGACAAAAAGTGCTGTAGAGATGAAAGTATTAATTGAACAGATGCGCGAACAAATTCAAAATATCGAGTAAAACATGGTTGACTCATTTACTGGAAATGTGTTTATTGTGGCAGCTCCATCTGGTGGTGGAAAGACAAGTTTAGTCAAACATTTAATAACGCATCTACCTAATATCGTTGTGTCTATTTCTCATACTACACGTAAACCAAGGCCACGTGAGAAAGAGGGTGTTGATTATTTTTTTATTAATGACACTGAGTTTCTTGATATGATTAATAGGAATGCTTTTATTGAGTATGCAAAAGTTTTTAATCATCATTATGGCACTTCTGTTGAACAAATTGCAGCCCGGCTTAAACAAGACATTGATGTTGTGCTTGATATTGATTGGCAAGGTGCACAGCAAATTAAAAAATTATTTCCCAAAGCGATTAGTGTATTTGTTATGCCGCCATCGCTAGAAATTTTAGAGCAACGTCTAAAAGCCAGACAACAGGATAATAAGGAAGTGATTAAAACTCGAATGCAGCAAGCGAGAGAGGAAATGAGTCATTATAAAGAATTTGACTATCTCATCGTTAATGATGATTTTGAGCAGGCGGCACTTGAATTGCAAGCAATTGTAGTCGCTAATCGAGTAAGTTTTACACGACAAGCAGAAAAAATTAGAAAATTGCTATCATTATTAATGTTAGAGCAGTAAAATAATAGGATTTGGATAGAAAAAGACAAGGCTCTTTTCTAGCGTTAAAGAATTTGACGTAAGTGTAGGTTGGGCTAAACGAAGTGCAGCCCAACAAATTATAAATAGGCTACACGTTTTATGACATACTGTTGGGCTGCGCTATGCTTAGCCCAACCTACACAGGGTGACATTTTACCGAATTACTGAAATGTTATTATGTTGAGTGTGGATTGGGTGAAAAATTTTTATCCAAGCCACTGTTAATTAGGCATTTTCTTTTAAAATAGCCTATAAGAAAATAGTGGAGGCTTAATTTATGGCACGTGTGACAGTAGAAGATTGTTTAGAGCACGTTAAAAATCGTTTTGAACTCGTTATGGTTGCAACGAAACGTGCACGTGAAATTGCGGTACGTGGTGAACAACCTTTAGTTGAATGGGAAAATGATAAACCAACAGTAGTTGCTCTGCGTGAAATTGCTGAAGGATTAATTAAAGCAGATATTTTAGATAAAGATTGATACAGCAAATAATCCGAAAGCCACGTCAAATATATTTTAAAGTGGCATCGAGTGCGGTTGGATTAACTCTTATAAGGATGTAACGCTGCCAGATTTTTACTGAAGTAATGGCTTAAGAATGCCTCCGCCACAATAAAAGCTATTTAATGGTTCCTCATTTAAATAGTTGGCATGATGAGGTTTAACATGGGTTTGTTATTAGAGATTTATCTAAAAGGGACTCCTAAATGCTTATTGAACCAAGCTTATGGAGTATTGCATGAGTCATTTTGATGAATTGCACACAGAGCTTAAAAGCTATCTTGAACAGTCTCAAGTTGAAAAATGCTATCAGGCTTATTTAGTCGCTGAAAGAGCACATCAAGGCCAGATGCGTCGATCAGGTGAGGATTACATTACTCATCCGATTGCTGCTGCTCTTATTTTAGCTAAAATGCGCCTTGATTATCAAACTATCATGGCAACTCTACTTCATGATGTGGTTGAAGATACCTCCATTAGTAAAGAAGATTTAACGCAACAGTTTGGCGAAGATGTTACGGCATTAGTGGATGGGGTAACTAAATTAACCAAAATTAAATTTGAATCGCGCGCCGAAGCACAAGCAGAAAATTTTCGTAAAATGGTTTTAGCCATGGTGAAAGACATTCGCGTCATCATTGTTAAGCTGGCTGACCGTTTCCATAATATGCATACGCTTGGCGCTATGCCATCGGCAAAAAGGCGCCGTATTGCTATTGAAACATTAGAAATATATGCGCCTATTGCTAACCGGTTAGGTATGCATGCTATCTATACAGGCCTTGAAGATTTAGGATTTAAAGCACTCTATCCCATGCGTTATCGCGCCATTCGCTCTGCTGTAGAAAAATCACGAGGTAATCGACGGGAATTAACGCAAAAAATTGAACATGATTTAGAAAATGCCCTACAGCAACTTAATATCCCTTATGAGCATGTTTTTGGCAGACAAAAGCATTTATACAGTATCTATCGTAAAATGAAGCATAAAAAAGCCTCTTTTACTGAAATTACTGATGTTTTTGCTTTTCGGGTTATTACTGAAGATATTGATTCCTGTTATCGTGTATTAGGCGCACTCCACCGCACTTACAAACCTGTCCCTCAACGCTTTAAAGATTACATTGGCATTCCCAAGGCCAATGGTTATCAATCACTACACACAACACTCTTTGGGCCTTATGGTGTGCCTCTTGAAGTACAGATCCGTACCCGTGAGATGGATAAAGTTGCAGACAATGGTGTAGCTGCTCACTGGATTTATAAATCCAGTGGATTAGAGGTTAATGAGGCACAGTTACGCGCCCGTGAGTGGGTACAGGGGTTACTTGAGATGCAGCGCAGTACAGGTAGCTCACTTGAGTTTATTGAAAATGTAAAAATTGATTTATTTCCTGATGAAGTTTATGTTTTTACGCCGAAAGGTCATATTATGGAGCTACCCAAAGGGGCAACACCCGTTGACTTTGCGTATACTGTCCATTCAGATGTAGGAAATAGTTGTGTCGCTGCCAAAGTTAACCGTCGCTTAGTACCCTTAAGTATACCTTTAACAAATGGTCAAACAGTCGAAATTATTACGGCCCCAGGCGCACGCCCTAATCCTGCTTGGCTTAATTTTGTAGTAACGGGTAAAGCACGCAGTAATATTCGTCATTTCTTAAAAAGCCAGCAGCATACTGAATCAATTAATTTAGGTAAACGTTTACTAGAACAAGCTCTAGCAAGTTTAGCCAGTGACTATGCTAAAGTGCCACCCGAAACACTCCAAGCTTTGTTACACGATTTAAATTATAAATCATCAGATGAACTACTTTATGCTATTGGTGTAGGTCATCAAATGCCGATGGTCATTGCTAAGCGTTTAGTAGTTAGCCAAGAAAGTGTAGAACTTGATAAAACAGCTAAAAGCGGTCCTTTGGCCATTAAAGGAACTGAAGGGATGGTTGTTAATTTTGCTGATTGTTGTCAACCTATTCCAGGTGATAAAATCGTTGGCCGCTTCCAACAAGGCCGTGGCATATTAGTGCACGCCAGTGATTGTATTAAAATAAAACATGTACGAAGTCCTGAGCAGTTCATTGCGCTGCGCTGGGATGAACAAGTACAAGGAGAGTTTTGGGTTGATATTACCGTGGATGTAGCTAATCAACGCGGTGTATTAGCAGCACTCGCAACAGCTATTGCAGAAGCTGAAGCAAATATTGGTAACATTACTGTTGATCCACGTGATGGCCGGCATAATGCAGTAACTTTTTCTATTAGTGTTCGCAATAGAAATCATTTAGCTCGCGTTATGCGCCGTTTACGTGCTAACAAAGTTGTTTTACGTCTTTATCGTAAGAGGCAGGGAGAATAATAAGATGCAACCTATTCATACAACCTTAGCACCTGCTGCCATTGGCACTTATAGTCAAGCAGTTTGTAGTGGTAATACTGTTTATTTATCAGGCCAAATTCCATTAGATCCACAAACAATGGAATTATGTAGTGATGATATACAAGCACAGATTAAACAGGTCTTTGAAAATTTATCGGCTGTTTGCCAAGCCGCTGGAGGAAGTCTAGCAGACCTTGTTAAAGTTAATGTGTATTTAACCGATTTAAGTCATTTTTCTTTAGTCAATGAAGCAATGACAAAATATTTTAGTCAACCTTTTCCAGCCCGAGCAGCAATTGGGGTTGCGGCATTGCCTAGAGGTGCACAAGTTGAAGTCGATGGTATACTTATTTTAGAGCATCGAAAATAAGGACATCTTGTGGATAATAATCAATACGCCCATGGCGGGCGTATCATGTTTATTATAACGTGGGTTTTTTTCTTCTTTTTACTCTTTGTTTTTTTCCATTATTCTGATTCCTCAAACAAAAGCACCTATCAGATTCAAAATGGCACTTTAACAATTAAAGCGGATAGCAGCGGCCATTACCGCATAAAAGGAAGCATTAATAATGAAAACGTTGAATTTATCATAGATACTGGTGCAACTTTAGTTGCCATTCCTAAGTCCCTTGCCAATCGTCTTGGCTTAAAAGGTCGTTATCCTATTCTTTTACAAACAGCAAATGGTAATATTTCAGGCTCATTGACCCGTCTTAAAGAGCTGACTTTTGCTAATTTTAAGCTATATGATGTGAAGGCAGTCATTATGCCTGGAAGTGACGATAACATGGTCTTACTAGGTATGAATGTGCTATCTAAATTCAATTTATCGCAACAAAATAATCGGCTAATTATTAAAAAGTAAATTGTAGATTGGGCTAAACAAAGTGCAGCCCAACAAATGATGAAGATGTTACTATTATATGAATAATACCATTGGGCTACACTTCGTTTAACCCAACTTACCGCACAAGTAGCCTGGGTGCAGGCCATAAGGCCGAAACCCGGGTTTCACTTCGTTACACCCAGGCTACTGCTGAGCCATACTTATGCCAACCTACGATATTTGTATGTATGCAACACCCTTGACCCGACCGACGTCCTGCGGCTTGTCCACAGGATCCAACAAATGATTAAGATGCTACACGTTTTATGACATAATATTAAGAAATCATCTTGCAAAGTTGATTATAATCAACAAACTAAAATAGGCTGTTTGGCAATGAGTCTTATCACTTTAAATCAAGTTTCATTAAATGTTGCTGGTAATAAATTACTAGACGCTGTAGATTGGCAAATTCAACCCAAAGAACGTATTGCCTTAGTAGGTCGCAATGGGGCTGGTAAATCGTCTTTATTAAAATTATTACAAGGTGAGCTTACCCCTGATTCAGGACAACTACATCGTTTAAGCGGCATTAAGGTTGCAGGCTTAACTCAAGAAGTACCACATGCAGATGAAGAAACCGTTTATCATTTTTTAGTTAAGAGCTTAGGGGCAATAGGTGAGTTATTAGATAAATTTAGACGCCTTTCTGCCGCTAATGACCCTGCCAAATTAGCAGCCTGCCAATTAGAGATGGACCGTCTCCATGCTTGGGATACTTTGCCCCGCGTGGACATGATGGCAACTCGACTTAGTCTCGCTCCTAATGCGCGTATGAGTGACTTATCAGGCGGTATGAAACGCCGTGCCCTTCTAGCCGCCGCTTTAATTGCAGCACCTGATTTATTACTTTTAGATGAGCCAACCAACCATTTAGATATTAATTCTATTGAATGGCTAGAATCCTACCTTAAAACCTATACAGGTAGTCTCTTAGTTGTAACTCACGATAGAGAATTTTTAAGTCAAGTTGCCAATCAAATTGTTGAAATTGACCGGGGCAAGCTCTATACACATCAGTGTGATTATGAAACTTACTTAAACAGGCGTGAAGCAATGCGCATTACCGAAGCACGTCATAATGAATTGTTTGATAAACGCTTGCAAGAAGAAGAAGCTTGGATTAGAACCGGTATTAAAGCACGTCGTACTCGCAATGAAGGACGAGTACGGGCTTTAAAAGCAATGCGTGAAGAGCATCAAGCGCGCCGCGAGCAATGGGGTAAAGTTAAATCAATGACCCTCGAAGTTGCCCGCTCAGGCACACTTGTTATTGAAGCAGAACATGTCAATTATGCTATTGAAGATAACTCCCTAATTAACGATTTTTCACTCTTGTTAACCCGCGGTGACAAATTAGGTATTTTAGGTCCTAATGGCTGCGGTAAAACAACCTTGGTTCGCTTATTATTAGGCGAGCTGACACCTCAGTCAGGCAACATTCGTCGTGGTACTAATTTAGAAGTTGCCTATTTTGATCAGCTGCGAGCGCAATTAGACGAAAATGAGACAGTCATGGCTAATGTAAGTGATGGGTCTGATTATGTCACTATTAATGGTAAACAAAAGCATGTAGCTACTTATCTGCGGGAGTTTTTATTTCCCTCTGAACGCTTTAATCAAGCAGTTCATACACTCTCAGGCGGTGAACGAAACCGATTGCTCCTCGCTAAACTTTTTGCTAAACCTGTTAATCTACTTGTTTTAGACGAGCCCACCAATGACTTAGATATTGAAACGCTAGAATTGTTAGAGCAACTTCTTATTGAATATAAAGGGACATTAATCTTAATAAGTCATGATAGAGAATTTATTAATCAAGTTGTAACCAGTGTATTAGTTTATGAAGGCGAGGGGCAATTTAATGAATATGTAGGTGGTTATGAGGATTATCGCCGTGTGCAGAAAAAAACCCAACGGCCACAACAGGCTGCTACGACTAAACCAGAAGTAAAAGAAACACTTAAAACTAAAAAACTAAGCTTTAATGAGCAGCGGGAATTAGCGCAATTACCACAACAAATTGAAAAATTAGAAGCAAAAATTGCTGCTTTACAAGAACAAATGGCATCACCTAATTTTTATCAGCAAGACACTCAAACCATAACCCAGCATAGTCAGCAACTAAAAACGGATGAAGATTTATTAAAACAATTTTATGAACGTTGGGAAAGCTTAGAGAGCCGAGGATAGCGATATGGATTTATTAGTAGTCACGGTTATTATCCTTGGGTCTGCTATCTTGGTATTTTTCTCAGCTGAATTTGGCAACATAATAAAAAAGATCATGGCCATTCCCGGCGTTAAGCTTTTTTTACCTTTAACCTTGGTATCTTGGTTTATTATTAGCTCGGAAGCTTGGATATTATGGGGTTTACTATTTGTAAAAATAGGCTTACATACCGCCGTATCATGGCTAGCCAAAATAATGCCTTTTCCAGGATGGAAAGAACGCCTAGCCACATTTTTTATTATTTATTTGATTACCTTAATTCCTCTCAGTCTCATCTATTGGCGTAAAAAAAAGAGACCTTTTTTTTATAATTCCAGTTACTGGATTATTACCGCACTAATTTGGTGTTTTTTATTAATTACTTTAACTGTGGGATTTTATTAAAAAAGCTCGCAAATTGAACAATTTAAACTATAGTTATAGAATGAATTAAGCAAATTGATAAGCCATAAGTAATAATAGCTTATTGCTAGCTTAGGATTTTTTTAAATAATAAAATATCATTAAGTATGGTGTAATTATATCCATATTAAATTAGTTAATAAAACAATAGCTTAATTTTATTAACTTAAAATTAATGCCACGAAATAGCAGGATGCCCAATAAGCCACGCTCTTACCGTTAAGGACAACTTAAGGTTTTAGGTTTAAAATATATATAATATAGTAGGTGGAGTGTTACCCATGCCTGTAAATGTTAAAGTTGTCGGTATTTTAAAGAGTAGAGAGTTTTTAAATAATCCAGGCAGTCAAGCTGCTTTAGATGATTTATTAAAAAGAAATTTTGGTAATTATACAGATATCAGGAAGAGTTTTGAGGATAATGTAGCTTTCTGGCAGCCAATTTTCGGTGCAGACGCGGTAACAGGTGGTGATACATTTTTTAATGATAATGGGCAACCTGCTAGAAATAATATATTAAAACAAGCTGCAGCATCTCGAGCTATTTTGGCAGTTCGTTCTTTAGGTAACGATCCTAACCCAATAGCAGCATTAGAAGATATTGTTAAAGCTTCCACGCCAGACGATGTTAGGTTAAAATTTAAGAAGCCTAGTGGTACGTTATGTAATAAAGGTGGCGACGGTTTAGCTCTTACTATCGATGCTAATACTAACAATGAAGATATACTTACTAATGCTGCTACAAAAGAGATTCAAGTAGAAGCGCAATATCAATTACTTGAAAAAAGAATTGCAAATGCTATTCAGGCTAATCCTGCTAATCTTAAGACAAAGTTAAAATATTTACTAGACAGTATTGACAACAATAATGCGCCTAATTTCGGGCGGGGATTACAGGATTTAGTTAGTCCCCCTCCTATAGACCCGAGCCTATTAACTCTCATGAACCCTTCTGGTTTAGGTAAACTTATTAAAAACCAAATTGCCATAGAATATTTCAAAAGAGACATTAAAAGTATATATGATGTTTATGATCGGAGTGGAACTAGCGTAAGTGATGCTTTAAAATTAACAACTTCGAGTGAATTCAATGATACGTTACCAGATATATGCCAGTTACAGGATCCAACGGACAAAGAAATTAATGAATTTAGAGCTATTTTAGGTGAGAATTACTTAGAAAGAGATTTCATCCCTAGTCAAAATTTAAGTTTATTGCAGAATATTATTAATGCAAAGGATATCCCCAATCTTAGATCAGCTATCACAAATGGCCTAAATAATGAACCCTATGTAGTTCAGGCCGTTAGCACACCAGACCATCTAAATAAGTATCGCGAGTTAGCAGCGCGTCAAATACTTATTCGTCGTGTTAAGGAAATTAACGATGAAACAATTTTGGATGAATTAGTTAAGTGCGAAGATTTAGCTAGTTTAAAACGTACCCTAGAAAAGTACCCCAATCTCAAGTTAGACAATGAGATTCGCGATGCTTTTACTATTGATACGGTCAAGTCGATTAGAGCTGCAGCACATGTTCAATCATCGTTAAGGAAAAATGATTTCAACGCCTTATCAACTGCGGCTAAAAAGTCAGGCAGCTATGCTGGCACCTTTGCTAGCGTGTTTGGTATAAAGGGATTAACTTTTAATGAAACCAAGAATTTACTTGAACCTTATTTTAGTAATCCCCAAATAATATTAGCAACTCAAGAAGAGGCTTTGCTTAAAGCCGCGCAAGTTAAATTCTTTGATCCAAATACGCCAACGGCGACATTAAATAATATAGTTACTTTGCCGCATCATAGTAATACAAAAAATGAAGTTTTGACTGTATTAGGAATTAATGCTCGTGATTTGCCACCGAGTTTAAGTGCTAAACTTGATAAACAGACTCATGTTACTAATAATAAATCTGACAGATTACTGTATAAATTACACGCCTATGCAGTAATAGCTCAAGAAATTAAAACGCTTGTGGCGCTTAATTTAAGCGATCCTACGAATACGTATAGAAACTATACAAATTATATCGATAAGATTACTGCAATAAACGATAGCCATTCTGTCAATCCCAAAATAAAAGCGCTTTCTCCTTTAAGAAAAAATGAAATTACCTCTTACATGGTCGAAACTTTAGTAAAGAAGAATCCAGCTCATAAAGCACAAGAAATAAGAAAGCTTCTCACAGCAAAAACTGTAGAAGAATTTAAAACGGCGCTAACTACTCTTGGTATTCCTGATACTTGTCATAGTTGGGTTAATGAAAAAACTATGCAAGGAATACAAGAAGCTAGTATACAAGATGCAATTACCCGCAAGTTACAAGATTTAACCGGCGTTGAGCAGGCAGCTTACCCTGCTTTAATGAAAATCATCAATGGTCACACTGGTCCTCCACCGGTTTCTGGTTTGGATCACAAGCAAAAGCAAATAGTATTGCAAGAAGGTTTCCTCGAACGTTTAGTAGCAAGTAGAGACCCTGATGAAATTAAAGCAATGCTACATTGTAAAAAATCAGAGGCAGATGACATTGTTGCGCAATTTAATCGCATTGATTTAATTAAAAAAATTAATAATGCTGCGCTTGCTAACCAACTGTTGAGTACTTCAACGCCGCCCCTTGTTCAAGAACATATTGATGAAATTAATGAGTTTATTGCAAGTAATAATAAATTTAACGATCCCGGCCAATATGGAAATCACGTAGACATTTTAGTTGGTGATACTAGACTTACTCGTCCAACATTTGGTGCCCGCTTAAGTAGTAATGAAGCAACACAGCTTAGATTAGCACTGCAAAATTCAGATCTAGCCACTTTAACTACAAATATTGGAAATCAATATACTCGTAATAGTACTTTTTTAGACGACTTTAGTACTAAAGATGGCCTTGTTGGTTTTCCCAATGCTTCAGCACAAGATAAGAGCATAAGAGCAGGTAGAAAGGAAGTTAAAAAATTCTTAAAAACAATAGAGAAAGGTGATAATCTTAAGGACAATCAAATAAGGAGCATTTTCGCTGCATTTAAAGATGCTACGAGTAGAAGTGATTTATTTACTCGAATTGATACATTGGTAGCCAATGTACCTAACTTACACGCTACAACAGCTGCATCCTTGAAAAGAGAACTCACTTCAAGCCGATATAATGAATTAAAAAGTAACTTTAACAAAGCTGTATTGTTTCATAACGTTCAAAACCCAGGTCTACTTAATTTACAATATAAAACTCTAGCTAAAGATTTAAAGCCAATTACAGCTGGAACAGAAGCAATAAAAGATGAATTAGATCGGTTAAGTAAATTTACAGATATTAATTGGTTAGATCCAGTTTTTCAAGCGACAGCTGCTCAAAAAGCGCATGTTTTATTACCTAAATATGAAGCACTAGCAAAAGCCTGTGACACAGTTATTCCAACATTACAATATGAACTAAAAAGAATCGAGGCAGAACTTAAAAGCTTGCCTACTTTAGATGAATTAGAAGCTGCATTTCCTGCAAGGGGTAGAACTAGCGAGCAGAAAAAACATATTAAGGAAGTGGAGAATTATCGTAAAGAGTTAGAAGCTTTAGAAAGTCAACTTAGAACCGATCTAAAAAGATACCAAAAAGTACAACGCGTCTTAAACGGTGATCCTGATAGTACCGATAAAAACGGAAATGTACAAAGAGGTTTATTAAAAACGTTAAAAGATGCCAAAGAAGGAAAAGGAAGAGTACGTTTTAACAATTATAGTAGTACTATAGAAGATTTCTCAGCAGATCAAGTAAAGACACGTCTTGGTCAAGCATGGGGTAATAAAAGAGACATAAGTGAGAAGGAAGAAATAGGATACATACACAAGCCTCATGAGGTTGCTCCTGGCGGTAACGGGACGAGCTTATCTTCTACTGCCAGTAGTGACCGAAGAGCTTATGACCGAGTGGCTGATCTAGAACCAGGTATGGCTCGGGAAGTGACGATTAATGATGGAAATAGGTACCAACAAGGATCATTTATCGAAGTACGCGAGAAAGGTGATATGGCGCCTAAAACGGATAAGGATGGCCATGTTAATGAAGTTGAGGCGCGCGCTACTATTCATATAAGAAAATTCCCTGAAAAGCAAACTAGCCCAACAACAGGTGAAGAAACACCTGAATCACAACAAGCACGTATGAATTTCGCTTTTGCAGTAGCAAGCCACATTTTAGCAACGCGAGACGGTCCACCTACGCCTGAGGATCCTTTAGTGTTAAGAGAGGGAATGGGTCCTGAAGCTGAAGAGGAGGCCAAGTACATATGGACTGCTTTAATGATGCTTGGTGAAGCTTATCCCTATAATGAGGATGATGATCCGGTATATTTTGATGAAAAATCCATTATAGTAGAGTCTGCCCGCTTTAACCCTAAAAAAGAGCTAGGCCGAATCTATGGTTTTTCAAAAGATTCAATTGCTGAAACAGTGTTTAAGAAACATGGGGAACATTTAAAGAGTCTTCTCGGTGGTGTGAAAACTTATTTAACAGAGAAACATGAAAAAAGTGTAAATGATCAGGAAAAAGGGGCAAAGGATATTAAAAAAATTGACGCAAAATTACACGATAATAAAAAAGATTCAGCTTTTGATAGACTTAAGACTCGATATACCGCATGGAGACATGGCGATACCCTTAGGGGAGCGGTAGATAAAGCAGAGGAAAAATTAAAATCATCTACAGACCCTGATTTGCAACCAGTACGTAGCGTATCACCAAGTCGATGATAACGTAAATTAAGGACAATACGTGAACAATAACAATAAACCAATAGGCGTTTTTGATTCCGGTATGGGTGGTTTAACCGTGCTTAGGGCACTTAAACAAAAACTACCCAATGAATCTTTTATTTATTTAGGTGATACAGCGCGTCTTCCTTATGGCACCAAAAGCCCTGATACTGTTCAACAATACGCGCTACAAATGGCGCGTATTTTAGTTGAGCGTGAAATTAAAGCGCTTGTGATTGCCTGTAATACAGCAACCACGGCGGCATTATCCCATTTACAACACTTACTTCCAGAAATACCGGTAATTGGGGTAGTTAAACCTGGTGCTACCGCAGTAGTTACTGCAACTAAAAATCAAGCGGTAGCGGTATTTGCTACAGAAACGACCATTGCTTCTAATGCTTATCAACGTTTAATTAGCGAGCACCTACCCAATGCAACTATAAGTGCACGCGCTTGTAGTGTTTTAGTTGCTCTAGCAGAAGAGGGAATGATTGCAAACGCTGTAGCGCGGGAAGCATTACGTCATTATCTGTCTGAGTTTCAAGAAGAAGATACCTTGTTATTAGGTTGTACCCATTTTCCCGTCTTTAAACCCTTACTAGCTACTATGCTACCTGAAAAAGTAAATATTGTAGATTCTGCTGATGCAACGGCAGACGCGGTGCATCAGGAATTAGAAAAAGCACAATTGTTTAATTTATTAAAAGATAATACTGATAAAATTCAGTATTTAGTGACAGACTCAGTTGGCCGCTTTCAAAGGGTAGGGGAAATTTTCTTAGGTGAGCCCTTAGCTACTGAGCAAATTGAACTTGTGGATGTTTATACCTACGCCAGTGTATAAAGTAGGTTGTTGAGGCCTGGCCGACCTACTTTAAGTTTCTGTATGGGTAATAATTTTCTTATTACGCGCAGATTGATGGCGTTCTCGCATTTCCACATCAATGTAGCGATCGGTCGTCGCACTCGTACTGTGCCCTGCATCATCTCGTACATGTTCGCGTGGGCGAAATTTGACATCTTCTGAAATACCCGTATGCCTTAACCAGTGAACGGTGGCTGCATTAAGATTATCTGCTTCCTCTATGTGGCCTTTTTGCCGTAACGTATCAGCGGCTAAATCAAAACAACGTTGAACAAGCCTTCTAATAGGTGCTGTATCACTCATAGGCCCGGAACCACGCAATTTAGGTAAAAGAAGAGAGGTATCACCAGGAGAAGGTAAGGGGGTTAACCCTAAGAATAAACGCCAACGCGTTAAACTAGTCAGCATATCATCACTAACGGCTACTTGGCGCTCTTTATTACCTTTACCAACTGTTGTAAACCACCAGGCACCACTACTGTCTTTAGAAAAATTATTCATGGTAGGTGTCCAACGCTCATGCGCCACTAATTCAGAAATACGTAAATACATGCCAAATAACATACTTAGAATAAAGCGTGTCCGCTCATGCATCATGGGATCATGTTCAGCTAAAGTTTCAGCAGCCTGTAAAACGGCCTCCCACTGCAAAATACTTAAACGGCGCACCGGCGGGCTCATTTGCCGTTTGCGAATAAATTTACTTTTTTGCCGAATTAAGGCAACAGGGTTGGTAAAAAGGTATTCTTCAGCAATTAAAAAATTAAAATAAGTACTTAAAATGGCAAAAATTTCCTGGATTGCCCCTTGTGATAGATTAAATTGCTCAAGGGTTGGGGTATTGCCTTGTTTACGGGATGATTTACTAATGGTCACTACAAAAGGGCGCCATTGTTCATTAGGAATGCGCAGTCCCTCTTTTTCAATATAACGCGGTACTTTCTTTAGGCTAATCCATTGCTCAGGAGGGTTTTGACAAAAGCGAATAAATTGCTCAATTTCATCCCGTCTCAATTCACTTAAAGTGGTTTTCTTAATAAGCCAACACCACTGTAAAAGCCTTTCTACTTCACGCCGATAGCTATTAAAGGTCCCTAAGCTACCGGAGTAACTTTTCAAAAAATCTAACGTACGTAAAAAATCATCCTGAAATTTCTTATCAGGCAAAACAGCATTCTGCTGATTTTTATGTAAATGATTGAGATTATCAAATAAAGGTAGCAACTGGGTTTTCATTATTATTTATTATTAATTTGATGTAGCTATTTTAAGTCATTAATACTGTAAACTAAACGTTTTGTCGATACTAGGAAACGCTTGATAATCAGATTTTCTATTTGGTAACGACCCTGAAGTTATTATATGCCTCGTTTGAGTTCCTGCATAAATCTTTACAATCACCTCTATCTACTCCCTCTGCCACGCAAGGAATTTGAGTAATTATGATGATGGACTTCGCGGGAGAGGGAAATATCACGAATAATTTTAGATGATCTGCTTTGGGAACATTTAGAAAATTATAACCTACACATTCTTGTCATCCCCGCGCAGGCGGGATCCATTCCATCAATTAGCACGGTAGTACCTTGTAAGATGGATTCCCGCCTACGAGGGAAAGACAGGTTTTCTGCTGCTCCTTATTTCTTGTCACCCCACGTAAGCAGGGATCCAATCAATTAGCACGGCCATACCTTGCAAGATGGATTCCCACCTACGCTGGAAAGACAGGTTTTCTGCTACTCCTTATTTCTTGTCATCCCCGCGCAGGCGGGATCCATTCCATCAATTAGCACGGCCATACCTTGCAAAATGGATTCCTGCCTACGCGGGAAAGACAGGTTTTCTGCTGCTCCTTATTTCTTGTCACCCCGCGTAAGCAGGGATCCATTCCATCAATTAGCATGACCGTACCTTGCAAGATGGATTCCCGCCTACGCGGGAAAGACAGGTTTTCTGCTGCTCCTTATTTCTTGTCATCCCCACGTAAGCGGGGATCCATTCCATCAATTAGCATGACCGTACCTTGCAAGATGGATTCCCGCCTACACGAGAAAGACAGGTTTTCTGCTGCTCCTTATTTCTTGTCACCCCGCGTAAGCAGGGATCCAATCAATTAGCACGGCCGTACCTTGCAAGATGGATTCCCGCCTACGCGGGAAAGATAGGTTTTCTGCTACTCCTTATTTCTTGTCATCCCCGCGTAAGCAGGGATCCAATCAATTAGCACGGCCGTACCTTGCAAGATGGATTCCCGCCTACGCGGGAAAGACAGGTTTTCTGCTGCTCCTTATTTCTTGTCACCCCGCGAAAGCAGGGATCCAATCAATTAGCACGGTCGTAACTTGCAAGATGGATTCCCGCCTACGCGGGAAAGACAGGTTTTTTGCTACTCCTTATTTCTTGTCATCCCCGCGCAGGCGGGATCCATTCCATCAATTAGCACGGCCATACCTTGCAAGATGGATTCCCACCTACGCGGAAAAGACAGGTTTTCTGCTACTCCTTATTTCTTGTCATCCCCGCGCAGGCGGGATCCATTCCATCAATTAGTATGGCCGTACCTTGCAAGATGGATTCCCGCCTACGCGGGAAAGACAGGTTTTCTGCTACTCCTTATTTCTTGTCATCCCCGCGCAGGCGGGGATCATCCATTCAATCAATTAGCACGGTAGTACCTTGTAAGATGAATTCCCGCCTATGTGAGAAAGACACGTTAGATAGATTTTAATTATATTTTTTAGTACATCATCAATATTTTTCTGAGCGTCTAACCCCTTTATTAAAAATTAATTTTCAGAAGTTATTGACCTGCATGAGCGCACCGAGTATTATTTGCGCTCTGTCCTAGGACGGGTCGTCGGGGTGTAGCGCAGTCTGGTAGCGCGCCTGGTTTGGGACCAGGATGTCGGGGGTTCGAATCCCTCCACCCCGACCAATATTTGCGCCCGTAGCTCATTTGGATAGAGCATCGGCCTTCTAAGCCGAGGGTAGCAGGTTCGAGTCCTGCCGGGCGTGCCAGCCTTTGTGCAGTACTCTTTTAGATTAGATTAAACTATTTAAGTTATAGTTATGGTGGGCGTAGCTCAGTTGGTAGAGCCCCGGGTTGTGATCCCGGTTGTCGTGGGTTCGAGTCCCATCGTTCACCCCATGCTTCAAATTATCAATCGATGCTTTGCATTTTGCTTAAGCCTTTACAAAGCTACTATACTGTTTGATAATTCCACCCTGCTTGCGAAAGTGGCGGAACTGGTAGACGCGCTGGATTTAGGTTCCAGTGGGGTAACCCGTGAGAGTTCGAGTCTCTCCTTTCGCACCATTCATGACAATTTCCAAGAGGTGACTAGATGCAAGTTTCTGTTGAGACCTTGAAAGGTTTGGAACGTAAGGTAACAGTTTCGGTACCTACCGAAAAAGTCGAAGAAGAAGTTAAGCTTCGCCTTCGCTCATTAGCCCGCAAAGTTAAAATAGCTGGCTTTCGGCCTGGTAAAGTCCCTATGAATATTGTACAAAGTCGCTATTCTGAGAGTGTCCGAGAAGAAGTTGCCAAAGAAATGGTTCAATCAACTTTATATGAAGCACTCAAAGATAAAGAATTAGTGCCTGCTGGGGCCCCCTTTGTTGAGCCTGAGCAATTAGAATCAGGCAAAGATTTTCGTTACAGTGCGACATTTGAAGTCCTTCCTGTGATTGAAATTAAAGAATTAGATAAACCTGAAATTGAACTAGTTCGTGCAGAAGTTAAAGATGCAGACGTTCAAGACATGTTAGAAAAATTACGTGAACAAAATAAAGAGTGGCAAGAAGTTACAAGAGCTGCCAAAGAAGGTGATAAAGTTATTATTGACTTTGAAGGTTTCTTAGATGGTCAGCCATTTGAAGGTGGTAGTGCCGAGTATTATGAATTGGTTCTCGGTTCTAACGCAATGATACCAGGTTTTGAAGAGCAAATTGTTGGTGGTAAACCTAATAAACCTTTTGATATCAAAGTTAACTTTCCTGACAGTTATGGCCATAAGGACTTAGCTGGTAAAGAAGCAACCTTTAAAATTACCATCAAAAGTGTCATGGAAGGGAAATTACCTGAGTTAAATGATGAATTTGCTGAAAAATTCAATGTTAAAGAGGGTGGTCTCGAAGCGCTCAAAAAAGACATTAAAGAAAATATGACCCGTGAGCTTGAGCGCCGAGTCAGTGCGACAAATCGTGAGCGTATTTTTGATAAATTGTTAGAAGCAAATGAATTCGATTTACCAAAATCGTTAATTGATCAAGAAATTGAGCACTTAAAGCATGATATGTATCATCGCGTTTTTGGACATGAACATTCTGATGATGAAAAAATTCCTGACTTCCCAAGAAATCTTTTCGAAAAACAAGCTGCTCGCCGAGTACATCTTGGTCTATTATTATCTGAATATATCAAGCAACATAAATTAACAGCAAGCAAAGAGCGTGTTGATGCTATGATTGATAAATTAGCAAAAGCTTATGAAAAGCCTGAAGAATTACGCAGCTGGTATTACAGTAAAAAAGAAAACTTAGCGGAAATCGAAGCTTTAGTTACTGAAGAAATGGTTGCTGAAAAAATTAGTGAACATGCTAAAGTTGTAGAAAAAGAGCAAAGTTACGATGAAATAATGAACCCTAAAGCTAAGCAAGAAGAAGAGCCGGTTAAACAAGAAGAGACTGAGGGCGAATAACTATGGATCATTTTAATACACCAATTAAAAATGCCAGTGGCCTTGTGCCAATGGTTATTGAACAAACTTCGCGCGGTGAACGTTCTTATGATATTTATTCTCGCCTGCTTAAAGAAAGAATTATATTTCTTTTAGGTGAAGTAGAAGATCATATGGCGAACTTAGTTGTTGCTCAATTATTATTCTTAGAATCTGAAAACCCAGAAAAGGATATATTCTTATATATTAATTCACCAGGGGGGGTCGTTACAGCAGGGCTTGCTATCTATGACACGATGCAATTTATCAAGCCTGATGTAAGTACTTTATGTATAGGCCAGGCTGCAAGTGCTGCTGCATTATTGCTTTGTGCAGGGGCAGAGGGCAAGCGTTTTTGCCTTCCTAACTCACGTGTTATGATTCACCAACCTCTAGGTGGTTATCGCGGTCAAGCAACGGATATTGAAATCCATGCACGAGAAACACTCGCTATTAGAGAACGATTAAACAGTATTATGGCTAAGCATTGCAAAAAGACGCCTGATCAAATTATGCGTGATACTGAACGGGATAACTTTATGAATGCTAATCAAGCAGAAGAATATGGTTTGATTGATAAAGTTCTTTACGATCGTGAAAATTTAGCCTAATTGGTTTAATTATTGCTATAATGTTAAAATATAGCGTTTTTCTATAAGTTTCAAACCTGTGACTGAGGCTTAGCAGGAGACGCTATAATATTATTTGCCAGAGCACATTTAACTTTTTTTTACCAAACCTTAACGTTTCGAGCTCTAAAAGTAAAAGACTTAGGTTTAAAAGAAGTTTATAATGGTCCCTGGCTTAATTTTTTGTCTAAATTTATAATACAAAGTGCTGTATCTCTATTTAGTGAAAGGTTGGATTTGAGTGCGAAGACGGGTGGTAGAAAATGAAAGTGCTAATGCGCCAAATACAGCCGTTCGATGGTAAAGGATGATTACTTATAAATTCATCAGCCTATCCGTTAAGCCATAATTAAAGTAAACTATTATCAACAGCGTTTAACTGAATAATTCAAAAACTTACATTTAAGATTTAATTGCAATAAACCATTTTGATAGTTTAGCTATAAGCAACACATCGAAATTAGTGTTATGCTAAAGCTAGGAGTAGTTGTATTAAATATTAAAACTTAGAAACAAGAAAATAATAAATGAATGAAGTAAGTAAAAGTGATAATAATTATTTAACTAATTACAATCAGTTTTTACTATACTTCAGTGAATGTAAATTAAGTAGAATATTAACTATTAAACAAGCTACTTATTTAAAAGTTATACTTAGCAAGAAAGATTAAATTTATTTTTTACAATGCTTGCTTTTGTAGCAGTAAGAAAGGGGTTAATAAATGAGTAAAACAGGCAGAGGCGATGGTGACAAAGTCTTGTATTGTTCGTTCTGTGGTAAGAGTCAGCATGAAGTAAAAAAACTGATTGCTGGACCTTCTGTGTTTGTTTGTGACGAATGCGTTGAGCTTTGTAATGACATTATTCGCGAAGAAAATCAAGAAACAACAGAAAATACTCAAACTCGTTTACCTACGCCTCGAGAAATAGCAAGTTTTCTCGATGAGTATGTAATTGGTCAACCTCATGCTAAAAAAGTACTATCTGTTGCGGTTTATAATCACTATAAACGCTTACAGCATAAAACAGAAGATGGTGTTGAATTAGGAAAAAGTAATATTTTACTTATTGGGCCAACAGGTAGCGGTAAAACATTACTTGCACAAACATTGGCACGTTTGTTAAACGTTCCTTTTACCATGGCTGATGCAACAACCTTAACAGAAGCCGGTTACGTGGGTGAAGATGTAGAAAATATTATTCAAAAATTATTACAAAAATGTGATTATGACGTAGACCGTGCGCAACAAGGTATTGTTTATATTGATGAAATAGACAAAATTTCTCGTAAATCAGACAATCCATCTATCACGCGAGATGTTTCGGGGGAAGGTGTTCAGCAAGCGTTATTAAAATTAATCGAAGGCACTGTTGCCTCTGTTCCTCCGCAAGGTGGAAGAAAGCATCCTCAACAAGAATTTTTACAGGTTGATACCTCTAATATATTATTTATTTGTGGCGGGGCATTTGCGGGCCTGGAAAAAGTTATCCGAGAGCGCAGTGACAAGTCAGGTATAGGTTTTGCTGCACAACTTAAGAATCAAAAAGACACCAAAGAAAATGAAAGAGTCTTAGAGATGTTAGAGTCAGATGATTTAGTTAAATATGGCTTAATTCCTGAGTTTGTTGGCCGATTACCCGTTGTCACAACATTAAAAGAACTTGATGAAGAAGCTTTAATCGATATCCTAATGCGGCCCAAAAATGCTCTTACTAAGCAATTTCATGCCTTATTTAAAATGGAAGGTGTTGAACTTGAATTTCGTGAAGAAGCGCTACGACAAATTGCCCAAAAGGCCCTCAAAAGAAAGATGGGTGCACGAGGTTTGCGTGCCATACTTGAAAATATTCTTTTAGACACCATGTATGATCTACCCTCTCTAGAAGGTATTAAGAAAGTGGTAATAGATGACAATGTAATTACTAATTCTGGAAAGCCTTTGTTGATTTTTGATGGTGATGAAACAAAGCAATCTGCAGCTGGTGGTGAATAGCATATAAAAGGGGAGGTAATTTAAACCTTACCTCCTCTATTTACTATCCAGGTTTTCCAAATTAATCCAATTTTAAGTTGTAATTAGAAGTGTCAGCATTCTAGGTGGGCATCTAATATTTATACGTCCTACTTTGTGGTGATATGGCATGACCTACTAAAAGCTTTAGGTAGACGCAACAAAATGTGCCCGAAGAAGTATAATTAGTACATGACTGAAGCCAAACGAATTTGTAATATAGTGTTAAGCTTAGTGGATAGCGCTATTTAAAATAGATTATCCCAAGCTAACTATGTCAAGTGGGATTATCTTGTGCGATTAAGGACTTATTATGTCTAACAAAAATGAATTAATAACGAATGACGGTGTGCAATCACCTTTACCGGTTTTACCTTTAAGAGATGTTGTTGTTTATCCACATATGGTTATCCCTCTTTTTGTTGGCCGAGAAAAATCTATTAAGGCCTTAGAGGCTTCCATGGTGGAAAATAAACAAATCTTTTTAGTTGCTCAACGCAAGTCATCGAATGATGACCCGTCAGCTAATGATGTTTATACCGTTGGCACTGTTTCCAGTGTCTTGCAATTATTAAAGCTGCCAGATGGAACGGTTAAAGTGTTAGTGGAAGGGGAAAGACGAGCCTATGCAACGCAATATTCACAAGAAAAAGGCTACCTAGAAGCATATTTAGAGCCTGTAGAGGATGTTAATACCGCATTAACGCAGCAAGAAATTGAAATAATAATGCGCTCTTTAATGTCTCAATTTGAGCAGTATATTAAATTAAATAAAAAAATACCGCCTGAAGTATTGGGCTCCCTTGCCAGCATTGAAGAACCAGGACGATTAGCAGATAACATCGCTGCGCACTTAAGTTTAAAAGTAGAAGATAAACAGGAAGTTTTAGAGATTACAGACGTAGGTTCGCGGCTTGAGCGTTTAATGGCAGCTCTTGAAGGCGAAATTGATTTGTTGCATGTTGAAAAACGCGTACGTGGCCGTGTTAAAAGACAAATGGAAAAGAGCCAGCGTGAGTATTATCTTAATGAACAAATGAAAGCCATTCAAAAAGAATTGGGCGAACTTGGCGGTGAAGAAGGTAATGAAGTTGAGCAGATGGAAAACGCTATTAATAAAGCGGGTATGCCTAAAGAAGCCAAAGAAAAAGCCTTATCAGAATTGCAAAAATTAAAAATGATGTCGCCTATGTCCGCGGAAGCGACAGTGATTCGCAATTATCTAGACTGGATGTTATGTGTGCCGTGGCGGAAAAAAAATAAGATTCAATTTGATTTAGAAAAAGCAGAAAAATTGCTTGATAAAGAACATTATGGCCTTGAAAAAGTTAAAGAACGGATTACTGAATACCTAGCCGTTCAGCAACGGGTAAAACGCATTAAAGGGCCTATTTTATGTCTAGTTGGGCCGCCAGGAGTAGGTAAAACATCTCTAGGTCAATCTATTGCTAATGCCACAGGTAGAACGTTTATTCGCATTGCGCTTGGGGGCGTGCGTGATGAGGCTGAAATACGTGGCCACCGCCGTACCTATATTGGTTCTATGCCTGGTAAAATTATTCAAAAGCTTTGTAAAGCTGGGGTGAAAAATCCTTTAATTATGCTTGACGAAGTTGATAAAATGGCAATGGATTTTAGAGGAGATCCGGCTTCAGCGTTATTAGAAGTGCTTGATCCAGAGCAAAATCATACCTTTAGTGATCATTATTTAGAGGTGGATTATGATCTAAGTGATGTCATGTTTATTGCGACTGCCAATTCTTTAGAAATTCCAGCACCGCTATTAGACAGAATGGAAGTAATCCGACTGCCAGGTTATACCGAGGATGAGAAAGTAAATATTGCGGTAACCTACTTAGTACCCAAGCAAATCATGCTAAACGGGTTAAAGAATGATGAAATAACGATTAGTGAAGGGGCAATTCATGAAATTATTCGTCATTATACTCGGGAGGCAGGGGTACGAAACCTCGAGCGTGAAGTTGCCAGTATTTGTCGTAAAGTTGTTAAAGAAATTTTAACCAGTAAACGTACTAAAAAAGTGGTTGTTACCCGAAACAATATCGAAAAATATCTTGGTATAAAGAAATTCCGCTATGGACTTGCTGAGCAATACGATCAGGTTGGTCAAGTAACGGGTCTAGCATGGACAAGCGTTGGTGGCGAATTATTAATTATTGAAGCCTCGATGATGACAGGTAAGGGTAAAGTGACTCATACTGGCCAATTAGGCGAGGTTATGCAGGAATCTATACAGGCAGCAATGACTGTTGTGCGCGGTCGTTCGAAATCATTGCATATTACAGATGATTTTTATGATAAAAAAGACTTCCATATTCATGTTCCCGAAGGTGCTACGCCAAAAGATGGTCCTAGTGCTGGTATTGGTATGTGTACGGCCCTTGTCTCTGTTTTAACACAAATTCCTGTGCGTGCTGATGTAGCGATGACCGGGGAAATTACGTTGCGTGGCCAAGTATTACCTATTGGCGGACTAAAAGAGAAATTATTAGCTGCGCACCGGGGTGGTATTAAACATGTCATTATCCCAGAAGAGAATAAAAAAGACCTTGATGAGATTCCAGATAATGTACTTCGCAAGCTGAAAGTACATCCTGTAAAAACAATTGATCAGGTCCTAGAAATCGCTCTGAGCGCGAATCCTTTCCAAAGAGAGGGTGGTTTGGATGAAAATAGCACAGACGAAGTAAAAACTCTCAAAAAAAGTGAAAATAATGATTTACAGGCTCATTAATACGGGGTATATTTCACACCGTTGCCACTGATATGACTAGCATGCCAGTGGAGTTCCAAGGATGTGACTGCTTGACTGAAGGTGATGATTTTGATTAAATCAATCCTTCGAGAAAAGGATGAATAACTGGATAGGGGAAACGATGAATAAGAGTGAATTGGTAGATGCAATTGCTAGCGGTACAGGCTTAACAAAAGCTGATACAAGTCGAGTTCTTGAAATGTTTATGGAAACTGTTACTGACGCGCTAAAGAGCGGTGACCAAGTTGTTTTACCAGGATTTGGCTCTTTCTCAACTGGTAATCGTTCCGAAAGAGAAGGTAGAAACCCACAAACGGGTGAAAAGATTAAGATTAAAGCATCTCGAGTAGCCAGGTTTAAAGCTGGTAAATCTCTCAAAGAAGCTGTACAGGAAGCGTGATTTACTGGGTGCTTAGCTCAGCTGGGAGAGCATCGCCCTTACAAGGCGAGGGTCGTAGGTTCGATCCCTACAGCACCCACCAAGAATTGGAGTGGTAGTTCAGTTGGTTAGAATACCGGCCTGTCACGCCGGGGGTCGCGGGTTCGAGCCCCGTCCACTCCGCCAAATAAACGCGCCCAAGGGCGCGTTTTTTTTACCTGCTACGCTTACTTTAATTTTCTTAATAATTTATTATTTTTTTGAGTTTTAACATTGTATTTTAACTCAATTACAAGTACTAATAAGGTAGAAAAGGAATTCATCAAAATATAGCGTTAACCATTAAGTTTTAGATAAAGCACAAGTAATTAAGGCGAATGAATGTCTGAATAATGCATGATTGAAGCTACATGAATTTCAACGCATTATAAAGCTTAGTATGAGACGGTATAGATTGTTAATGAATTATTTTTATAATTAAAGGTGAGCATAAAGGCAGACACCTAATGTTTGTATCAATTATGGAACTCTAGAATATGTTGCAGAAGCTAAATGAACGCATACAAGGTGTTATAGCTTGGGTAGTTATTATTCTGATAGCAGTAACCTTCACTCTTTTTGGCCTCGATTATTATATGCAGTCGCGCCATGTCTCTGACGCGGAGGTGTCTGTAAACGGTGAGCCTATCAGTAAACAAGCTTTTGAAGTAAATTACCGCAGAGCACGTCAGCAACGTGATCCTGCGCAAATAACTGCAGCCAGTGAAGCAGCTCTAAAGAAACAAGTTTTAGATAATATGGTTGCTAACGAAGTTAGTTTACAAGCAGCCAAAACAAATGGTTTTGATGTAAGTTTAGCTCAAGCAGATGCTGCTATTGTAAGTATTCCTCAGTTTCAGCAAGACGGTCGTTTTTCTGCCGAGCGTTACCAACTTGCTTTAAATGGTGCTATGTTTACGCCAGCGTCTTTCCAAAAAGAAGTTAGACAAGGTATGTTGTTAAATCAACAGCGCTTTGCATTTATTGGTAGTGCTTTTGCAATTCCAGCAGAAATTAAGCGTTTTGTTAAATTGTATATGCAAACCCGAGATTATGATTATCTCCAAATTCCTGCCTCATCCTTTATCGATAAAAAGGATATTACAGACGATCAAATTGCTAGTTACTATGAAAAGAATCCAGAGCAATTTATAGCGCCTGAAAAAGTGACTGTTGATTATATACGATTGTCAGCCCAAAAATTGCGTGAGAACATTGCGGTAAGTGATGAAGATATTAAGCGTTACTACAATGAGAATAAAAATAACTTCCTAAATCCAGCTCAGTGGCGAGTAGCTCATATTTTGTTTGCCTTCCCTAAAGATGCTGATGAGGAAGCCCAAACAGAAGTTAAACAAAAAGCCCAAGATGCTTATCAAGCATTACAAAATAATCCCACCCAGTTTTCACAGTGGGTCAAAACAATGTCATCTGATAAATTATCGGCGATGAATAATGGTGAATTACCTTGGATAGTTGCTGGTAAGACTGAATTTGATAAAGCATTATCTAATTTAACGCAGCCAGGCCAGATTTCTGAACCTTTTAAAACATCGCATGGTTACGAAATTTTTAAATTGGTTGCTTATAAGCCAGCTAAACTTAAGCCACTAGTTAGTGTTAGCAATGAGATTGCTGAGCAGCTTAAAACTGAAATGGCGCAAACAAAATTTGCGCAGCTTATGGAACAACTAACGGATTTAAGTTATCAAACGCCAGATTCTTTAGCTTCCGTTGCCGAAGAACTTAAATTACCTATAGAGAAAACTGGACCGTTCTCTCGTGAGGGCGGACAAACTGAGTTAACCAAAAATAAAAATGTCATTAATGCTGCCTTTAGCCATGACGTTTTAGCTCTGGGTAATAATAGTGAGCCAATCCAATTAGATAATGATAGTGTGGTTGTGGTACGTGTAGACAAGCATATTCCAGCTAGTAAGAAGTCACTTGCCGAAGTAAAAGAAGTTATTATCAATAAACTGGCCCTACAAAGAGCAGAGAAAAAAGCGCAAGAGTTAGGCTCTAGTTTACTTGTAGAAAATAAGAGTGATAATGCTAGCGTGCAACCGCTCGATACTAAGCAATTTGTGTGGCACGAAGTTGCTCAAGCAACACGTGATACTGACAAAGCTGATACCATGATTAATGATTTAGCTTTTAGCCTTCCTAAGCCTGACAGCAAAGAGGGCCGACGCTTAATTAATGGCGATTATGTTATTGTTAGGTTAAAGAAAATTAATGACGGTCAGTATAACTCGCTTGATAAAGAGCAGCGTTCAAGTTTAGCTCAACAAATTGAAGCTAGTTATGGTTTAATGGAATACGATTTATATATTAATAATCTTATTAAACAAGCCAAGATTGAGAAAAGTCATTAGTTTTCAGCACTACAATTAAAGCTTAATAATTTATTAACTTTTATCACTCATCCGGATATCGCGCATACATAAAGGGCGATATCCAGGTTAAACTTGATGCACTCAAGGTTCTAACTAACTTTCCAAAATATGTTCGTATGTAAACTTCCTCGAAATTTAACTAATAGTTTATAAAATAATCAGTAATATAATTTACAAAACACATTTTTTATAAATTATGCAGGTTATTGTTTTTGCTTGCGTTGACGGATGAATAATGCGCTGGTATAAAGGGTGCTCAAATTTTATTGCTTATTGACTGAAATAAAGCAAAGGAGCAAAGAATGACAAAAAGATTTACTGAAAACCAATTAGGCCAGGTTTATTTGGGGATGTATGAAGACTATACTTTCTACCAAAAAAATGGTTACCCTGTACAAGCAATTCATGAATCTATTTCTGCTAAATTATTCTACTCTTTAAACGATCCAACTAGTTCTTTATGCGGTTTATCTGAAGCCGAAAAAAATCGTGTTTGGGCTGTTTATTATGCTTTTATCAATAGTACTCTTAGTTTCCAGCGTCAACTTCCAAATGAAACGCAACAAAAGCAATTTTGGAATAGTTTTGATAGAAAAAAACAGCCAGTTGTTGTCATCGACAATACAAGAAAATACCATTACTGTGCTCATAATACTTTATTGGATTGGTTATTACTTGATTCCTTTCTAAACTCTTTTAATCGGCCGCGTGTTCATTATGGTCATCACCGCAGCAGCCACACTCATCGCCACAAAGAAGAAAAAAACAAAGGTGAATTAATATGCTATTTAATAGTACTAGCGCTGATGACTTTTGCTGTAGCTGCTTCTCTAATAGCGTTGTATTATCTTTTGAAGGAATGTTTAGATAGTGTAGAACGTTTTATTTTTAATGAAGGCCAATTAAAAGCTGCTATTTCATTATCTTCTATTGTTGGTGGCGCAGCTGCTGGCGCGCTCTTCGGGACATTTATTGCTTCTATGCCAATTATGATGTTAGGTATAGCAGCAGGGGTTAGTAATCCGGTTGGCCTTGCCATTACAGGAATCGTTTGTATAACGATTATTAGTGCAGCTATCTCTTGTGGTATAACTAATTGGATTCAAAATAAAGCAATTAAACATCAAAATAAAGATGCCCTAGATGCTAGAGATCCTGAACGCTATGCGTTATCTGAGAAAGAAGAAGCTAATTTAATTAAGAAGGGATACGATATTTATACTGTTAAAATTGCCATTGTTGCTTTACGCAAAGAAATAGGTGAAAAGGGTGTGCCTTCATTACTTAATCGTCTGTTTACGACCAAAGGCGGAGAAAAGCAGGAAAATCTTGATTCTATACGTAAGATTAAACGCGGAGAGTTAGGGTCTATCAAAGTAGGCAATATGGAATTTAATTTCCGTACACCTAATCTATATGCTCCAGTAACCAATGCTTATAATTGGCAGCAAGATAAAGCGTCTGTTTATGCAGCTAATCCTATAAAGCAATCAGAAAGATTCTTTCCACAACAGCAAACAACGCCGCCAGCTACTTTTCTCCCTCAATATACTGAACAGCCTAATGTAATGCTAGATACAACACCTTCTGCGCCTCCTTCAGATGAGCAAACTAACACCTCAAATTTGTATCCTTCTTTAGCTGGATATTATAATTATCAGCCTTAATTTAAAAGGGCCTTTTCTTTAAGGCCCTTTTAGATCACATATATTACTCTTAAGTGAATTTGTAAGTAATTAAGTTATTATTTATTCCAAGTTAGACATGGCAACAGCATGATAACCCGCATCAACATGGATAACTTCTGCCGTAATCCCTGAAGCTAAATCAGAGGATAGAAAGGCTGCGGTATTACCAACTTCATCAGCTGTAACATTACGTTTTAAAGGTGTCGTTTCAGCATATGCACTTTGCATTTTACGGAAATCTTTAATACCTGCCGCCGCGAGTGTTTTAATAGGGCCAGCTGAGATAGCATTTACTCGAAGGCCGCGGGGTCCTAAACTTGCTGCAAGATAACGTACTGAGGCTTCCAGGCTCGCTTTAGCTATTCCCATCACATTATAATTAGGCACCGCTTTTTCAGCACCATAATAACTTAATGTTAATATTGAGCCATTGGTATCTTGCATTAAAGGAAGAGCTGCTTTAGCTAAGGCAACTAAACTATAAGCGCTAATATCATGCGCAATGTGAAAACCTTCACGGTTTACGCATTCAATAAAATCACCACTAATTTGATCAGCTGGGGCAAAAGCAACCGAATGGATTAAAATATCTAATTGTGACCACTGACTTTTTAACTGTTCCATTAAATCAGTGATCTCATGATCATGAGCAACATCGCAGGGAAAGGTTAAGTTTGAGTTAAATTCTGCCGCCATATTCTCAACGCGCGATTTTAGCTTCTCATTTTGATAAGTAAAAGCAAGTTCAGCACCTTGTGCGTGAAGCGCTTTAGCAATACCGTAAGCAATAGAGCGGTTACTGGCTAAACCAATAATTAGTGCTCTCTTTCCACTTAAAAAACCCATAGAATAATCTCCTTGGTATTTATTAAAGTTCTTTTCTAAAAATTGCTATATATTGCAATTTTAGCTTAAGACGTTTATGTCTTTTATTGAGCTTATCGCTCCTCTGCAAGCATTTTAAAATAACACTTATATTGAAATTTAATCAGCCTGATGTGCTGCAAGTAACTCACGCATTTTTGCTTGAATCATATCAATAGCGATACGATTTTCGCCTCCCCTAGGAACAATGATATCAGCATAACGGCTTGAAGGTTCAATAAATTGAAGATACATAGGGCGAACAGTCGTTTCATATTGATGAACAACGGATTCAAAAGACCGCTGCCTCTCAACTACATCCCGTTTTAATCGACGAGTTAAACAAATATCTAAAGGGGTGGACATAAAAATACGAATATCCATCGTTTCTCGTAGATCTTTATCGGTAAATAATAAAATCCCTTCTAAAACAATAATAGCATGTCGGCCTATGCGCCGAGTTTCCTGTAAACGGATATGTTTAGAGTGAGAATAAATAGGTATCTCTATAGGTTCACCCTTTTGCAATCGCTTAAGATGTTCACACAGTAAAGCGTGATCAAAAGCATTTGGGTGATCATAATTAATTTTTTCGCGCTCTGTTAAAGGCAAGTGACTATTATCTTTATAATAAGCATCTTCAGAGATAACAACGACTTGATCTGAACCGAGCTCATTTACAATAGTATTGGCCAACAGACTTTTACCAGATGCCGAAGGACCAGAAATGCCAATAATAATAGGTAGTTTGCTCATACTAAATAGATTCAAAAATTTGACCAAATGGTAAACTTTTATGATTTAAAATTCAATCTATACAGGGACTTTTAAATAAAAATTCAACATGTTAGTTAGGGAAAAATAAATTGTTTAAAACATAATAATAAAATAGATGATAAATTTAACTAGGTAAAATCTCTAAAGCCTTTAGTAGGCTCCGTAGCTTTAAATTAGGTGCTCCATATTTATCGTGCCTCAGAAAACCCCTCTCCTGCATAAGAAGTTTGCGTAGTATGATGACGCCTTTTGTGCGGTCAAAAAACTCCCTCTCCCGCATAAAAAGTTTGCGTAGTATGATGATGCCTTTTGCGTGGTCAAAAAACTTCCTCTCCTGCATAAGAAGTTTGCGTAGTATGACGACGCCTTTTGCGCGGTCAAAAAACTCCCTCTCCCGCGCAAGGAGTTTGAGTAGTATGATGATGTCTTTTCGCGGAAGAGGGGTGGGGAGAGGGAAATGGACAAAGCTATATTAAGACAACATGCAAAAACATTACGAAGGCAAAGCACTGATTCAGAGAAACGTCTTTGCTATTACCTCAGAGCGAACCGACTTGGCTTTAAATTCAAACGACAAGTTCCTCTAGGAGTATATATAGTTGATTTTGTTTGTCTCGAAAAACGCTTAGTTATTGAAATTGATGGTGGTCAACATCTTAATAACCAAAGTTACGATATGGCTCGAACTGCTTGGTTAAATACGCATGGATTTGAAGTATTGTGTTTTTGGAATAATGATGTACTACAACAAACAGCCTCAGTCATCGAGGTTATTTTACGTGCATTAACATATAGTACTTTAAGGCCAGCAATAGACTTACAAGCATCACCTGGATAAGATACGTTTTATAATATTATCCACTAAGCTTTATACTGTGCTGCAAATAACTTTTGTAAGCGTTCCAAAACATATTATTTATAACCATTCGTGACATTTCCCTCTCCCAATCCTCTCCCGCGAAAAGACATCATCATACTATTCAAATTCCTCGCGCGGGAGAGGGGTTTTTTGAGGCACGATAAATAGGGGTTACCTAATTTAAAGCTACAAAGTTTAGAAAAAAGTTTAGGGATATTGCTTAATAAGTCAGCTTATTGCTTGATCAGTATCTAATTCTCTAGAACAAGCCAGTTGCGTTAGCGCACTCGATTCTTTTTTAATAAAACATATAAAGCGCCAGTCCCACCATCTTGAGGAAGAGCGCTATGAAATGCGATAACGGCAGGAATTTGTTTTAACCAATGATTAACTAAATTTTTAAGCACAGGTAGCTCTCCATGTGGACTACCTTTACCATGAATGATAAGTAGGCAACGATGCTCGAAATTAATTGCTTGCTGAATAAAGTCAATTAAAATCTGTTGGGCAAGATCAGATTTAAAGCCATGTAAATCTAATTTAGCTTGCCTTGGTATTTTTCCTAATTTCAATTCACGTAATCGTTTAGCAGGTAGGTTGTCTCGACAAAAGGATAGAAGTGTTTGTGCCTGAACTTCTTGAGTGTAATAATTAGATAAGTAAATAGATGCTTTTTCAGGTTTAATGCTCTTTGTAGTTTTTTGAATTTTGACATGAGAGTTAGGTGGTGTCTTATTAATTTTAATCAGAGAGTCAGGCTCAATTATATTGCTCTTTTTTAGAGGCTTTGCTGTTTTTACAGCTTCACGAAACAAAGCTTTATCTTCATCTGATATTTTTTTAGGCATGAGCAGATTTATAAAAATTTAAACTATAAAGATTATATCGTATTTAAACTTTTCTTCTTGAAAGATAATTAAATAATTCCAACCGGACTTATGAAAAAAGCTAACTTTTTTAAATATTTTGGCCTTAATCTTGGTTTTTCATAAGTTCAGTATAAAAAACCTGTGATAAAAATTATAAATATCTTACAATTTGAGGTAAATATGTTCATGCAAGGAATCAGAGAAAAGATGTCCACAACATTTAATGAAGTAATGCAATTAGATACCATCGCAGATTTTTTAAGATTTGGTCTGACACAAGCTCATAATTATGAGCTTTATTATGGACATGGAACTGATAATGCTTGGGATGATATTCGCTCTTTAATTTTAGGGAGCTTGTCCCTTCCATTTGATATTGATAACTTCTTATTACAAACACGTTTAACACCAAGTGAAAAACAATTTCTAGCTAATCAATTAGAAAAGCGAATTAAAGATAGGATTCCTGTTCCTTATCTCACGAAACAAGCATTCTTTTGTGGGTTGCCTTTTTATGTAGATGAAAGGGTATTAATTCCTCGGTCACCTATTGCTGAATTGATTGAACGACAATTTTCTCCTTGGGTCGATCCTAATCGAGTAGAGCGAATCTTAGATTTATGTACGGGGAGTGGCTGTATTGCTATCGCTTGTAGTTATGCTTTTCCAGACGCCTTTGTTGATGCCACCGATATATCGCATGAGGCATTAGAAGTAGCGAGGATTAATTGTCAACGTCATCAATTAGAGGATGTTGTCAATTTAATAAAGTCTGATTGCTGGCATAATTTGGGAGAGAAGCGTTATGACATTATTGTCTCTAATCCACCTTATGTAGGTGATGCAGAAATGCTTACACTGCCACGAGAGTATTTGCATGAACCTGATATGGCTTTACGTACAGAGCAAAATGGCTTAGCCATTGTGAAGAAAATCTTAGCAGAGGCACATAATTATTTGACTAAAGAAGGTGTCTTAATTGTTGAAGTTGGCAATAGTGAAGAAGAGTTAATTAGTGCTTATCCAGATTTATCGTTTACTTGGCTTGATTTCGAGCGGGGTGGCCAGGGTATATTTTTATTGACTGCCCAACAATTAAAAGATTATTTTAAATCGGATAAATAAACTATGAGCGGAAACACATTTGGCAAATTATTTACAGTCACTACCTTTGGCGAAAGTCATGGTAAAGCCTTAGGCTGTATTATAGATGGCTGCCCACCCGGGTTTGCTTTATCTGAAGAGGCTATCCAGCCCTTTTTAGACAAACGTAAACCTGGGCAATCTAAATATACAACGCAACGACGTGAAGAAGATAAAGTTGAAATCTTATCAGGTACTTTTGAAGGCCTAACTACAGGCGCTCCAATTGCACTTATTATCCATAATACCGATCAGCGTTCTAAAGATTATGAAGAAATTAAAGATTTATTTCGCCCGGGACATGCAGATTTTACTTACCACGCTAAATATAAACATCGTGATTATCGCGGCGGTGGTCGTTCATCTGCTAGAGAAACCGTCGCTCGTGTTGCTGCAGGCGCAATCGCTAGGCTTTATTTGAAAGCAACGCTTGGATTAACAATCACAGGTTATTTAAAACAAATGGGCCCACTTTGCTTAGAGTTTAAGGATTCCCAAGAAATAACTAATAATCCTTTCTTTTGTCCTAATAACCATCAAATCCAAGACTTAGCAGACTATATTGATCAGTTACGCCGCCAAGGTGATTCTGTTGGCGCCCGTGTTAATATTTATGCTGAAGGGGTACCAGCCGGATTAGGTGATCCGGTTTTTGATAAACTTGATGCAACGCTTGCTCATGCCATGATGTCTATTAATGCTGTAAAAGGTGTAGAAATAGGTACAGGATTTACTTCAGTGACACAATTAGGGAGTGAGCATCGTGATGAAATGAGTAAAGAAGGTTTTTTAAGCAATCATGCAGGGGGTATTTTAGGGGGTATCTCAACAGGTCAATCCTTAGAAGTTAGTATTGCTTTAAAGCCTACTTCAAGCATTGTAAAACCGGGTAGAACAATAAATAAGCAGGGGGAAGAAGTAACTGTGGTAACTAAGGGTCGTCATGATCCATGCGTGGGTATTCGCGCCGTTCCCATTGCCGAGGCAATGATGGCTTTAGTATTAATGGACCATTACCTACTGCATAAAGCGCAGGCTATGAACGTTCAAACACGTAAATAAAGTGTAAAATAATAATAAGGGTTATTATATTTACTAAGCAGTTAATTAAAATAGATTCTTTGCCAAAGAATTCTTATCTAAACTAGAGGCTAATATGACAAAATTACTAGATGTTGCAGTAGTTGGCGCGACAGGTGCGGTAGGTGAATGTATATTAACTGTTTTAGAAGAGCGAAATTTTCCAATTAATAATCTGTATCCATTGGCTAGCGAGCGTTCAATTGATAAAACAGTCACTTTTAAAGGTAATGAATTTGACGTTTTAAATTTAGCAGATTTTGATTTTAGTAAAGTGGATATCGCCTTATTTTCAGCGGGTGCTTCGGTATCAAAAGTTTATGCACCCATTGCGGTTGATGCTGGTTGTATTGTTATAGATAATACATCTTGTTTCCGTTATGACGAGGATATCCCTCTAATAGTACCAGAAGTCAACACGCATCGAATTGCAGATTACTATCAGCGAGGCATTATTGCTAATCCTAACTGTTCAACCATTCAAATGGTTGTAGCATTGAAACCAATTCATGATGCTGTTGGAATTAGTCGAATTAATGTTGCGACTTATCAATCTGTTTCGGGAACTGGAAAAAAAGCAATTTCTGAACTAATATCACAAGTGGGTGAATTACTTAATGGTCGCCCAGTTAAAGCGTCTGTATACCCCCAGCAAATTGCTTTTAATGCACTTCCTCATATCGATGAATTCTTAGAAAATGGCTATAGCAAAGAAGAAATGAAAATGGTATGGGAGACTAAGAAAATCATGGAAGATGATACAATAAGGATAAACCCAACCACGGTTAGGGTTCCTGTGTTATACGGGCATTCAGAGGCTGTCAATGTTGAATTAAAAGCACCTTTAAGTGCAAGTGATGCACGTAATATTTTGCGTAGTGCACCAGGAATTAAAGTTGTAGATGACTTAGCAAATTTAGAATATCCAACAGTTATTACTCATGCTATTGGCCATGATGAGGTGTTTGTTGGTCGTATTAGAGAGGATATCTCTTTCCCTTGTGGCCTTAATATGTGGATAGTTGCTGACAATATACGCAAAGGTGCGGCAACAAATGCTGTACAAATTGCAGAAATTCTGCAATTTGAGTATTTATAAAGTATAATGTGAGTATGAATGAAATAGATGAAAAAATTGATTCTTCCTTAGGTTTAAAACCTAACAAAAGAAAATTGCTTAAGCTAAAGAAAAAAAATAAGATTAAAATTATATCAGGAGTTAATCAACCTGGCATATTGAGTAAGCTTTCCAGAGGATTGTCCCTAGGGAAAGCTAAACTTTCTGCGCTTGTTAGCGAGGCATCAATGGTTGAACGTAAACAAAATCTGATTGAAATTGAACCGGTTGAAGTATCAGGCCATTTTGCAAAAAAAGTGCCAATTGTAAGCAATATAAAGCCCACTAGCGGTCCCTTAACAGGTACACGCGACGTGGTAATTAATGGCACAGGTTTTGGTACGGTTGCAGATACAGTAGTAGTATTTAATGGCAATACAATTACGCCTAAAGCAGTAACACCAACGCGTATTACCTTTGATGTACCTTCTTATACGAGAGTGGGGTTAGTGCAGGTCTCGGTGATTACCTCACGTGGTAGAAGTGGCAATGTTCCTAGTGGATTTAGTTATTTCACAGCCCCAATTGGTAGAAAAAGTTCATCTATTCTTAGCGATGATACACCAGACATGGCGCGAAGAAGACGTTTGCTTGAGCAAGATGGCCACCGTTATTTAGCGAAGGTTCATGCCAGAGAGCATCGGTCCGAGGAAGATAAACCAGCACCTGAAGGTGAGCTACAAAATTCAATTAAACAGCATCCATGGTTAGATGCGCAACGCTTTGATGGTGTTGATCCCAATTTAAATCCAGAACCACCTCTCAATACAGCAGCACGTCGGGAATTTGATAATGAACGGCGCGAGCAAGAAATGGAAAAACAACTTCGTTTAGGCAACATGCCGAAGTTCTCTACAGCGCCAAAACCTGAGTTTAAATAGAGGTTAGCCTTAAATGACCATCGCTAATGATATTATTTCATGTCGCATGCCCGATTTTGAGCTTTACATACGTGAAGGTGAGACACTCGATGACATCGATGAGTATGGTTTTACACCCTTAATTGAATGTGCAATAACAAGGCAATCTCCTATTGCTAAAGAGTTACTTGCGCGCGGTGTAGAAGTTAATAAACCTGATGTTACGGGCAGAACGCCATTACACTGGGCTGTTGATAATAATGATTTAGAGCTTGCTAAGCTTTTACTTGAACATGGAGCAAATCCCAATGCTTATACCAGTTCAGGCATGGCGGTATTAGTCTATCCAATTTTAAGAGGGCAAGATGCATTAAAGCATTTACTTTACCAATATGGTGCTAAGCTTGATTTTGCTCAGGATTTTATTAATGCCAAACTAATAGGGCATCGCTATGAGTTACAGGGCGATATCGATATTGTTACGGCTGAAGGAGAATTTATTGAATTAGACTTTGAGGGATTTATTTTAGAATTTACGGTGGCAATGATTAAAGATTCCTTGCGGCGTTTTCTTAGTAGTTATTCAACGAGGCATTTACGGGAACATTTTCTTTATATTCAATATACGATGGATGCTTTTGAAATTGCAGGAGAATTACTTAAATTACAACACCATTTTAATATGAATCAACAGGGCAGTCATTTAGAACAATTAATTAAATCACCTCTTCTTATCTTACCTGCTGCTAGTCGCGGACATGCCATGTGTTTTGTAAAGTATGGAGATTGGTGGGCGAAAATTGATAGAGGGGAAAATAGCCTAAAAGAAGGAAGTGTTAACATTTATAAAATTAGCCAGCCTGAAGCATTCAATATTCATTTTTTACAAGAATTTTTATATAAAAAACAACCGCGTCGATACTTTCATCAGACAATTAATAAGCAGTTAGGCTTAATTCCAACAGCACAAATCCCTATTAGTTCGCAAATTAGTGGTAATTGTTCTTGGGCAAATGTTCAAGCAGTCATTCCGGTAACTTATGCTTTGCAATCTTTAGTCTATGGACAGGAGCTTTCTGTAGAAACAGCTCTAATGGTATACGATAGCTGGGTAGAATGGGATAAAGATCGCGCGCTTGATGAAGCAGTACAACGTTTTTATCAAGCTAATCGGTTAAGACAGGCTAGTATAGCAGCTATGCTTGGCACCGTTTTATTTCAAGCTTGTGATTATGATAATGCCCATCATATGGGAAGAGCAGAAAAAATCTTAACTATCCTCACGTTACCTGAGTATTATTATATTCTCAAAAGCTATTTAGAAATTTACTGTATCAGACAGTTAACCCGTCGAGGCAATAATCTATTAAAAATTTTAGATGACTGTGGGGTAAATCCTAATATTGGTGTGACACCTATAGCGACTGGGTTGAAAGATTAGGAGCAGTACTCAGAGCCCTACCAAATGATAGATATAGCTCAATCTAATCCTAGATTCATCCTCCTTAAACCGTAATTTAAATTTAAGGAGGCATGGACCGATTGTTTGTTAGTTTTCCGATTCCTTATTCACCATGGCTTCTTTTTTTTTAATTAAATCTGGCTTAAGAGGAATAACTCGATTGTTATTATTTTGTTGCTGTTGGTTTTGGTTAGAGTTACCTTTTTTTCTCTGCCCACCCTGGCCCTGGCCACCAGAATGGCGTTGCTGTTGATTTATATTGCTATGATGGCCACTATTATTAGGACGACGGCGTTTTGAATTCTGGGTACGTTTTTCATGAGGTTTATGATGTTTCGGTTTCGTGCGCTGTTGATTAGATTTATGTTCAGTGTCTACCTTATTAGTTTCTTCAGTATGGCCAAAGAGACTACTCCATAAACGTTTAATAAAGCCTGCTGTAGGCGTTTTAGTGGTTGAAGAGGGTGTAAAAGTTTTTACGGCCGGTTCATCTAGTTTAACAGAATCAGTATTAGCACGAACCATATCTAGCTCAGGCTGTTGAATGAGACTATAACTCGGTTTCTTATTTTTACCGACATTATCTTCTTTTAAGCGTGTAATACTATATTGCGGCCTTTGCATATGAGGATTGGCAATAATTAATATACAAACTTTATGTCTTTTCTCAATATTTAAGATGAAATCACGCTTTTCATTCATAATGAATGTTGCCATTTCAACCGGTAGTTGGACGTGAACCTCAGCTGTTTTATCCTTTAAAGCTTCTTCCTCAATTAAGCGAATAATAGAAAGACTATGGGATTGTATATTACGGACTGTACCACGGCCTTCACACCGGGGACAGATCTCTTGTGCAGCTTCTCCTAGAGATAAACGTAAGCGTTGGCGAGACATTTCTAATAAGCCAAAGCGGGAAATTCGACCTATCTGAATACGGGCACGATCTGCTTTAAGGGCTTCTTTAAGCCGATTTTCTACATCTCTTTGATTTTTACCAGAGCCCATGTCTATAAAATCAATAACGATTAGCCCACCTAAATCTCGTAGGCGTAACTGACGAGCAATTTCATCAGCTGCTTCAAGATTAGTATTTAAAGCTGTAGCTTCAATATCAGTGCCACCTGTAGCTTTAGCAGAGTTAATATCAATCGATACGAGGGCTTCTGTTCTATCAATTACCAATGATCCACCCGATGGTAAAAGTACTTCACGCTGATAAGCTGTTTCAATTTGGCTTTCGATTTGATAACAATTAAATAAAGGAACGGGATTGTTATATAATTTAACATTGGGCAGAAAATCAGGCTTAACTTGTTCAATATATTGCTTAGCTTTGACGTAGGAAACTTGGTCGTCAATAATAATTTCAGAAACAGATTTTCGAAGATTATCGCGAATGGAGCGAATAATAACATCGCCTTCTTGATGAATAAGGCAAGGAGCCATCTGATTTTGATAGGCATGACGAATAGCTTGCCATTGATTGCATAACATATCTAAATCTGCTTGTAATTCATCCTGACCCTTACCAACACCTGCAGTACGAATAATAAGGCCCATGCCTTCAGGTAATTGAAGAGCATTTAATGTTTCGCGTAATTCATCGCGTTCATCGCCTTCAATTCGTCGTGATATACCACCAGAATTAGGATTATTAGGCATTAAGACTAAATAACAACCCGCTAGCGTGATAAAGGTGGTTAAAGCAGCACCTTTATTACCTCTTTCTTCTTTATCTACTTGAATTAATAACTCTTGGCCTTCACGGATAAGAGCCGTAATAGGCGGCTTATCATCGCCAAAACTCTGTGGATCTTTACTTAAATATTCAGGCGCGATTTCCTTCAGAGGTAAAAACCCCTGTCTTTTAGCGCCATATTCGACAAACACCGCATCAAGACTAGGCTCGCGGCGAGTAACAACGGCTTTATAGATATTTCCTTTTTTCTTAATTTCAGAAGGACAGTCAATATCTAAATCATATAAGTGATTGTCTTTAACTAAAGCAACTCTAATTTCCTCCGATTGAGTTGCATTTATTAACATTTTTTCCATTACAAACCCCAATAAGGGCACAACTCTTAAGTAAGACAGTGGAAGGCTATCTATTACTGTATGCTAGACCTGTTAATTTCTGATGTTTACATTACTTAAGATTTGGCTAAATATGATTTTTCGTTTTGATTATCTTAATATTTAAACTCAATCATTTTATCTAGTATTTTAAACCCTAATAATGCTCTAGCAGTCTTTCAACTCGATTCATTTGCTGTCTATAGCACAACTAATCAAGTTTAAATGGTAAGGCTAGATAAATAGTTATTATAGCCTGTTATTCTCCATCTTGCTTTAATACTTCTTACAGAAATTTAATTTTGAATCCCTTGTATTAACAAGGTAGTAAGATAAATTAGATTTACTGGAGTAAAAAAGCGTAAATGTAGATGTCAGTACAAAGCTATTCATTTTTTCACTTAATTAAGTCAGCCTGTTACCATTTAACATGTTTATAAGCATACAAAAAATAATCTTTAAGCAGTCCAATATTATTATTAAAAGACAGACCATACCCATGTCACCACAACTAGTATGGTGCATAATTGAAGCTTTAAGCGTATTTTGTTCGAAATTAAGTTATTCCTTAATTTTCTTTACAAAGCTCCGTATTAAATATGTCTAACATGCGTAGGTATCTGAGAGCCATGGTTATCATTTAATGGGCTCTAAATACTGGTTGCTTCCTTATATCATTTACCAAAGAGAAGCGCGTTTTCTATAGTAGTTTTACCGATTAATTATCAGTAACTAAACATTTTTAATCATTTATGCGTTATAATTCGGTCACAAGAATTATTCTTGTGACTCTTTATATTATCAAAAAAAAAAGCAACAGCAAATAGGTTTAGCAAGAATGAATGATGTACAATATCAGATTATTAAAGCCGACGATGAAGGGCAACGGCTTGATAATTATTTAATAAAAACCTTAAAAGGTGTTCCTAAAAGTCACATTTATCGTATTATCCGAGGTGGAGAAGTGCGAGTTAACAAAAAACGAGCCCAGCCTTCATTAAAATTAGTGCAAGGTGATTCAATTCGTATTCCACCAATTCGTGTTACAAATCAAGGGACTATATTTGTAGGTAATCAACTTGAGCAGCAGCTAAAAGAAGCTATTGTCTTTGAAGATAATGGGCTTTTAGTACTTAATAAGCCAGCTGGTATTGCGGTTCATGGAGGAAGTGGTTTGAGCCTTGGTGTAATTGAAGCATTAAGAAAGCTACGCAGCGATTTAAGCTATCTTGAGCTTGTGCATCGTCTCGATCGTGATACATCTGGTTGTTTATTAATTGCTAAAAAAAGAAGCGTTTTACGAGCAATTCAAGAGGCTTTAGTAAAGCATGAAGTAACTAAAATCTATTGGGCTTTACTTACTCATCAATGGGAAGGCAATGATCAACAAATAGTAAGGGCTAATCTTTGCAAGAATACGCTAAAATCTGGGGAGCGTATTGTTACGGTTGATGAGCAGGGCAAACCTTCACAAACCTCATTTAAGTTAATGGAAAATTTTGAGCATGCCTGTTGGGTAGAGGTGACTCCTAAAACGGGTCGTACTCATCAAATAAGGGTTCATAGTGCTTTTTTAGGTCATCCAATTATTGGTGATGATAAATATGGTAAACCCCTAATAAATCAAAGTATGATTAAAGGTAAATTAAGGCTTTATTTGCATGCTAGAGCAATTCAATTTACTCTAAATGGCAAGTTGCATCGCTTTGAGGCAAAATTAGATGATCGTTTTACGCAAACTATAGAACAATTGCGTGTCGGAGTTTAATAAGTTATGAGTAAGCAATATCGCTTAGTAGTATTTGACTGGGAAGGCACATTAAGTGATACCTTAGGTCAAGTACTTGATTGTATTGCTAGTGAAGCTAAGTACCTAAATTACGGTGAACTAGATCAAAAACTAGCCCGGCAATTTGCTGAATTAGGACTAGTAAACGCAATAAGGAAGTTATTCCCTCAATTAAATTCGACAGAGCAGGAGTACTTATTAAAAGCTGTACAACATGCTTTAATTAATCACCCTTATGCTGTTTATTTAATGCCGGGCTCCAAAGAGTTTATAGAGTACCTCTATCAAAAAGGCATTTACTTGGCAATTGCCAGTAACAAAGGTCAAAATAGTCTTAATCGAGCCTTACAAAATTCAGGTTTAGATTCATTTTTTAAGGTGATTCGTTGTGCAGGACAGTTACCGCCTAAGCCTTGCCCACAAATGCTTGAAGAAATTTTATTAGAATTTAATATAGATGTTAATGAAGCAGTGATGATAGGAGATTCAGTTTGCGATATAGAAATGGCTAAAACAATAGGTATGGATGCAATTGGAGTAAATTTTTATAACCAACAACATTCTAATTTGCTTCTTGCAAAAGGGGCTTTAGCTGTTTTTAGTAGTTATTCACAATTAGCTCAATATTTAAATATAACAAGTGATTAATATTCGCTATTATTAGGAACAAGAAATTATATGGCTTAATGCCCTTACACCTACGCTGTCATCATCCTATTTACTGAATAGTTGTTTAGAGTAAAACAGTGTAACTTAAAGTTTAATAGAGATTTCTTTGGAAACTCGCTACAGAGTGCAGTGCGAGAAGGCACGGAATACAAAACCGGCGTGTACACATTAGTACATGACGATTTAAGCACTGTATCGACGAAGCAATGCGCCTCTGTAATAGAGTTTCCGAAGAAGTTTAATGATTAAAGTTATTTTACGCTTTAACAGTAGTCAGCTTATTTGCAATAGTTAATGCTAAAGATCTAAGCGATCTTTAAGAAAGGAGAGGTGCCGTGAATCCGCTAACCAGCTTACCAAATATTTTAACGTTGATACGTATTATTTTAATTCCTATTTTTATTATAGTTTTTTACCTACCTTTTCCTTGGGCCCATGGTTTAGCGGCTATTATATTTGCTTTTGCGAGCTTTACAGATTGGCTTGATGGTTATTTCGCCCGTAAATTAAAGATGATTTCGCCATTCGGCGCCTTTCTTGATCCAGTTGCAGATAAATTACTAATTGCTTGTACACTCTTATTGCTAGTAGGCGCTAAAGATATTAATTATATTACGCTTCCTGCAATTATTATTGTTGGTCGCGAAATTGTTATTTCGGCTCTACGAGAATGGATGGCTGAGATAGGTAGGCGGGCTAGTGTAACAGTTAGCTATATAGGTAAAGTAAAAACGACCGTTCAGATGGTTGCTTTAGTATTGTTAGTTGCGTTTGATCCGGCTCTATCTTGGTGGGGCGTTTTAGGTTTTGTTTCACTTTATGTAGCCGCAATTTTAACAATTTGGTCAATGGTAATTTACTTGACAATTGCCTGGCCGGAATTAACAAAAAAAAGTGAAGTTACTTATTGACAGTGTTAGAGATTTCGGTAGAATGCAACCCGTAGTGACGCGGGAATAGCTCAGTTGGTAGAGCACAACCTTGCCAAGGTTGGGGTCGCGAGTTCGAGTCTCGTTTCCCGCTCCAAATTTAAGCGACAGCTACGGTCGCTTTTTTTTTAATCGGCCTTGATATTTGGCTGTGTGGCAGAGTGGTTATGCAGCGGCCTGCAAAGCCGTGTACGCCGGTTCGATTCCGGCCTCAGCCTTCAAACCTGCCCAGGTGGCGAAACAGGTAGACGCAAGGGACTTAAAATCCCTCGGAGGTTAAACTCCGTGCCGGTTCGACTCCGGCCCTGGGCACCAATTTATTGGCTTTTCATAACGTTCTTAAAGAGCAGCTTTATTTATTATAAAGTTAATAAAATATTATATTTTGATAAGTAATATATAAATGCTCAATGTCTCTAAATCAGGCCACGTATAGTATATTCGAGCGAAATTATAATACTATGTATTCCTAATGTTACCCTCTTAGGCGCTTAATAGTACTTAAGGCCCAGTATTGATTAACGTGTCATTATAACTAAAAATTGAAATTTCTCCGATTAAGTGTTAAATATTAATACAATCGGCGTTATTTTTGTTGTTTGTGAGGGCTTATTATAATTTTGAGCAAAAAATTGTAAAAATTTAGCGCTTTTTAGTTACTTTTTGCCAAGTTAAAGCCTACTCTTAAAATAAGGGATATTTGGAGTTTTATGAAATACTGTTAAAAATTAACTCGATTGACGTCATAGAGTAATTTCCCTAAAGAGGACCGTTAAGATGGCTGACTATAAAAGTGACCTTAAATTTAATATGATAACTAACTATAGGAGTGTCCCTAAATTTGATAAACTAGAGCAGCTTATTAAAAATATGCCAGATGATGAAACTCCTCCTTTAGATTTAGCCCATCTTCTCTCTGAATCCAAATACAGAGATATTACAACAGATCAAGTTATTAAATTACTACAAAGTATTCCTTCACATGTGACTGTTTTAGACTTAAGTCATCTATTTTTTAGATATGAATTAAGTGGGCCACAGGCCATTGAAATATTACGTAATATTCCATCTCACGTGACTTCGCTAGACTTAAGTTACAATCATTTGAGAAAAATGGTTGGCTCACAACCTAAAAAATTAATGGAACTCCTTGAAGTTATACCAGAGACTGTTCAGTTTGTTGATATAAGATATAATAATTTACTTAAGGTAAGCTCACGCAGAGAGTTAATTGGGCTTTTAAGTGTTTTAGCGCATTTGAGTAAGCACAAAAAGCTTGAAATAGCGGATTCTGAATTTCAAAAAAATAATTTAAAAATATTATTACCTGAAGAAGCAATAAATAATGAGCAGAAGAAGCTTATTATTGCAGCTGCTAAAAAGGGCATTCAAGCTTTTTGTGAGTATCAAAAAAACAAGACCAGTAAAATTTTTACGTTATTTCAAGAAAATACGAAAATTGAAAGAGCAAAATTATTAGAAGCTTATTTGGATAGAAGTATGAATTCTATACTTGATCCGCGTATTATAATTAATGAATACTTAAATGATCCAGAGACAACGTTTAAATTAAATAGCTTAGCAGCTTTTCTCTTAAGGGAATTATTACCAATTCCAGGTTTAACTTGGTTAGATAACTTGAAAGAGCACTTTCCAATAGAGCAGGAAAATAATAATTATCAATTTACAGAGCAAGGTGGTTAGGCACTGCCGCAGTCTGCAATGACCATCATGGTAGCATTTTCAATGAAAAGTTAATTTACAAGAAATAAGCTAATTTGAATAATATAATTTTATTAGTTGGCCTGAAACTAATTACTCGTTACGTGCAGAGCGACTCATTAAATTACTTACGGCTTGTGCGGGAGTAATATCATTTTTAAGTAAAGATTCAACTTGAAAACAAATTGGCATTTCAACTTGTAACTGGCGTGCCAAGGTACATACTTGTGTCGCGTTATATTTTCCTTCAACAACTTGACCTATTGCTTTCTCTGCTGCGTCAACACTTATACCTTGACCGAGCTGTAGACCAAAACGGCGATTGCGTGATTGGTTATCAGTACACGTTAAAACTAAATCGCCAACGCCAGCCAAACCCTGAAAAGTTTCTTCACGAGCCCCTAAATGCTTCCCTAACCGGCTCATTTCTGCAAGCCCACGTGTAATAAGCGCGGCTTTTGTATTGGCTCCAAATCCTAAACCGTCACTGATACCACACGCAATAGCTAAAATATTTTTAACAGCACCGCAAAGCTGAACGCCAATAATATCTGTACTAAGATAAACTCGTAGATTTTGTTGATGCAGTAAGCTTTGTAATTTCTGTTGAAAATCTAAATTGTTACCTGCCAAGGTAACAGCTGTAGGAAGGAAATGAGCAACCTCCTTTGCAAAAGAAGGACCTGAAATAACGGCAATAGGGTAGTCTTGGCCCCATCGTTTAGCCACTAAATCACTAAGTAAATAATTAGTAGTAGGATCTAAGCCTTTTGTTAACCAAGCAAGGCCATGAATAGGTTTATCTAGTTTATTTAGTAGCTCACAAAAAGCGTGAGAAGGTACCGCAGCAATAATGAACGATGCTTTCTTTAAACAGATAGCTAAATCAGCTGTAGGTGAAATTAAGTCAGAAAAAGAAACGCCAGGCAGGTAACGTTTATTCTGCCTTAGTCGTTGCATTTCTGCTATATGCTCTGGGGAATGTGCCCATAACATAACTGGATTGCCATAATGAGCTAAGTGAATTGCTATCGCAGTTCCCCATGAGCCAGCTCCCAAAATGGCAATCGTATTCTTTTTCATTTTAAATTTAGGCTTAGTGAGCCGATGTTGTCTCTTGATCGCGCTTCTGTTCTAGTTGTTGCGCATAAAGAGCATCAAAATTAATTGGCGCTAAAACTAACTGTGGGAAACTACCACGAATCACTTCCGAAGTAATTGCTTCACGTGCATAAGGAAAAAGAATATTAGGACAGAAGCTACCTAATAAATGATCCAATTGAGGGCCGACAGCGCCTTGAATAGTAAAGATACCTGCTTGTTTAACTTCTGCTAAAAAGGCAGTGGCACCTTGATTTTTAACAGTTGCTGTTAAAGTTAATACCACTTCATAAACATCTTTTTCTAAGACATTATGCGCAGTGTTTATATCAAGAGTAAGCTCTGGTTCCCATTTTTGTTGAAAAACACCGGGGGTACCTGGCGCTTCAAAAGAGGAATCTTTAACATACACTCGCTGAATCATAAATTGTGCTTCTGCATTTTGTTCAGGTGAAGCTACTTGGTCATTCATAGTGATATTTCCTAATCTTTTAAAAGTTGATCTAATTGGCCTTTGCTCTCAAGAGCATATAAATCATCACAGCCACCTATGGATTGATCGTTAATGAAAATTTGAGGAACGGTTCGTCTTCCGCTCTTAGCCATCATTTCTTCCCTTTTTTCAGGCTCTTCATCAACGCGAATTTCTTGATAAGAAACGCCCTTACTATCAAGAAGTTGTTTAGCACGCATGCAGTAAGGACAGTATGAAGTGCTATACATGATTACATTTGCCATTTTATTTTCCTTTTACTAGCGGTAAATCTGCATTTTGCCAGGCGTTAATGCCACCAGAAAGTATCATAGGTTGTGTAAAACCTTGCTGACGTAATTTAGCAGCTAGCGCTTTTGATTCTAAGCCCTGGGCACAAACTAAAATAATCGGTTTCGTCTTATATTTATCCATTTGCTTACTATTGAAACTTTCTGGCGCTGCACGAACTGCATTAACAATATGGCCTTTACGGTAATTTTCTTCGTCCCGTAAGTCAATGACTACAGCATCATTTTCATTGATATGTTTAACTGCCATTTGTGGACTAACTCCTTGCCCTTGCCTTTTTTGTTCTAGTAATTCATTAATAAAAATAGCAATAAGGACTATTAACAAAAGCACCCATAATAACCAATGATTAATAATAAAATGACCTAACTGTGCCATATTAAACTCAATACAATAAAGATAGTCGCAGATTATGCTAAGAATAGAACTGCAACGCAAGCTTCAAATGTAATGGATTATAATTAAAGTTTGTAACACTAGCTAATTAACGTGAGTACGACATGAAAGAGACGAAGGCTCTTTCATGTCGCTAAACGAACGTTATCCCGTAAAATGCGAAGCGTTTTGTAAAAAATCCAAATTAAATATAAATAAATTTATTCTACTTAACATTATAGCCTGCTCATTAATCTTAATAATTAGAAGTACCACTGCGCGCCATTTCTTGTAAGCGACGTATTCGTTCAGCAGTTACAGGATGGGTTGAAAATAATTCAGCAATCCGTTCACCACTTAAAGGATTTACAATAAACATATGGGCAGTATTAGGATGTTGCTCAGCTTCAGTAAATTGACCTTGCTGTTTAGCAAGCTCTAATTTCCCTAATGCACTAGCTAACCATAGTGGTTGGCCACATAGTTTTGCGCCAGCAGCATCTGCCTCATATTCTCGTGAGCGAGAGACAGCCATCTGAATTAAGCCTGCTGCCAGCGGTGCAAGTATCATCATAGCAAGGGCTGCAATGGGATTAGGACGTTCTTCATTACTTGAATGGCTTAGCATGGACGTCCACATAAACATATTTGCAATACTACCGATAGCCCCCGCTAAGGTTGCAGAAATGACATTAATTAGAGTATCGCGGTTTAGGACATGTGATAGTTCATGAGCTAAAACACCGGTTAGCTCCTCAGTTGTCATTCTACTTAATAGTCCTGAAGTAACAGCAATACTGGCATGTTCAGGATTGCGTCCTGTTGCAAAGGCATTCGGTGTGGGATTATCAATATAATAAACTTTAGGCATAGGAGTATTAGCTCTTTGCGCTAAATCAGCAACAATTTTATAAATTGGATGGCTCTCGTTTAAGGGTTCTGCATTAAACATGCGCAAAACAATTTTGTCTGAATACCAATAGGCACTAAAATTCATAATAAGAGCAAAAATAAAGGCAATCATAAGACCACCTTTACCTCCTAATAAATTACCAATTACTAATAATAATGCTGTTAAGCTTGCTAATAATATAAATGTTCTAACATTATTCATAGTTGTACTTTAGTTGTTAACTTAGTAATTAAGTATAGGTCTTATTAATAAATTTCAAGCTTAGTCCTCATAAATATGAGTAATCTCAGATAAAGGCTTACCTACTGTTCCTGATGGGAATTTTATTTTTAGAATAGCGGCTAAAGTTGGTGCAATATCTGTTGTGAACACAGGCCTTGTTACTTGCTGTTTTTTAAAAAGTGGATTAGCAAATAATAAAGGTACATAGGTATCATATTGCCAGGGCGTTCCATGATTAACACGTACAGCACGACTTGCTAGAGATTGATAAGGTGGTGGTACAATATATACATCACCAGAGCGCTTGGGCGATGCCATTTTATCCACTTTTTTACTCAACCAATTTTTTTCAATACCAGCGATGGGTAAAGGGTAAGCTTGAAAGATTCCAGGTTGTTGTCTTAAAACATCAGCAAGCGTCGTACTTATTTGCTGTATAGATAATTTATTTTCGTTAATAATTTCATGATTTAAATACAGGTAGGGTGGTGCAAAGGATTCCAGCGTCGTTGCTGGTAAATTGAAGCGCTCTTTTAAAACTGTTTCAATGACGTTGCGTACCTCATTTTTCTTTAACGGTAAGACTTGATCAAAATGACGAGATGCTAGATAAATTGGTGAATCTGAAACACCATGATCAGCTGAAAGAATAATGAGCGTATTACGTAAACCAACTTGTTTATCAATGGCTTTTAGAAATTTAGCTAATGTATGATCAAGACGAAGTAGATTATCTTCTGACTCTAAACTATTGGGGCCAAATTGATGACCAATAGCATCAGTGGCTGAAAAGCTAATACCAATGTAATCGGTTTGATTATTTGATGATCCTAATTTTTCTTGCTGAATAAGTTTTAAAGCGAAATCAGCTGTTAATTCATCTGCATAAGGCGTCATGGACAAATATTTATAATACAGCTTATGATTATCTGAGCCTAAGTGATGAGGAAAAGTTTGACCAAAACCAGTAAAACGATTTTTAAAAAGCGGCGTACTTGCAAAGCGATAATATTGGCGTTGTTTACTTAAGTCCCAGTCTTCAAAATTATTTCTATAATTTCGATTCCAATCTTCTACCCAAGTAGGGTATTGAGTATAATAATAATTACTTGTAATAAAACCTCCATGTTCTTTGTCAAACCAAAACGCTTTGCCGACATGTCCTGCAAGCGTAATAGAGGCTCTATCTTTTAAAGACACGGCGAAAGCCCGCCCTTTTTGGGCAAGGACAATTTCATCACTAATAGTAGACATTTGTAAATTACGAGGCGAGCGTCCAGCTAACGCTACTTTTGTTCTGGCTGTAGGGAGAATAAAAGTTGTTAAATCTTCCACACAATAGGTGTAGGCTTTTGTTTGTCGATCAAACCAATCATTTGCAACAATCCCATGTAAGGAAGGATAGCTACCCGTTGCAATGGTGGCATGGCCAACGCAGGTAACTGTATTAGCATGTGGATGATGAGCATTACTAAAATCAATACTACTCTTTAAAAGATAATTAAATCCAAGGGACTCAAATTGAGTTTGATATTGATGAAGTAAATCACCACGTAATTGATCAATTACAATTTGAACAATAAGTTTGGGAGGAGACGTTTGTGCAAAAACTGTATTAAAGCAGACAGTTAAAAAGAAAAAAACTAGTCTCTTCATTATTACCTCAAATTTTATGGTTAAAAAAATAGACTTATTCCAAAACTCTACTACAAACGCGCATTGCTTCGTTGATACGGTGCTCAAATTCTCATGTACTCATGTTTACATTCTAGTTCGGCGCTCCGTGTCTTCTCGCGCTGCATTCTCTGTAGCGAGCTTCCAAAGAAGTCTAATGGATAATTCCTATTATTAACCTGTGTTCACTCTATAAGTAGTTTGTTTCAAAGACCGCTATATTATACAAAATTAAGTGATGGCTTAACATGCTAAGGAAGATTATCTCTAAGGTAAATAGTAAAGATTTAAATAAGTTATTTTTAATATACAAAATAGTTATTTAAAAAACAAATTTTGATGATTGTAATAAATATTTAACATAAAATCAGTAGGTTACAATTTGGTAAGATAGTATAAACAAAATGCATGACGAAATCTTTTAATTGGTTTACACTGGGTAAGTGAGCTGAATCTCACGTGATATTTTTATGGAGTTTAAGGAGAAAGGAAATGAGTTTCGATGTAAAACCTCTTTCGGATATAAAAAGGATACTGCTTAATGAGACGGTGAATTTATTAAAATACCATCAACTTATTGACGCAGATTATACCCACTCATCAGACAAACCAGACGCAACTTTATTTAAAGCAATTAGTAAGCTAGATAAACCTCGTAATACCCAAGTTGAATTTTTATGGAAATTACTTGATGATCTTGATACGTCTACAACACTAGGATTTTCTAAAGACACTTTAACTGATAACAAAAGAGCGAGATGTTTCACTGGTATAGCGCTTGCTATTCTCGATCAAATTTCTAAAACGTATACCTTCCGTGATCCAAGTGCCAGTAATTTATATAATGGGTTGCGACGTGCAGTTGGTCTCATTCTCGAAAGTGAAAAAGATACTGAAGTGAAGTTGGATAATGCAAGTAAACTATCCCTGGTTGGCTATGCGCATAAGTATCTAATGCCTTATATTTATGAAAATGCTTCTTTAGAATATGTACGTGAAGAAACGCCATTCTCAAGTATTAAGAAATTGGATTTGCATGAATTGTTTAACACAGTGATTGATCTTAATCATAACACTTCATTAGAGGCTCACAAAAGTGCAAAAGAAAATACTGAAGTAAGAGCTGAGCAGAAAGTTCAACACGCTAAAGAAAAAGCTAAGGTAGAACAGCACTCAAAGAGTATTTTTAGAATGTTTAGTGGGTCTGTACCTGAAAATCCATCTACCACCACTCCTACTACTAACCCGTCATCAAAAAAGGGTGAAAAGGATGAAGTAGTAGAGACTAAGGTAACTTCAACGATGTAATTAATAAACACTACCTTCGGGTAGTGTTTAATTGAATTAGCCTATCTTATTTATTGCTGAATAATAGGATAATTATGTTGTATCCAATCAATAATACCACCATTGACAGAATATACATGTTTATAACCCATTTCTTGCAATTTTTGGGCAGCATCGAATGAACGTATACCTGCTTTGCAATGTAAATAAATAGGCTGTTCTAAATCAGGTACATGAGTTGCAATGCTATTAATAAGTTCATCTTTAGGCAGATGAATGGCATTTGGAATATGCACTTCCTGCCATTCCTCAGATGTTCTAACATCAATAAGGCAAAGCTTTACATTATGATCAAGTAGACGTTTTAATTCATGAACATCAATAGTTTGTATCGGTTGATTAGTCATAAAAATTCTCTTAGTGAAGGCCGAGTTAATGTCGAATGATGAATAAACCAATAAATAGCAGCAGTAACAATTCCACCAATTAAAGTAGCAAAAGCCCAACTGGGAGCTGAAACTAAAGCTAACCTTTGGCCAGTTTTGGTTAAACTACCTGCATCTCTAGCTACTGCACCGGCAAATATGACATGTAATAGAGCATTAATAAGCAATAAAAGGTAGTTGAAATTTATAATTTGGTTACTAAACTGCTGCGCTAATTCATTTAACATTTTCTTTTTATCCAATTTAGATTCATGAAGGGTAACAAGCTTCCTTAATTAAATAGTTTGTTTGTTGTGATTGACGCCATGATAACAAAACAATAGCAATAATTATGCAGGCAATTGCAATCATTTGAGATTGGGTAGGAATTTCATGAAAAATAATAAACCCCCAAAATAGACCCGTTAAAGCAACTGCGCCACCCGTTAAACTATAAAATACCGGACCTGCAAAATTTATGAGCTTAAAGAAAAGAATATATCCTAACGTAGATAATATAATCTCTAATAAAATAGCTTGTTTAGGTAGCGTCATGGGCGGCATAAGAGAATAAAAGGCATGTTGTTTACAAATGACAGGTATAAGCATGAAAGTGGCGGTAATTAACATACCGCAGGCTGCAGAAAGTGCATCAACAGATTTTGGTTGGTAAATACTTATAAAAATAGAACAAATAGCAAAGGCTAGAGGGCTTATCAAAGCAATGACTGCCCAATGTGTTGTAAGGCCTGCATTGGCTGGTGATAAGATAAGTAAAATACCGAATACGCCCAAAAATACCGCGGTAATGCGTCCTAAATCGAATCGCTCCTGTCTAAAAATTAAAGCTAAGGGATAAACGAGGAGCGGCACAATATTAACTAGCACAGCTAATAAACCTGCTGGAATATGAGGAGCAATAAAATACATATTAGTATTAGGAACAGCGATACCTAATAGACCGCATGCATAATAATAAGGCCAATAAGAAAATTGAAAAAGTGCTTTTCTTTTTTTAAAAAGACATAATAAAGTCAGTAAAAAGGCAGGTCCTGCGGATTGCCAGAAAGCATAACCAAGAGGTGAGACCTGATTTAACATAGCATAGCGAGCTAAGCTATAACCTGACCCCCAAATAAAGCCTAAAAGAAGAAGAAGTAATAAAGCTTTCCCTGCTTGTAGTACATTTAGTTGTTTTCTCATTTAACTTACTTCTAGATGAACAATAAACTTGGAGTATAAGTAGTTGTGACTAATTAAGCAAAATTCAGTTTTAAACTGATAAAGCTATAGAATGGCATATGATTGGTTAACTTAAATTAAACTAAAAGTGAGTCTGTTAGTTTTCAATATTAAACTCACTGCTAACGTCATTTGGTAAATCAAAATCCTCTACTAAAGTATTCGGATCGACACTATTTCTTCTGAAAAACTTATCAGTACTATTGGCAGATAACTTAAGCAAGGAAATAGTTTTAGGTTGTTTTTCTATTATACCTAGCTCTTTACCGTAATTTGCTTTAACCTCTGATCTGGTTTCATGAAGAGCCCGTTTGCCAAGTTGTGTTACATTTCGGTTACTATTTAAATCGGCAAATTGTATATAGGTATTGCAAGCTAAGGCTTTAGCACTATTATCATCAAGTTTATTGCCTTGCAGGGTTATTGTATTAATTTTTGTGTTATGTCTGCAAAATTCTAATACCCCAACAGGGCTAATATTATTGTAATTTATCGTTAAGTGACGCACCGTACTATTAAGTTGACTGAAAGCTATTAAGCCTGCATCGCCAACATCGTTTAAATTAAAATTAAGAGTGGTTACTTTATTATTGTACTTAGCAAAGAGTTTTAGAGATTCTGGCCCACCCTGGTTAAAGCTAAGATCCACATCAGTGATCGAATCATTATGTATAGCAAAGTTTTCTATACCAGCTTTACCAAGATAATTATTACTTAAATTCAAAGTTGTTACTTTAATTTTCTCTTCTCTTAATGCTCTAACTAAGTTCTTTGCGCCTATGGGGCCTAAATTGTTACGGCTTAAATCTAAACTGGTAATGTTGGGATGGCTTTTAAGAAAAGTAATAAGATCTGTTATATCATCCGCGCTGACATCTTTTCCAGATAAATTTAGCTCTGTACTTCCTGGCGTATATAATGCATTAAAATCAACCATGCTAACACCCTGAGATAAATCTCATATTTATATGCTTTAGCTATTAATCTAGTTGGATATTTAAAACTAAAACACGAATTAAGTATTACGTTAAATCATATGTTGCTATATTTAAACAAATAGGTAAATTATTTACTAAGTAAAGTTATTGAAAAATTGATGGAAATGAGATGGAAATAGCAAAGAGGGACTCTTAGAAAAATTGTTTATTCACAGTTATTTAATATTCTAACCCTTTTCTAATACCTTTTTCATCGTTATCCTATATTCTTTTAATCAAACGAGCTCTTGTTAACCAATTGTTCTATCTCAATGACAAGTGAGAGAATCATGCTTTCTGATACTATTCCAGTTCCACATTTAACGACAGTAAATTTTGGGCCTCTTTATCATATAGAAAAAGTTATTTTGAGCCAGGTAGCAACCATAGAATCTTGGTTTAGACAAAGATGGCAAGAAACACCGCCGCCACTTACCTCTTCAGTTGATTTACGCCATGCTGGGTTTAAATTAGCACCAGTAGATACTAATTTATTTCCCGCAGGTTTTAATAATCTTAACCCAGATTTTCTGCCACTTTGTGTACAAGCAATGCAATCTGTTTTATTTGATTATTTGCCTAACTGTAAACGCATTCTTTTACTACCAGAAAGTCACACGCGTAATCAATTTTATTTAAAAAGTCTAAATGTATTAAGAGATATTTTAGTTAAAGCAGGTTTTATTGTTCGTATTGGTAGTCTTAATCCTGAAATAATAATGCCACAAGAAATGACTACTGAAGATGGAGAATTGTTATTAGTTGAGCCACTAATTCGAGAGGGTAATAAAGTAAAATTAGAGGATTTTGAACCTTGTATTATTGTGCTTAATAATGATTTATCAACTGGAATACCACCTATTTTACAAGGGATACAACAACGAATTCGCCCAACCGCGCAGTTAGGATGGTTTAATCGTTTAAAGTCAACTCATTTTAGTTTTTTTGATCAAGTTGCTAGCGAGTTTGCTGAATTAGTTAATCTAGATCAATGGCTAATTAATCCTTATTTTAAGGCCGTTAATAATGTTGATTTCATGGCACAAGAAGGGCTTAATGAATTAGCTGAAGAGGCTAGTAAATTATTCTTGTTAGTTAAAGAAAAATATGAATATTATGGTATTAAGGAAGAACCTTTCTTGGCTATTAAAGCAGATAATGGTACCTATGGCATGAGTGTAATGATGATTCATGATGCAGAGGAATTGCGACAATTAAACCGTAAACAACGAACGCGTATGGCGGCAAGTAAAGGCAGTCAGAAAGTCAGTAGAGTGATCGTTCAAGAAGGGATTTATTCTTTTGAAACAATGGCAAATGGCTCTGTTGCTGAGCCTGTAGTTTATATGATAGGTCAATTTGTCGTCGGAGGATTTTATCGTGTGCATCAAGGTCGTGGGACCAATGAAAACTTAAATGCACCAGGCATGCATTTTGAACCCCTAGCATTTAAACAACCTTGTAATATGCCTCGTTATGACAGGGATCCTCTTGATTGCCCCAATCGTTTTTATGCCTATGGCGTCATTGCTCGATTAGCGGCACTTGCAGCGGCGCGAGAAATTGCTGCTATTGGAGGTGAATAATGAAATTAGCAGTGTTAATGGATCCACTGCATTTAATTAAGCCTTATAAGGATACAACTATCGCTATGTTAAAGAGTGCCCAACACTTGGGTTGGACTTGCGCTTATTTTACTCCCATAGATATTAGTTGTCGTGCAGGACAAGCCTATGCACAGATGAATACTATTTTCATTATTGATGAGAATAAAACACCATGGGCTGAGACAAAAGCCATAGGTGAGCTTCCTTTAAGCGATTTTGATATTATTCTAATGCGTAAAGACCCCCCATTTGATTTAGAATATATTTATAATACTTACGCATTAGAACTGGCTGAACGTGCAGGCGTTTTGGTTGCGAATAAACCTCAAAGTTTGCGTGATGCCAATGAGAAATTTTTTACACTTAACTTTCAAGCATGTTGCCCACCTACATTAGTATCTAAAAATATAAGCAATCTACGTAAATTTTGGCAAGAGCATCAAAATGTTATTTATAAACCGCTAGAAGGAATGGGTGGGCAAGCTATTTTTCATGTTGATGAGAAGGGTGATAATTTATCTGTTATTTTAGAAGTATTAACTCGCCAGCAGACATTAAGTATTATGGCACAGCAGTATATCTCTGAGATAAAAACATCAGGTGATAAGAGAATTATTGTTATCAATGGTGAGCCAGTTCCTTATGCTTTAGCACGTATACCAGTTAAAGGTGAGCTACGTGGTAATTTGGCAGCTGGGGGACAGGGGAAGGTTGTGCCTATTAGTGAGCGTGATCGTTTCATATGCCAACAACTTGCACCAACATTAAAAAAAATGGGACTCTATTTTGTTGGTATTGACGTTATTGGTGATTATCTTACCGAAATTAATGTTACCAGCCCTACATGCGCGAAAGAGATAATGGCTGAAACAGGTATTGATATTACGGGCAATTATTTAAAATTTTTAGAAACACAGGTTTTAAACGCGAATTCTAAATAGAACTCGCGTTTTAAGTAAAGCCTAATTGCCGCCATGCTTCAAACAAGATAATTGCTACAGCATTAGATAAATTTAAACTACGGCTATTTTCATGCATAGGAATACGGATTGCTAGGTAGCGCTCAAGCATGGTCTTTGGTAAGCCGCGTGTTTCTGGCCCAAATAGTAAAAGATCTTCATCTTGATATGTTATCGTATGATAATTTTGGCTACCTTTGGTAGAGCAAGCCAAAATCCGCCGCTCTTTATTTTGCTCGATAAAAATTTCTTCACTATCATAATGAATTATATTTGCCCACTCGTGATAATCTAGGCCCGCTCGCCGCATACGTTTATCATCAAGTGTAAAACCTAGCGGATGAATTAAATGAAGCTTAGCGCCACTGTTGGCACATAGGCGAATAATATTACCAGTATTAGGAGGAATCTCTGGTTGATATAAAGCAATATGTAGCATTAAATTACTTCTTTAAAATTAGCAGGTCAAATAATTACATGACCTACTTAAAAGGCTCAAAGTGACTTATTTTAGCGTAAAATCACTATAAAAAAATAGGCCAGAGTGCTTATAAGAATGCTCCCTTTATTAACTTTCTAAAATAGACTTCTTTCCAAACTGCCATTGAGGGCTCATCTCGGCCAAAAAAGGTCTTCAAAAAAGCTTATTTCTATGTAGATGGGGATGCTCATGTACTTAATATACACTGCGTTTTTTTAGTCCTTTTTTTGACTGACCTTGCCTCATCACTGACGGTGTGAAAAGAAGCCTAATATAGTTAAGTCTTTATTAGCTTGCTGACTTTTTAGGAATAGTAATTACTTTATCCTTGGAATTAATTGCTTGCTCAACCGACTGTGTAGCAGGAATATCAATAGTATTTCTAGCCGATTTAGCTGCTGCCTGATTAGCTAAATTACCCGATATCTCATCAATTTTTTTATCTTTTATGACTTTTTCTGAGCTTTCGTCATCAATATAATCACTGCCTGCTTCTTGATCTTCATCGTCAACATAATCTGCGCCTGCCTCTCCTTCATCTTCATCATCACCATCGACATACAATTCATCGGTATCAGAATCATTTGTAGCGAGCTCGCCTGTAATGCGGTAATTGCGATTTTGTAAATATGCATCTCTTAAGAAGGTATATTTATCAAGTGCTTCTTCAAGCACACGCTCCTTATCTAAATATTGTGCTCGTAAATCGATATAGCGTAAGCCTAATAAGCTATAAAGGATGATATAGTTATCAAAGCTTATATAAGAGTATGGCGTTAAAAAATAGTCTCCTAGCATACCTGCACCATCACGAATAGTACTCGGACCTAAGAAGGGAATAACTAAATAAGCTGATTTTTTATGTCCCCATTTCGCTAAAGTAAGGCCTAAATCATTACTGTGAGAAGGTAAGCCAAAATCGTTAGCAACATCAAATAAGCCGCCAATACCAAAAGTAGAATTAATAAAGAAGCGCCATGTATCTTTAAGTGCATAATTAAAATCAGCCTGTAAAAGATCATTGGCAACTGTAGGTATCATATTAATATTGTTATAAAAATTATTAACGCTTGCTCGAACTGGGGCAGGAACAACGGCTGTATAAAGCTTAGCTGGTGGTTTTAGCATAGTTGCATCAAAAGCCATATTAAAATTATGAACTTTTCGATTAAGTGGTTCATAAGGATCATCTGGATTAGTTCCGGTATGAATGCAACTAGACAAAAATAGGGAGCTTAGTACAGCGGTTAGCTTTACATTTAAGCGCATGATAATTTTTCTTTTTTTTAAGAATTAATTTGATGTTACACCACTTTAATAGACTTGCAAACTGTAGCAATTAATCATATCAAATGAAGCTGTTATAGCCTTTGTTACTCAGCTTTAGATAAGGCGTGATTAATTAAAGATTAGCAGGCGAAACTATATCAAAATTCCATAACGAATGTAACAGGGCCATCATTACATAAATGAACTTGCATATCGGCACCAAATTCACCAAAAGCGACTGGATTATACATTTCTGTTGCTAATACAGTTAATCGCTCAAATAGTTGCTTGCCTTGTAATGGTGAAGCTGCTTTAGAGAAACTTGGACGCAAGCCTGAACTAGTTTCCGCGAGCAAAGTAAACTGTGGTACAAGTAATAAACCGCCTTGCACTTGGGAGATATTTAAATTCATTTTCCCTTCAGAGTCATCAAATATACGATACTTTAAGCATTTAGTTAGCATTGCATGAAGTGTTTTTTCTGAATCTAAAGGGGCAAAGCCACACAAAATTAATAAACCATGGTTTATTTTAGCAATAGTTGTTTGATTAACATCAACTTGGGCATGTTTAACACGTTGGATAACAATTAACATAAGTCTTTATTCTTATAAGCAATGTGCTTGGTGGCTGTAATAATAGCATCAATGATACCCATTTCATGATAAGAGTGGCCTGCTTCCCTAACGATACTTAATTCAGATAAAGGCATAGCTTGATGTAACACGCAAGCGTTAGTTAAAGGGCATACCATATCATAACGTCCATGAATTAGGTAAGCTGCAATATACTTTATTTTATCAATATGGTTTAAAATTTGATTGTTGTTAAGAAAATAATCATTATTTAAGTAATAAGTTTGTAGGGTTGCTAACGCAAGTGCAAAGTGAGGTTCTGTTTGTTCTTCAATAAGACTGGGGTGGACCTGTAAACAACTGCAACGAGCCTGCCAGAGAGCCCAACTTTTAGCGGCAGCCATGCGTGCTACCTCATTATCTCCTTGTAGGCAATTAGCATAATATTGAATAATTTTTTCGCCCTTATTGGATGAGGCTAACTCACAAAAGCCTTTCCAATAATCAGGATAAACATTATTAGCGCCATTGCTATAAAACCAGCTAATTTCTTGCTGACTTCCTAAAAAAACACATTGTAATATTAAACTACTAACTTGAGAGGCATATTGCTGAGTATATAAAAGGGCAAGTAAGCTGCCCCAGCCAATACCAAAAAGTATAATGCGATCTAATTGCAAAAAATTACGTATCGTTTCAATATCTGAAATTAATTGCTCAGTAGTATTATTTTCAATAGTAGCATGAGGCACAGACCGGCCGCAGCCTCGCTGATCAAAAATTATAATTCGATAAAGTTCGGGGTCAAAAAAGCGACGTAGAGTAGAATCACCTCCTGCTCCCGGGCCGGGATGCAAGATTATTACCGGAATTCCATTGGGATTACCTACTTCCTCAACATAGAGTATATGTGGCGCACCCACGGGTAATTCGTGGCAAGCATAGGGCTTAATAACAGGATAAAGATTTTGCATAATATTCTCTTATATTGAATAAAGGTAAAAAATTTCTTTTATTTGACCAAAAATTTAAAAGCTATTAAGGCTCCACCCATATTCCTAAGTCCACCAACGTTCTTAATACGCCACTAAATTCTCTAATAGTTCATCAGCTTCCATGATTTATCCAGGGATCCAGTCATCTATCTCACTGTTTCCCTGGCCAAGTAAAGGTTAAAAAGCGCCTACCTAATAATTCTTCAATTTTTACTCAAAAATTGTCATTTTAAATTAAATTTTTAAGCTCCTTGAATATCTATAGTCTATGTTTAATAAATAAACATATAAACTAATATTAGATTAATTTACAATTAACTAACTAATAGTGCTTCATAACATTTTAAAATAATCGGCTTAAAGCTTTGTTTTTATCATGTAAATTAAAGATAATGCGCCTTTAGTATTAACAATGAGTCAACCCATGGCAGCTTTACTTGATGGATTAAATCAACAACAACGTCAGGCAGTAACTGCACCCTTAGGAAATATTTTGGTTTTAGCTGGTGCAGGTAGTGGTAAAACACGTGTTCTAATCAGTCGTATTGCTTGGCTAATAGAACATTATTTGATGTCTCCTCATGCTATTTTAGCTGTAACTTTTACCAATAAAGCTGCAGGTGAAATGAAAGCTCGCCTTAATCATTTATTAAATGTTCCTGTAATGGGCTTATGGGTAGGAACATTTCATAGTCTTTGTCACCGCTTATTACGACGTCATTACCAAGCGGCTAATTTACCTGAGCATTTCCATATCTTAGATAGTGAAGACCAAATAAGAATAATCAAACGAGTTATCGCTGCGTTAAGATTAGATCCTGATCAGTGGCCATTTAAGCAGGCCCAAGCTTTTATAAACAGTAAAAAAGATGAAGGCTTACGTCCACATCATATCCAGCCTTTATCTTATGGTCCAACACGTACACTTATTCAAATTTATAAACACTATGAAGAGGCTTGTGCTCAGGCAGGGGTAATTGACTTCGCAGAATTATTATTACGTACGCATGAATTATTACGCAATAATCCAGATATTTTGTCTCATTACCAACACCGTTTTCAAGCAATTTTGGTAGATGAATTTCAAGATACGAATGCTATTCAGTATGCTTGGATTCGTCTTCTTGCTGGCGAGCATGCATCAGTAATGGCAGTAGGTGATGATGATCAATCAATTTATAGCTGGCGTGGTGCTAAAGTAGAAAATATTCAGCAGTTTTCTCAAGATTTTAAACAAACAGAAGTCATTCGATTAGAACAAAATTATCGTTCAACTTCTACTATTCTTAATGCTGCTAATGCACTAATTGAAAATAATAATGCGCGTATGGGTAAGGAATTATGGACGCAAGGGACAGCAGGTGAAAAAATTGTTGTCTATAGTGCTTTTAACGAATTAGATGAGGCACGTTTTGTTAGTGAACGTATTAATATGGCTATTCAAAATGGCGTCAATCCTAATGAAATTGCTGTATTATATCGCTCTAATGCCCAATCGCGTGTAATAGAAGAGGCGTTATTGCGGGCTGGAATTGCTTATCGAATACATGGCGGGGTTCGCTTCTTTGAACGTGCAGAAATTAAAGATACATTGGCTTATTTAAGATTGCTTGTTAATTTTCATGATGATCCTGCTTTTGAACGTGTTATTAATTTTCCAGCACGGGGCATTGGTGAAAAGACCCTTGATGAAATACGTGAACGAGCAAAATCGCAGCAATCATCATTATGGCAAGCAACCAATAAGATGTTACAAGAAAAAATGTTGCCCTCGCGCGCAGCACTTGCCTTAATGAAATTCGTTACGTTGATTGTTAACTTACGTGAAAAAACAAAAACGCATGAATTAGATGAGCAAATTAGTACTGTTATTCAAGAAAGTGGCTTATATGATCACTTTGCTAAAGTGAAAAATGATAAGGCGGAGTCTCGCTTAGATAACTTACAAGAATTAATTAATGCTGCTAAGCAATTTCGTTATGAACAAGACATGAATGAGCCTATGTCACTATTGACTGCATTTTTATCGCATGCATCTTTAGAAGCAGGAGAGATGCAAGCAGCGGCACATGAACAATATGTGCATTTAATGACTTTACATGCTGCCAAAGGTTTAGAATTTCCATTAGTATTTTTAGTTGGTTTAGAAGAAGGGTTATTTCCCAGCAAGCAATCTGTTGAGGAGCCCGGCCGTTTAGAAGAAGAGCGACGTTTATGCTATGTGGGTATGACGCGTGCAATGAAAAGGCTTATCATAACTTATGCAGAGATTCGCAGACAATATGGTCGGGAAGAGTATCATAAGCCTTCCCGCTTCTTAAGAGAAATTCCAGTAGAGCTGTTAGAAGAAATACGGGTTGGAGCTCGCTTTCAAACGCCTGTTATTAAAACATCTGATCAGAGGCCCAGTTTAATGACGGCTAAAGAAGCAGGCGTAAAAATAGGCCAGAATGTATCACATGCAAAATTTGGTCAAGGTAAAGTTTTATCAGTGGAAGGGAGTGGGGCTCATACTCGTGTACAGGTTAGATTTAAACTTCATGGTATAAAATGGTTGGTTCTAGCATATGCTAATTTAACCTTTTTAGAGGGTTGTTCTTAAATAGGGCTAGATGATAGCCTTTTATAATGAACTCTGCTGTAGTTTGCACAATGGATTCCCGCCTACGCGGGAAAGACAAAAGTAAAAAATAAGCAAATTTTTTATAATTATTGTACCTATAATGCTACCGGTATGTCATTCCCGCGCAGGTGGGAAGCTGCGTTCACGTTTGAAGTGCAACAGTTTATTAGAAAATTGCCTACCAAGGTAGGTTGGGCTAAGCTTAGCGCAGTCCAACAACATTTTGAGTCATAAGGCATGTAGTCTATTCATATTTATTGAGCTGCACTTCATTTAGCCCAATCTACGCAGAAAATAAATTTTGGGTATGCATTGTAATCTTTTAAAATAAAAGGACTTGCCTCAACAATCCTTTCAGTTAAACTTAGCTTGAATTTAAACGTAGCCGATGCTACGTTTCGCATCGCAAAATAAAAAAAGGGGAAAGTTGTGAAATTAAAAACATTAGTAACAGCAAGTGCGCTGATGGCAACAATTGTTTCACCAACATTGATGGCTGCTGATAGTAGTAATACTAATTCAACAACCAGTAGCTTCACGGACGCACAAAAGCAAGATATTCAAAAAGTTGTACATGATTATCTAGTTAAAAATCCAGAAGTCCTTATTGAAGCTTCGCAAGCTCTACAGCAAAAGCAGCAACAATCCATGCAGCAAGAAGCTCAGCAAGCGATTTCAGCAAATACGCAGCAGTTATTCAATGATCCATTAACTGTAGTAGGTAATCCTAAAGGGGACGTAACGCTCGTTGAGTTTTTTGACTATCAATGTATTCATTGCAAAAAAATGTCGCCTGTTATCGCTGATTTAATTAAAAAGAATAGTAATCTACGTGTTATTTATAAAGAGTTTCCTATATTTGGTAAAAGTTCAGATAATGCCTCTCGTGCTGCATTAGCTGCTGCAATGCAGGGTAAATACTTGCAAATGCATGAAGCCTTATTCAAACAAGATCAGCGGTTAAATGATCAACTCATTGAAAATGCTGCTAAGTCAATTGGCTTGGATATGAATAAATTTAAAACTGATATGAATAGCAAAACTGTAACTGATGCACTTGATGCTAATCGTCAGCTTGCGGAAAAATTACGGTTAATGGGTACACCTGCTTTTGTAATTGCCTCCACACCGGCAGGACAATTTAAGCAAGGCACACAGCCAACCTTTATTCCAGGCGCAGCAAGTCCTGAAACATTACAAGATTTAATTAGTAAAGCTGCTAGTGGTAATAACGGTTCTCAACAGTAATTTAATAGACTATTAAGCTAACAAAATTCCTTTCTCTCACAGGCTACAGTGCATTTTTTCAGCTGGAGCCTGTATTAATTTACATAAGATTTAAATTCTAAGCCTCATGCCTAGTTAAAATACTTATATAATTCGTGTACACTCTGATGCTTTCAATACTGATTTACACTGCTTCGTTTTTGGCTGTTTGAAGAAGACTCGTGGAATGAAGTAGTAATTAACGTGAGTTCGACATGAAAGAGACCAAGGCTCTTTTATGTCGCTAAATGAACGTTATCTCGTAAAATGTGAAGCATTTGTATGGGATCCAGATTAAATTCACGTTAATTAACTAGTAATGAAGTTTATTGAATCTATTGCTCCTATTTTTAAAAAACATGGCAAAATTAAGCCATCCTCTTTTAGACGAGGTATTAAGATTAAATGACGCAGATTAAGACTTTTCAAGATATTATTTTGACCTTACAAACTTACTGGGCTAAACAAGGTTGTGTTATTTTACAACCACTCGATATGGAAGTAGGCGCTGGTACTTTCCATCCAGCAACATTTTTACGTGCCATTGGCCCTGAGCCCTGGGCGGCTGCGTATGTACAACCATCTCGTAGGCCAACAGATGGTCGTTATGGTGAAAATCCTAATCGGGTTCAACATTATTATCAATTTCAAGTTATTTTGAAGCCCTCACCCTTGGATATTCAAGAAAAGTATTTAGATTCGTTACGGGCTCTTGGCGTTGACCCCCTAGTCGATGATATTCGTTTTGTAGAAGATAACTGGGAGTCACCAACATTAGGTGCTTGGGGCCTTGGTTGGGAAGTCTGGCAAAATGGCATGGAAGTATCGCAGTTTACTTATTTTCAGCAAATAGGTGGTCTGCCTTGTAAGCCTATAACAGGTGAATTAACGTATGGTTTAGAACGTTTAGCAATGTTTATCTTAGGGGTTGATAATTTATTTGAATTACCTTGGAGTATTACTAAAGAAGGTATTATTACTTATGGTGATGTTTTTCATCAAAATGAAGTTGAGATGTCAGCTTATAACTTTGAACATGCAAATATTGATATTCTTTTTCAGCATTTTGATTACTATGAAAAAGAGGCAGAAAAACTAATTGATCTAAAATTACCCTTACCAGCGTACGAAATGGTAATTAAAGCCTCACATGTATTTAACCTTTTAGACGCCAGGCGTGCTATTTCAGTGACAGAAAGACAGCGCTATATCTTAAGAGTAAGGCAGCTTTCACGGGCTGTAGCCCAAATTTATTATAATGCGCGTGAAGCGTTAAATTTTCCTATGTTAAAGGTGAACGATGGTCAATGATTTTCTATTTGAATTAGGTTGTGAAGAGCTTCCCTCTGGTGCTGTTTCAGCACTTAGCGAAGCCTTAATTAGCAATATAACAGCAGCTTTAAATAAACTTCAGCTTGGTTTTAATACAATCACGGCTTTCGCAGCACCGCGTCGTTTAGCTATTCTGATTACAGACTTAATTAATGAGCAGCCAACACAACGGATCATAAAAAGAGGGCCAGCTAAAGTCGCAGCATATAATGCTCAAAATGAGCCAACTCCCGCCCTTTTAGGGTTTGCCAAATCTTGTGGGGTTAATGTTGAAGCATTAAGTATAAGTAAGACAGATAAAGGGGAGTGGGTTATTTATGAATCGGATGTTGCAGGTGCTAAAGTCAGTACATTATTGCCTAACCTTATTAAAGAAGCATTAACTAAACTTCCTATTGTAAAACCTATGCGCTGGGGTGAGGGTGATGAAGAGTTTGCTCGCCCTGTGCATTGGGCGGTTATGCTATTAGGTAAAGATATCTTGCCTTGTCAAATTTTAGGTGTGCAAACTGGACGTCATACCTATGGACATCGTTTTCATGCCCCACAAGCAATTCCTATAGATAATCCGCGCCATTACGAATCGCTCTTACAAGATGCTTATGTCATGGCTGATTTTGCTAAACGGCGAGAAAGTATTCTCAAACAAATTGAAGAGAAAGCTGCTGAATATCAAGCGGAAGCGGTAATTACTGAGGATTTAATTAATGAGGTGACATCTATTGTTGAATGGCCAGAGGTTTTAGTTGCTCATTTTGATAAAGAATTTTTAACTGTTCCTGCTGAAACATTAATTGCTGCTATGCAAACTCATCAAAAATGTTTTGCGCTTAAGGATAAAAAAGGCCAACTGTTATCTAGTTTTTTAACTGTAGCCAATATTCGCAGTACTGATCCGACTCAAGTTATTGCAGGTAATGAAAAAGTCATGCGCGCACGCTTAAGTGATGCAGCATTCTTTTTTGAACAGGATAAAAAGCAGCCGTTAAGCCACCACCTTGCTGCAACTGCTAAAGTGATATTTCAAGCAAAGTTAGGGACTTTACTGGATAAATCAACTCGGATTCAAATCATGATGAATGACTTAGCGCAGCAGTTAAATTTAAATAAGCAAAATGCATTACGTGCTGCTGAATTAAGTAAATGTGATCTTTTAACAGGTATGGTTGGTGAGTTTCCTGAATTGCAAGGCTTAATGGGTTATTATTATGCACTAAATGATGGTGAAGATAAGGAGGTTGCTTTAGCCTTGTATGAGCAATATTTACCCCGTTTTGCCAATGATACCTTACCCGAATCTAGATTAGGACTTAGTTTATCTCTTGCTGATCGACTAGATACTTTAGTAGGTATTTTCGCTATTGGCCAGCGTCCAACAGGAGTAAAAGATCCTTTTAAATTACGCCGTCATGCCCTAGCAGTAGTAAGATTATTAATTGCCAGCTCTAATTCATTAAGCCTAGCAGAGCTAATTGATAAGGCAATTGTTAATTATGGTAAGCAATTTGATAAAGTTCATGATTTTCTTGCTGAATTAAAACCTTTCATCCTTGAGCGTCAGCAATCTTATTATTTAAGCCAGGGCATTGCTAGCGATTTTGTACAAGCCGTTCGGGCTAAACAAGATGATTATTTAGATGATTTTGATAAACGGATTAAGGCACTGGCATTTTTTGCACGCCTACCAGAGGCTTCTAGCTTATCAGCAGCCTGTAAGCGGGTTAATAATTTGCTACAGCAAGAAGAAGCCGTTAATTATGAACTCTGCTTAGTTGATGAAAGCTTATTACAAGAAGAAGCAGAAAAAGCGCTTTTTTTAAAACTTAAGGATGTAAAACAAGAGATTGATCCGCTATACAAAAAAAGAGAATATATAGCTATTCTAACTTTATTGGCTTCATTGCGGCCTGTTGTTGATACTTTTTTTGAAAATGTAATGGTCATGGTCGATAATATGAATACGAGGAAGAATCGTTTAGCCTTGTTAGCAAATTTACAAGCTATGTTACAAGGAGTTGCTGATATATCGCAGTTACAATTTATCTAGGAATACTTAGAAAGAAGGTTAAGATGTCGGTAAGCAATAAAATTGTGTTATTAGATCGCGATGGCATCATCAACTATGATTCATTACAATATATCAAATCACCTGATGAATTTATTCCCATAACAGAAAATATTGTAGCGGTTGCTCGGTTAACCGCTGCTGGTTATAGAATTGGTATCGCTACTAATCAATCAGGCATTGCGCGTGGACTTTATACTGAAAATGATTTAGTCAAAATTCATACCAAAATGCTTGCAACAATTGAACGAGCAGGTGGAAAAATTTCAGCAGTTGAATATTGCCCACATTTACCTGAATCAGGATGCGAATGTCGTAAACCTATGCCAGGTATGTTGTATGCACTAGCAAAAAAATTAGGTTGTGCGGATTTAAAAAATATTCCTTTTGTAGGTGATAGAATATCAGATATTCAAGCAGCCCGAGCAGTCGGTGCGCAACCAATTATGATTTTATCTTCAATGACTGATAAAGTAGCCTTATTAAATTATGTGGATGTTCCAGTATTTAACTCACTCACTGAGTGGGTAGATTCGATAATGGCAAAAGCCTGTCATGTTTAGTGAATTAGCGATAGGATATGAAAGTGATGAGCAAAAAAACGAAGCTATTTTATTAGCTAGTGAGTTAAATTTACCACTTAGTAATGAAGCGAACAAAAAAATTATAGTTACTGCTGAAAAATTAGTACTTCATCTTGAGCCTTTTTTACCAATATCTTGTAACTTCGCACGTAATTTCTGGCAAAAAAGGCACCGAGAGGGTAAAAATCAAGGATTATTTCGGGCATGTAAGCCTAGACCAGGTATGCGGATTATTGATACAACAGCAGGATGGGGGAAAGATGCAGCTATTTTAGCAAGCTTTGGCGCTGATGTTATTTTGTTAGAACGAAATCCTATTATGGGCATTTTACTCAATGATGCTTTAAAACGGCAAAAAGATGACCCAAATCCACTTAAACTTCATTTAATCAGGCAGGATGCAATAGATTTTTTAAATAACTTAGAGCCTTTAAATTATCCAGATTTAATTTATATTGATCCGATGCATCCATCACGTCAAAAAGCCGCGTTAGTTAAGAAAGAATTACAAGTCTTACAGCAATTAATTAAACCTGACATAGATGCACTAGATCTGTTGCGCCTAGCTAGAGCACGATGTTTGCAAAAGGTCGTTGTTAAATGGCCTAAACGGGTATCTCCTTTATTAGAACCTTCTTCTAGTATTAATGAAAATACTGTTCGATTTGATATTTACCTTCCCTCAATAGTAAGAAATTGAAAAATTTGACAAATTAATAAGAAGCTAGCAATAAAAGACGTCTTACTTAAAATAATCTACAATTAACTATTATTGTTTTTTTTAAAGCAGATTGTTTATTGTTTTTCTCAAAATAGAAGAAAAGTTTTTTTCTTCCTTAAGCTGGGAGAACATAAATTATGATTTTATTAGAAAAGATGACTCTACTTCGTAAAGTAGATATTTTTAAAAATTTAAGCGATGAACTTTTAATTGAGATAGCTGGCCGTGTCACTGAAGAATATGCGAGAGCAGGTACAACTATTGTTAAAAAAGGTGAGTTAGGGGATGTGCTTTATATTATTGTTTCTGGTAGAGTGAATGTCCAAAACGATCATAGGGTACTGACAACACTCGGAGATAAAGAAATTTTTGGTGAGCTAGCTGTTTTATCACCTCAACCACGTACGGAATCAGTGACAGCCGCGGAAAATTGCGTATTATTAAAGCTGAAGCGCTATCATCTATTTGAATATATGGATTTAAATTTAACCATAAGTATTATTGATGCATTATGTCAACGAATCCGCGCCATGGCTAAACAAATCGACAAATTATCGAAAAAAAATAATCAAATTGCTTAATTATTAATTCTTATTTAATAATAAGATGTTATACTTATTTTTATTAATTGCACAAATGTGGTAAGTAAATTATGCAGCCTAAATTAGAAAAAGGGTTAAAAGCCATTACTGACCCGGAATTAAAAGCTAGCTACCAACGTAAATATAGTGGCAGTATTAAGGATATAGATAGCTCGGTACAAAGTGCAGATTTAGTAGCTAATTACAGAAAAGAGCGATTAACAGGTGCTCATAGCTTTAAAGGCTTAGATGACAAGCCAATGAGTGAAAAATTACTTGCTTCTGACTCTGATGCTCAACTATTGAGGCAACAGATAGAAAATGCATTAAAATTAACTGATACCACCAATAATGCCTTAACAGATTTTGAAAAACAGGTTGCTGAGTTTAATAGTAAACCCCATGCTCTAATGGAAGTTGCTAGTAAAATTCAAGCTTTTCGCACTACCCTGGGACAAGAAATTGGAAAGCAGCACAAACAAGAAAAAGACAACCTTAATGGTTTATTAAATAATAGTGGTTTTATCAATACTTTAGCAAGTAAATTGGGCGTTGATCCGGCTCAAATTGATCAGCTTAAAAGTAAAATGCAAACTGAGCTTAAAGAAGCGCAAGAAAAGGAGTTGGCTGCAGTTGATAATGCTTTAGACAAACAGGTTCAAAGGTTGATGAATGAATTGGCTCTTGAACAAGCCCGCATTGGTGCTTTAGCTCTTTTTTACCATAGCGCCGATGCTAATAAAATGCGAGCTGATATAGATGAGTTGGCTAAGAAAAATTATAAACCAGGTCATGAGGGACAGGTAAGTATTGATGGTAAAACTGGTTTAACTAAATTTAAGGGTATTAATTTTAAGGATATTGCACATCTGCAAACTGCTACAGGCCGCGATGTAACACTTAATGGGGAAAATGAGTTTTCTATGAACTTCCCCAAAATAGGTCTTCTTTATTTTAGAAACAAGGCTCTTGTCGACTTAACTAGTATCGCTATCATGGTAAGAGCATCCGGTGCAGACAAAATTACTTTAAGTGTTACACATGATAAGGAAGAAGATGCTATGGAGTTAGGTCGAAAAGCATATGAAGGCGCCTTGTTAGCAGGTTTTAATCCTAATACAGCGAAAGGAAAAAATGTTGCTATTAAAGTAAATGGAAAGCTGGTTGAGGTAGATAAGCTATTTGAAAAATGTCCTAGTCGAAGACAATTAATCGAGCAAAAAGCAGCCGATAATAAGAAGGTGGATCACTCCCTTAATCCTGCAGAGAAGCAAAGAGATATGAAAAGAGAGTTAGGAGAAACTAAAAAAGAAAAAACGGGGCCAGACAACCAGGAAGAAAATAGGCCAACTAAGCAGCAACGTCGATAATAGCAATAACTATATTTGTTTTACTTTTTAGGCAGGTGCCAGATAGGGTCTAACTTTACTACTCTTTTAATCTCATCAATTAATAATCTAATTTTTACCTTAAATTTAATTTACCTATATTGCATTTAATAAATAAAGCTGTAATTTGCTTTAAAATTCTGTTATTTTTTGGTATTGGGCCCAACCCAACGCATGGAATCAAATTAACCCAGCAAAGGAGAGGTGCGATGAATAATCGACGTTTTAATGATTTTGAAACAGGGGTTGATGAACTAAATGAGGTTCAAGATAATACGGAAGTTAGTTTAAGTAAAAAATTAGAGCGTCGTCGTCGTATTGAGGACTTATTTGAGGAAAAGCGATTAAGGGAAGAGTTAAGTGAATTTGATATGCTTTGATTTAAGTCTAGTTAAAGCAAATTGTCTTTAGAAATCATTCATTAAAGAAGATAAATCTCTACTCAGAATTCTTCCTTGTTACTCCCGCGTAAGCGGGAATTCATCTTGCAGTAGTAGCCTGGGTGACACGAAGTGAAACCCGGGTTTCGGCCCTTTGGGCCTACACCCAGGCTACCTATTCTTTTTGTAAATTCATCTACGCAACAATGCCTTCCGCACATGCAGAAAAGACAGAGATAGAAACAAGAATAATAGAAATTATAATAACCTCATTAAATATTTAGCTTCGTGTAGGAACTTAACTTACCAAGCCGGAATAGCTGCATCCCCAAATAGGGTTTTTGCTTTCTCCTGAACTTCCGGTGAATTTAGTGCTTTTACAAATTCCTCTAATTGTGCTCTCTTCTTACTATCGCTTCGAATAACAATTAAATTAGCATAAGGTGACTCTTTATTTTCAGTAAATAAAGCATCGCGCAGAGGACTTAAACCAGCAGGAATTGCAAAAGTTGTATTAATTACAGCAGCATCTACATCTGATAGCACACGTGGTAGTTGAGCGGCATCCAACTCTTTAATTTGTAACTGTTTAGGATTGGTTGCTATGTCATCTAAAGAGGCTGTTGTTGTTTTCTTTAATGTAATTAATTTTGCATTTTGTAGAAGTAAAAGGGCGCGGGCTTCATTGCTAGGATCATTAGGAATAGCAATAATGGCTTTATTTGGTAGATCATTAAGAGATTTGTACTTCTTAGAATAAATACCTGTTGGATAAATGAAAGTCTTACCGATGACTTCAAATTTATAACCATGCGCTTTCATAGCTGCTTGTAGATAAGGCAGGTGTTGATATACATTAGCATCTAAACTGCCATCTTGTAAGGCTTCATTAGGTAAATTGTAATCATTAAATTCAACTATCTTAATAGTTAAGCCATAATTTTTTAAAGCAACATCACGAGCGGCTTCCACTAAATCAGTTTCAGGCCCTGCAATGGTACCAATAACCAAAGTATTAGGAGATGGCTTGTTACAAGCAACCAGGCTAACTATAAGCAATAATAAAGCAACAATACGCACGAAATTCTCCTCTTATATAAAACGTTTAAATAAATTATGTATGTAAGTATCGTTTAGCAAGGCGATCACCGCCGACTTGGATTAATTGCACGATGAGAACTAATATGAGTACGGTAGCAATCATAATAAATACATTAAATCGCTGATACCCATAGCGAATTGCTAAATCACCTAAACCACCGCCGCCGACAGTTCCTGCCATAGCAGAGTAATTAACTAACGTAATCGCTGTAACTGTAACTGATTGTATAAGTGCTGGTAAGGCTTCTGGTAGCAAGATAAAACGAATCATCTGCCAAGTATTCGCTCCCATTGAGAAACCTGTCTCAATTAAACCAGGAGGTAAATTATGATAAACATTGTCAACTAAACGAGCAAAAAAAGGTGTTGCACCTAGTGTTAAAGGAACAATAGCTGCATTAATACCAATGGAAGTTCCTACTAAAACACGCGTTATAGGAATTAAAGCAACTAATAAAATAATAAAGGGTATTGAACGACTAAAATTTATAAACCCTGAAATAAAGCGATTTAATAGAGGATGTGGTTTGATTTTATGGCTACTAAAGAGCAACGTACCTAAAGGTAATCCTAAAATGGTAGCAAATAAGGTACTTAAGAAGACCATATAAAGTGTTTGCCCGCTGGCAAAGATTAAATCATAAAATAACGTCAGCGACATACCCTAAAATCTCCACAGTTAAATTCGCCTGTTTACAGCGTTCAATAAAATTATTTAATAAAGACATATTTGCATTTAACTCAACAACTAGAACGCCACACGTGATAGTATCAATACGGTCTATATTAGCAAGTAGGATATTAATATCGATATTTAGATCTCGACTTGTTTGGCTAATAAAGGGAACCGTTGCTGTTTCACCTTGAAAAAATAAACGCAATATAGGTTTGTCAGTTGGCTCAGTGAGTAAATGATCTATAAGTGAGGCGGGCAACTTTGGACTTAGTTGAGCATAAAGCATGTCTCGAGCTTGACTGTCAACTTCATTAAAAATATTACTTAGCCCAACCACTTCAATAATTTCACCACGTTCCATGACTGCTAAACGATGACAAATCTGCTTTACTACTTCCATTTCATGAGTAATTAGAACGATAGTAATACCATACAATTGATTAATTTTTTTTAATAATTGTAGGATTGATTCAGTTGTTTTCGGATCAAGTGCTGAGGTTGCTTCATCGCATAATAAAATAGCGGGTGAGAAACTAAGTGCGCGTGCTATTGCTACTCGCTGTTTTTGACCGCCACTGAGCTGAGCAGGATAGGCATCCTTTTTTTCATGCAATTCAACTAAAGGTAAGAGCTCTTCTATCTTTTCTTTAATGGTATCTTCGTCGTAACCTTGAATACGCATTGGTAGGGCAATATTTTCATAAACAGTTTTTGAATTTAATAAATTAAATTGTTGAAAAATCATGGCCATTTTATGGCGAGCAAGGCGCAATTCTTTTTGATTTAAATTAGAAATGACTTGATTATTTACAGTTACTTCACCTGAATCTGGCTTTTCTAATAAATTAATTGTACGTAATAAAGTAGATTTTCCAGCTCCACTTTTACCGATAATACCAAAAATTTCGCCCTCTTGAATAAATAAATTGATATCTTTTAAGGCAATAACATGGTTAAAGGATTTATTTAAATCACTTAGTTCAATCATTTTAATATACCTAATCGGTCATTAGTCTAACTAATAGAGTTCTAAATTAATAGGTGAATAATAGCGCGGAAGCTAAGGAAGGAAAAACCTGCTTTAGCCGTATTTACAAGAACAGTAATCTTGAGCGCCCGCAAGCTATGTATTCAAATCAGCGCATTTTATATCATACAATAATTATGCATTAAAAAAAACCAATGCGAATAATATTTCTTAGTATGCACGTTGATAAGCATTGTTTTTTCTCTTTTTGTTTAAAGGTTAATGTAGTAAATGAATTTTATATTTGATTTGTAACTTATTGATAATTTGTAAAATACTTGTTAATTCATTGACAAAACTATTTTATTTTGGCAGGCTCATTTCTTTTCGTAAGGAGATATGGAAATGAAGAAATTTGTACTTGCTACTACAATGGGTTTAGTATTGGCAACTAGTCATGCAGCTGAACTAAAAAGTTTTGATCAAGTAAGTAAGGCTGTGAATGGCGGTAAGGATTTAACTTATGTCTTAAATCTTAATGAATGCCAATCTAATTTACCAGCTCAAGATATTATTACTTCCGTTAAACCTAATGCGTTCATGGTTATTAATAAGCAACGTATTACTGCAGCTTTTCAACATTTTTCTTTAAACCAACCTGGTGCTGTTGGCTTGCCCACTTTTACGAATGCTAAATATGATATTTCTGCAGACGGTAAAGCTAATATTAAAATCACAATTATGAAAGCCGCAGATTATAGCGCTATCATGGAATATAGTTTGCAATGTGAACTAGGACAAGGTTTAACAGTATTTGATAATCCTAGTGCTTAACAACCCAGGTTTCATTGCTGGATACCGCGACTTGTTCGCGGTATCCAGCAATCTTAATCAGATGCATTTAAATTATAATTCTAAACTGTCTTTGGTTTTAAAAATCATTCTTGTAACTCAGGCCTATTTTTAAAATAATTAAGTGCTTCGGGATTTGCTAGAGATTGAACATTATTAATCTCTTGACCATGAATAACTTGCCGTACAGCAACTTCCACAATTTTTCCGCTCATGGTGCGAGGAATATCTGGCACTTGTAATATTTTTGCTGGTACATGGCGGGGAGAAGCATTTTTTCTTATTGTTAGTCTAATTAAATCCTCTAAATCTTTATCCAACTTTAAGCCTTCTTGTAGTTTGATAAAGAGAATAATTCGAATATCATCTTGCCAATTTTGGCCAATAACAATACTATCAACAACTTGGGAAATTTTCTCAACTTGCCGATAAATTTCTGCAGTACCTATTCTAACGCCGCCAGGATTTAAAATAGCATCAGAACGGCCATAGATAATTAAGCCATTATGTTTAGTAATCTCTGCAAAATCACCGTGTGCCCAAACATTTTCATAACGTTCAAAATAAGCATGATGATAAGCTTTTTTATCTTTATCGTTCCAAAAGTAAATTGGCATAGATGGGAAAGGTTTAGTACAAACTAATTCACCTTGCTTTTCGCAAATAGGGTTACCTTGTTCATCAAAAACATTAACCGCCATACCTAAACCAAAACATTGTAATTCACCTTTATAAATAGGGAGAATGGGATTGCCAAGTGCAAAGCATGAGACAATATCTGTTCCACCGGAAATTGAGCTTAATTGCACATTAGGTTTTATATCTTGATAAACAAAATCGTAATTTTTAGGTAATAATGGCGAACCTGTTGAAAGAATCGCACGTAGAGATTTTAGCTCATACTGGCTATTAGGTTTTGCTGAGGCTTTATCAACAGCTAAAATAAATTTAGCGCTGGTACCAAAAACAGTCACTTTTTCTTTTTCAATTAATTGAAAAAGTCGATAAGCATCGGGGTAGGTAGGCGAGCCATCATAAAGTGTTAAAGTCGCTCCTAATGCTAAAACAGAAACCATCCAATTCCACATCATCCAACCACAGGTAGTATAAAAAAATAAATTGTCGTGTTCTGTAAGATCAGTATGTAAACCTAGTTCCTTGATATGCTGTAAGAGAGTGCCACCTGCACCATGAACAATACATTTTGGTTTTCCAGTTGTGCCTGAAGAAAATAAAATATAAAGAGGATGAGCAAAAGGTAGATAGTGAAAATCACAATCTTTTGCCGGTTTAACAAATGCTTCCCACAAACATGCGTTGGGAATATCAAAGTCCGTATTTAGATTTAAGTTTGGACAAATAACGATTGTTTGTATAGAAGGTATAGCTGCACCTATTTCTTTAATTTTTTCAAAATCAAGATGTTCTTTACCTCCGTATTGGTGACCATTACAAGTAAATAATAGCGTAGGTTCAATTTGACTAAAGCGATCAATGGCGGCTTGCGCACCAAAGTCAGGTGAACAAGAAGACCAAATTGCACCAAGTGAGGTTGTAGCTAGCATAGCAATGATTGTTTGAGCAATATTTGGCATCAAGGCTGCAACACGATCGCCTACTTTAATACCTGCTTGTTTTAAACCTTCTGCACACATCGCGACTTGTTGATAAAGCTCTTCATAAGTTAATACATGACGTTCACCGTTTTCTTTAATACTGATAATTGCTGGATGAGCATCACGTCTTTTTAGTAATTTTTCGGCAAAATTAAATGTTGCTCCATCAAACCAAGTAGCATCAAGCATATGACCTTGGTGATTTAAAATTTTGTGTGGCTTGGTGTTAAAATCAATCGCAAAAAAGTTACATAAGAGTTCCCAAAAGCGAGCACTATTATCAATAGACCATTGATAAAGCGCTTGATAATCAGTAAAAGAAGTTTGTTCTTTTTGGGCAACAAATTGCATAAATTGCCACATTTGTGATTTCTCAGGATATTTAGGCCGCCAAACAATGCTCATAGTTAATCTCTGCTGTTTTAAAAATTTAAACTATCGGACGTTTATAATCACTTTACCTAGCCTACTTAAATGTAGGTGATTATATGAATTTTAATATTGCCATTAAAACTAAAAATGATATTACCTTAGTCGACTAATCTCGTTTTTTACTTAATGGCTGTTGCTGAGTAATGCAGTGAATGCCACCACCACCAGCAAATATATCTAAGGCTTTAAGTTGCTTAATTTTATAATTAGGAAAACAATTTTGAATAATATCATGGGCGGCTTTATCATATTCCTTGTGACCAAAGGCTGGCATCACGATACCTTGATTAGCTAAATAAAAGTTAACATAAGATAGCGTTAAGCGCTCGCCAGCTAAATAAGTGGCGGGGGGCTGCTCAATCGTGATAACTTCTAAAGAGCGTCCTGTTGCATCAGTTGTGGATGTTAAGATTTCATAATTTTCTTGGAAACGTTCGTAATTTTCGTCTTGTTTATCAGAAGTAATTAAACAAAGCACTTTAGATGGTGCAATAAAACAAGCGATTTCATCAATATGTCCATCTGTACCATCACCAATAATCCCTCTATTTAGCCAAATAACTTTATTTGTTCCTAAAAAATTGTGTAGATTCTCTTCGATTTCTATTTGGGATAACGTTGGGTTCCGATTAGGATTTAATAGGCATTCTCTTGTTGTAAGTATAGTGCCAGCGCCATCAACATGAAACGATCCACCTTCCATAATAATTGAGGCTTTAAAATGCTTAGCATGAGTGGCTTGAATGATGGCAGTAGCAATTTGATTGTCTAGTGCATAATCATTGTAGTTACCTCCCCAGGCATTATGAATCCAATCAACGCCTGCTAATTCACCTTCTTTATTTAAGAGGAAGGTAGGGCCCGTATCACGAGTCCAGGAATCATTAATAGGAAGCTTGTGGATGGTAATATTATTGCCACTTAAATAGTCTTTTGCACTTTTTTCATCATTAGGATCAACCAACATAATAACAGGCTCAAATTCCGCAATCGCTTTTGCGATCTGACTATACGCAAGCCTTGCTTTATCAAGGCCAATGCTAGCCCATGTATCTAAATGACAGGGCCAAGCCATCCAGCAAGCTGTATGTGGATGCCACTCAGGTGGCATGGTGAAACCTAATTGTTTGGGGGTGAGCATAGTTATCCTTTATAAAGCTTAATTTAGGAATTTATTAGCAATTAATCTAGACGCCGGAGTTTATTACCATTGAGGTAAGTAAATTGAGAAAAGATGCTGCGAAGCTCATCTAAATACCCTTGAATAATTTCTTGCGATAGCTCAGAGCTAATTAGTTGTTGCTCATAAGAGAGTAATAATTTTTTAGTATCATAATGAGCATAATTTAAAACATTAGTAACGGTATCTCCACTGACTAAATCATTAATTTCAAATTGGCCATCATCCTTTAAATGAACGTCAAGCGAGTTTGTATCCCCGAATAAATTATGTAAATTACCCAGGATCTCTTGATAGGCACCTACTAGAAAAAATGCAATTGCATAGGGCTTATCTGGATTAAAAGGAGGAAGCATAAGCGTTGTTTCAACTCTTGATTGGCCTGGATAATGTTTAATAGTGCCATCAGAGTCACAGGTTAAATCTTGTAGGATACTTGGTATTTTTTCCTCAATATTTAATTGCGAAATAGGGGTAACGGGAAAAATTTGATCAATGGCCCAAGCATCTGGTAAAGATTGGAAAAAAGAGAGATTACAGAAAATTTTGGCAGCTAATCGTTCATTAATGATATCCATTAATTCAGAATCGCCCGGTGTTTTATCATCAAGTTTGCGTTGCACTTCACAACAAATCGCTGTAAAAAGTTGCTCAACTTTCGCTTTCTCTTCTAGTGTAATAACGCCATGCTTAAACATAGAATGCGCTTCTTCTAAGGAGTGAAGAGCATAATGATAGATTTCTCTTGGTGTATGATCATAAATAGATTGATAAGTATCCCAAATATCACGAATAACATGTGAATCGTCTGAGTCAATCTTAGGTATCTTATGTGTGTTCTTAATTACTTCTGAATCTGTAATGTTAGTGACTAATACAGCATGATGTGCTGTCAAAGCCCGGCCTGATTCGGAAATTAGGTTAGGCTCAGGTATGTTTGCTTCTTCACAAACATGCCGAATTGCTAGAATAATATTCGTTGCATATTCATTTAAGCTATAATTCATTGAGCAATCAGTACTGGTTCGTGTTCCTTCATAATCAATTCCAAGTCCGCCTCCAACATCGATCGTTTGAATTGGTGCTTGCAGACGCCTTAGTTCGACATAGTAGCGAGCTACTTCTTGCATACAAAAACGGATGTCATGAATGTTGGCTACTTGTGAACCCAAATGACAATGCATTAATTTTAAACAATCAAGAGCGTTTCCTTCTTTAAGGCTTAAGACTAAATCCAATATTTGTTCTGCGTTCAAGCCAAATTTTGACTTGGCTCCACCTGTGTTTTCCCATTTGCCAGCGCTTTTAGTAACTAAGCGAATACGTACACCTAAATTAGGTCTTACATTTAAACGCGCTGACTCCTTAAGAATAGTATCTAATTCTGAGCGCTTCTCAATAACAATAAATACTTGATGACCCATCTGTTGTGCAATCAAAGCGGTACGTACATAAGAGCTATCTTTGTAACCATTACAAATAATTGTAGAGATCTGTTTACCTAACATACCAATAACTGCCATAAGCTCTGGTTTGCTACCGGCTTCAAGACCAATGGTATGAGCAGGCGCTTTTAATAACTCTCTGACAACACATTGTTCTTGATTAACTTTGATTGGATAAACTAATTGATAACTGCCTTGATATTTATTATCTGTTATCACTTGCTTAAAGGCATCATAAATTTTAAAAACTCGATCATGAAGAATATCGGTAAAACGAATAAGAAGCGGTAATTGCAAGCCGGCATAATTAGCTGCTTTAACAATAGTTTGTAATTCAATGCCAGGAATGTTTGGATTTTTATGAATTTCAATATTACCTTGTGAGTTAACTGAAAAATAACCATCCCCCCAATGAGCAATGTTATAAGCATTAGATTCAATTGAAGTCGTCATTAGCTATCCTTGACTTTTAATAATTCTTGATAGGTTTGAGGTTGGCGCTGACTTGCAAAAGGAAATAACCGATTCCAGAGTGCTCGTACATTAAAATCTAATTCAGCAACTAATACAGCTGGCTCATGTCTTGGTGCTTTCACTAAAATTTCGCCTAAAGGATTGCTAATAAAGCTACTACCGTAAAATTCTAGCCCATCTTCTTCGCCTATTCGATTAACAGCTACCATAAAACAATTGGCCATAATACCTTGTGCTACTATAACTTTTTGCCACATAGGTTGACTGTCAAATCCAGGTGCTGTGGGTTCAGCACCAATCGCTGTAGGGTAAACTAAAATTTCCGTATTTTTTAAACCATAAATACGAGATAACTCAGGAAACCACTGATCATAACAAGTAGGTAACCCAAAGTTATGCCCTGCGAGTTGATGAACAGGATAATTGGAATCGCCTGGCTTAAAATAATAATCTTCATGATATTTTTCGCCAGAAGGAATATGCTGCTTACGTGTAATGGCAGTAATTTGCCCTTGTTGATTAAAAGCGATGGCCGTATTAAATCCACCTTTTTCAAAAAGTGAGGCGGTAATCGCTACATTTGTTGATTTTGCCATATTGCTAACAAATTGAGCTGTTGGTCCTGTGTAAATATCTTCCATAAAGGGTTCACAGTCAATATTAGGTTGAGTACAAAAATAGGGGGAAAGCGTTAATTCTTGTAAACAAATAACTTGTGCCCCTTGTTTTGCAGCAGCCTTAATCCCTGCCGCTAATTTTTCTCGATGAGTGTCGGGGTTAGGGTACCAGCGCTCTTGTACTAAACCGATAGTTAATTGATTACTCATGGGCGTTTACTTCTCATGTAAGTTAATTTTAAAAACTGTTTTTGGGAAATTATTCATTCTTTGGTGCCGAATAAAAATCACTTTTTAACCCTTCACTGTATCTTGTAAAATAGGTTCCGCTTGTATGGCACGTGTTGTCACGTAAATAAGTTCGAGATCTAATTATAACTAAAGTATGTCTGTGTCATCTCTATAAATTCTTCGCCATCCTAAATTCTTTGTCATCCCAAATGTTTTGTCATCCCCGTGTAGGCGGGGATCTATTCCTCAATTAGCATGGAAGCTAATTTCCCCATGGATTCCCGCCTACGCGGGAAAGACATCATTATCCATGTAATAAAACCGTGGGAATGACAAACACTCTTTCCTAGCCATCCCATCTCTTTCTTTGTCATCCCAAATTCTTTGTCATCCCCGCGTAGGCGGGGATCTATTCCTCAATTAGCACGGAAGCTAATTTCTCCATGGATTCCCGCCTACACGGGAAAGACATCATTATCCATGTAATAAAGCTGCGCGAATAACAAACGCTCTTCTCTACTCATTCCATCTCTTTAGGCCTTCCCGCATAGACAGAAGACCATTTTTCAACCGAATTCTGTTGGTTTCCATAGGCAAGTCAGAATGTGGACGTCGTGAAAAGAGTCTATTTTAAAATTGATTTGCTAAAAGTGCATTAGCTACCTTAGACTGATTTTTTCGATTTAGTGCTTTACAAATCATATCACCAGCAGCAACAACTTTATAAATATCTATACCCGTTTCAATTCCTAGGCCATGCATTAAGTAAAGTACATCTTCTGTGGCCACATTACCTGTGGCACCACGCGCATAAGGACATCCACCTAGGCCAGCTACAGAGCAATCAAAGTGATAAATACCACGCTCTAAAGAAGCAGTAATATTAGCGATAGCTTGTCCATAAGTATCATGAAAATGCATGGCTAATTGACTGCTGGGTAAAAAATCAAGCAACGTTGCAATGACGGCTTTCGTCTGTTTAGGTGTACCAACACCAATTGTGTCACCAAGGCAGATTTCATTGGCACCAAGTTTAAGTAATTGTAACGCTACCTCAGCAACTTGAGCTGGTTTAATTTCTCCTTCATAAGGGCAACCTAAGGCACAAGAAATATAGGCTCGAACATATATATCGTTTGCTTTAGCGAGTTCAAATACTGGCTTAAAGCGCTCAATACTCTCAGTAATTGTGCAATTAATATTACGCAGATTAAAGGTTTCACTAGCAGCTGTAAAAACAGCTATTTCTTTCACACCTAAACTAAGCGCTTTGAGCATTCCCCGTTCATTAGGAACAAGTACCGAAAATTGAACCCCATTAGGTTTATTAATTGAGTTAAAAACAACATCACTATCAACAAATTGTGGAATAGCCTTTGCTGAGACAAAACTAGTAGCTTCAATATACTTTAGGCCAGTTTGACTTAATTGATTTATCAAAGCAATTTTAGTTTCTGTTGTAACAAACGATGGTTCATTTTGTAATCCATCGCGTGGACCTACTTCAACGATTGTGACTTGTTGAGGGTAGTTCATATTTATTCCCTAATTACTATCGCCAATAGTCAGTAATTCCGCTCCTTCACTAACTTGTGAACCCACTTCATAAAATAACTCAGAGACAATCCCGTCTTTGGGTGCTTGGATGGTATGTTCCATTTTCATTGCTTCAAGTACTATTAATTGCTCGCCTTTCTTAATTATATCGCCTTGTTTCTTTAAAATAGCAACTACTGTTGCTGGCATCGGTGCTGTTAAGTGATTTGCTTGTTCACTTTGATTACTTGTTTGTTGCCAACTAAAACGTGTGAAAGAAACAGGCCCCTCTTTTAAATATACAATTAAATCGTTATCAGCGCTTTCTACCCAAGCCCATTGTCTCTTTTCGTCATATTCCATATAAAGTTGGTTATCAATTAATTTAAAGACAAGCTTAATAGGTTTTTCATTACTTAATTCAATTAAAAATGATTCTTGGTTAATTGGCCTTATAAGTAACTCAATTTGCTGTCCTGCTAATAAATAATGCCAAAGCCAATAGCTAGTTAAATACATTTGCCAAGCAAAAGTTTGCTGCCATAATGCATCTTGTTTCTGATTAACTAGCATTGCATAATCAAAGCAGGCCGCTATTAAGATTGCTAAATAATGATCCGGCTTATTAAGGTTAATTGCCTCTTTAGTTAAAAAATTGGTATTGATATCGCCAGCAATAAATTTAGGATGTTGGCAAATAGCCTGCAAAAATGGCATATTAGACTTAACACCACCAATTGCAAAATGGTCTAAGGCGTATTGAGTACGTAATAATGCTTGATTGCGATCCTCACCCCAAACAATTAATTTAGCAATCATAGGGTCATAGAATTGACTAATAGTTGATTGGCTATTAACACCGCTATCAATACGTATGCCTTCACCCGCAGGCTCTTTTAAAAAATGCAATTGTCCAATAGATGGAATAAAATTCTCATAAGGATCTTCTGCATAGATACGACATTCAATAGCATGACCTTTTGCCATAATATCTTCTTGCTGGCAGGGTAGAGGCTCGTTAGCAGCAACTTTAAGTTGCCAGGCAACTAAATCAATACCAGTAATCATTTCAGTTACTGGATGTTCAACCTGAAGTCTCGTATTCATTTCCATAAAATAGAAGTGCTCATCGCTGTCAACGAGAAATTCAACAGTACCAGCGCCACGATACCGGATCGACTTTGCAACTTGACAGGCTGCAAAAGCTAATTTTTGACGCAGCTCTTGATTTAAATTTAAAGCTGGCGCTTCTTCAATAATTTTTTGATGGCGACGTTGAATGGAGCAGTCTCTTTCAAAAAGATGAATAACTTGTCCATGATTATCAGCTATGATTTGGATTTCAATATGGCGAGGATTAACAATTAATTTTTCAATAATAATTGTATCATCGGCAAAGCTTGCTTGTGATTCGCGTCTGGCTCCGGCTAATGCATGCGCAAATTCATTTTCTTCGTATACAGCGCGCATCCCTTTCCCACCACCACCGTTTGCTGCTTTAAGTAAAACCGGAAAACCAATTTTTTTTGCCTCACTTAACAAGATTTCATCATTTTGTTCATGACCATGATAACCTGGTGTAAGAGGGACATCTGTTTTTTCAAGTAATTGTTTTGCCAGTTGTTTAGAACCCATTGCATCTATGGCTTCAATGCTAGGGCCAATAAACACAATATTGGCATTTGCACAGGCTTTAGCAAATGAAGAATTTTCAGATAAAAAACCATAGCCTGGATGAATTGCTTCAGCTTTACTTGCAAGGCACGCTTTAATAATAGCATCAATATTTAAATAACTATCTTTAGCAATAGCTGCACCGATACAGTAAGCTTCGTCAGCTTGCGCAACATGAGGACTATTTCGATCGATTGTTGAATAAACAGCAACCGTTTTAATTCCCATTTGTTTTGCTGTTTTAATAATACGGCAAGCAATCTCACCGCGATTTGCTATTAGAATTTTTTTAAACATGAAAATCCTAAGTATTTTAATTAAATTAAATAAATTTCCCTGTTGCTACCTGTATATATTAATTACTAATTAGCTCCATTGTGGCTGCTCTTTTTTAAGAAAAGCCTGTAAGCCTTTTTGGCCTTCGGTTGAGACTCTTTTTTTAGCAATTAAGACAGCTGTTTCATGTACAAGTTCATCAGTGACGGGTTTATCGCATACTTTGTTAATTAATGTTTTACAATCTGCTACTGCTTGTGGAGCAAGTTCAGCAATCTGTCTTGCATAGGTCAGAGCAAAATTAGCAAGTGCACTACTTTTAACACAAAATTGAATCAAATTAAGTTGTTTTGCTTGCTCAGCGTCAAACGGTTGTGCACTCATAAATAACCACTTGGCAGCACGCTCGCCGATTGCTTTAACAACATAAGGGCTTATAACAGCTGGAATCAAACCTAGTTTAACTTCAGGGAAACAAAATTTAGCTTCCGTAGAGGCAATTGCAATATCACAGGCTGCAACCAAACCTGCACCACCGCCAAAAGCGCCGCCTTGAACAGCAGCAATAGTTGGTTTTGGACACTGATAAAGAGTTTTCATGACTTGCGCTAGAATAAGCGCATCAACTAAATTTTCCTCTTCATTAAATTGCGCCATACGTTGCATCCAGCTTAAATCAGCGCCAGCTGAAAAGTGAGGTCCATTTGCTTTTAAAAGAATAACTCTCACTTGCGGATTTGCTATGGCTTCATTTAATTTTTCTTGGAATTGACTTAAGAGTTTATCGTCAAAAGCATTATGCTTATTGATGCGATTTAAAGTAAGAATAAAAACCTTATCTTGTAGTTCTGTTAGTAATTCACTCATGTTTAGTTCCTTACATTCTAAAAACACCAAAGCGTGTAGGTTTAATAGGTGCATTTAAAGTAGCTGATAAACTTAAACCCAAAATTCTACGCGTATCTTCTGGTGTAATTACTCCATCATCCCACAACCTTGCACTCGCATGGTAGGGGTTCCCTTGCTTTTCATATTGATTACGTAATTTTTCTTTAAAAGCCTCTTCCTCTTCGGCAGGCCAAAGAGTATCTGCTTTCTTATATTTATCTCGGTTAATTTGTGCTAAAACATTAGCAGCTTGTTCGCCGCCCATAACAGAAATACGTGCATTAGGCCAAGACCATAAGAAACGTGGATCATAAGCACGTCCGCACATGGCATAATTTCCTGCACCATAGCTTCCACCTATAATAACAGTAAATTTTGGTACATTAGCGTTAGCAACAGCAGTTACCATTTTAGCACCATGTTTAGCAATACCTGAGGCCTCATACTTACTGCCAACCATAAACCCGGTTATATTTTGGAGAAAAAGAAGCGGAATTTGACGTTGTACGCATAATTCAATAAAGTGAGCTCCCTTTAAAGCGCTTTCTCCAAAAAGAATACCATTATTAGCAATAATACCAATTGGATAACCAAATAAATGAGCAAAACCACAAACTAAAGTGGTTCCAAACAAAGCTTTAAACTCATCAAATTCTGAACCATCTACCAGGCGAGCAATAACCTCGCGTATGTCAAAGGGTTTGCGTGGGTCAGCTGGAATAATACCATTTAGTTCTTTTACATCATAAAGGGGTTCACGACTTGCTATACGGGTTAACCAATTGGGTTTCTGACGATTTAAATGCTTAATAGTAGTACGTGCTAAATGCAGCGCATGTGCTTCATCTTGGGCATAATGATCAGCAACACCGGATTGACGACAATGAATGTCAGCGCCACCTAATTCTTCTGCACTGATTACCTCACCTGTCGCTGCTTTAACCAGCGGTGGGCCACCTAAGAATATTGTTGCCTGCTCGCGAACCATAATTGACTCATCAGCCATAGCAGGTACGTAAGCACCGCCCGCTGTACAGGAGCCCATGACAACAGCTATTTGTGGAATATTATTTGCTGATAAATTAGCTTGATTAAAGAAAATCCGGCCAAAATGATCTTTGTCTGGGAAAACTTCATCTTGCATAGGTAAATAAGCGCCACCTGAATCGACTAAATAAATACAGGGTAGATGGTTGGCTCTGGCAATTTCTTGAGCGCGTAGGTGTTTTTTTACAGTCAGCGGGTAGTAAGTGCCGCCTTTAACCGTTGCATCATTAATGACTATCATGCACTCTGTATTCATGACTTGACCAATACCGGTAATTAAGCCAGCAGCTGGAATATTATCTTCATAGACTTGATAAGCAGCCAATTGCGATAATTCAAGAAAGGGACTGCCTGGATCTAATAAACGCTGTAGACGTTCTCGAGGTAAAAGTTTTCCATGCTTTAAGTGACGTTGTCTGGCTTTTTCATCACCACCTTGGGCAATGTCGTTAATAATAGTCTGCATTGTCGTTACTAAATCATCCATGACAGCTGCATTTTGTTTAAATTCATTGCTTGCAGGATTAATTTGACTGATAAGCTTAGGCATAAATGTTCTCAATGAATAAAAATATTACAAAGCATAAGGACTAACCAAAATAACCAAGTTAGCTCAATAAAATAAGGCATTTTTTTTCCTGTTATTAATTTATAGAGCAAAGCAATTATTCCTACAATAACAACAGGAATTAATACTAAAAAAATAACTTTACTAATAATAATATTTAAAGGGCTTGGCTGAAAAAATAGAGAGAATTTGCCATATAAATGAGTATACATAATATCAGTGTAAACAATAAATGCATGAATATAGCTAGTAAAGAAGATACCGAGGATACTTAATACTAAATAAATTAAACTTTGTCTAACCATTACATTCTCATAATTATTATTATTTAATTGAAAGAGATTAGAGTCTACAATTCATCATAAAATGCTTAAAAATCTACATTGTGGGTTGTCCCCGAAATCTAGGACTCTAGAATGGCGCGGACAAACCCCGCGCCACGTAGGGCTTATATAGTAATTTTCAGCAGATCCTAAAGAACGCAGAATCTATTTATCCAAACTTAGTTTAAATACCCACCTATTTAATTTATGAATAGGGACTAGTTAGACTTAAGATTCCGCTTACGCGGAATCAGTTAATTAATCAATTACTTCTATAGCCATTGCAGTCGCTTCACCACCACCTATACACAATGCAGCTACCCCACGCTTTTTAGCTTTTTGTTTTAGCGCATGAATTAAAGTAACTAATATACGCGCGCCTGAAGCGCCAATAGGGTGACCTAATGCACAAGCGCCGCCATGAATATTAACCATATCCGCACTAAGCTCTAATTCTTGCATAGCTGCCATGGCAACCACTGCAAAGGCTTCATTGATTTCATACAAATCCACATCGTTTTGTTTCCAGCCTGCTCGATTCATAACCTTACGAATGGCTTCAACAGGCGCTGTTGTAAACCATTGTGGGGCTTGAGCATGACTTGCATGCGCAACAATCCGCGCAAGTGGTTTTAAACCTAATTTATTCGCTTGCGCATAAGACATAACAATTAAACTTGCTGCGCCATCTGAAATGGAGCTTGAATTAGCCGCTGTCACTGTTCCATCGGCTTGAAAAGCAGGTTTTAGCTGCGCAATTTTAGCAAGCTTATTAGGATCAGGGCTTTCATCTTTTTCAATCGTTATATCGCCTTTTTTGCTAGTAATCGTAATGGGCACGATTTCTTCAGCGAAACTACGATCGTTATTAGACTGTATGGCACGTTCCATTGAGCGTATAGCGAAATCATCTTGCGCGTTGCGGCTAAATTGATAATGCTTAGCGGTAGCTTCAGCAAAATAACCCATTAATCTGCCTCGATCATAAGCGTCTTCTAAGCCATCAAGGAACATATGATCTTTAATCTCGCCGTGACCTAAACGGTAACCAGCGCGCGCCTTACTTAATAGGTAAGGGGCGTTACTCATACTTTCCATACCGCCAGCAAGGATAGTGTTTGCAGAACCACATTTAATTAAATCATGTGCTAACATGACAGCTTTCATTCCTGAACCACACATTTTATTAATAGTGGTTGCACCAATTGCTTCAGGTACGCCTGCTTTGATTGCTGCTTGTCTTGCCGGTGCTTGTCCAATGCCGGCTTGTAGTACACAACCTGAAATGACTTCATCAATATCATTAGGTGAAATCTGTGCAAAATCAATCGCAGCACGGTGAGCCTCAGCGCCTAAATCTGGCGCTGATAAATTCGATAAGGCACCTAACATATTCCCCATCGGGGTGCGTTTTGCTGCAACAATAACTACATCGTTCTGTTCCATTGTGGTATTCCTTATAGTGTTTCTTTAAAAAGTTCACGCCCAATTAGCATGCGTCTAATTTCTGAGGTGCCTGCACCAATTTCATAAAGTTTAGCATCGCGTAGTAAACGTCCAGTAGGGTACTCATTAATATAGCCATTTCCACCTAATATCTGAATAGCTTGGAGTGCCATTTGGGTTGCTTTCTCAGCAGTATATAAAATGACACTTGCTGCATCCTTTCTACTGACTAGTCCAGAATCACAAGCCCGAGCTACTGCATATAAATAAGCTCTTGAAGCATTTAACTCAGTATACATATCAGCAAGTTTTCCTTGAATAAATTGAAACTCACCTATAGGTTGATTAAATTGCTTACGTTCATGAATGTAGGGAAGAACATTATCTAAACAAGCTTGCATAATACCTATGGGGCCGGCTGCAAGAATTGTTCGCTCATAATCTAGCCCACTCATTAATACTTGTACGCCTTGATTAACCTCACCTAATACGTTTTCAGCAGGTACTTCGCAATCCTCAAAAACTAGCTCACAAGTATTTGACCCTCGCATCCCTAATTTATCTAGCTTTTGTGCGGTACTAAAGCCTTTAAAACCTTTTTCAATAATAAATGCGGTAATACCTTTACTCGCAGCTTGTTTATCTGTTTTTGCATAAACTACTAACACATCAGCATCTGGACCATTTGTGATCCACATTTTAGTGCCATTTAGGATAAATTTATTATCAGCAGTTTCGGCGTGTAATTGCATACTAACAACATCAGAGCCTGAGTTTGATTCACTCATAGCTAAAGCGCCTACATACTCTCCACTAATAAGTTTAGGCAAATATCGGTTTTTTTGCTCATTATTACCATTAAGATAAATTTGGTTAACACATAAATTTGAATGCGCGCCATAGCTTAATCCAACGGAGGCAGACGCACGCGAAATTTCTTCCATAGCTATAACATGGGCTAAATAACCCATATTAGCACCACCGTATTCTTCGCTTACGGTAACCCCTAATAATCCCATCTCACCAAACTTGCGCCATAAATGATTAGGAAAGGCATTATCAGCATCAATTTTAGCGGCTAAGGGAGCAATCTCTTGGCTAGCAAATTGATAAACGCTTTCTCTTAAAAGATCAAGTGTCTCACCTAACTGATAATTTAAACCAATATGCATGGTATCTTCCTGTTACTTAGTATGAAAGTGCGTATAAAAATAGAGTTAGTGTTATACTGAATTTGCTATAGCTTCGTACACTAATTTTTATAATGCATTGCTAGTTCAGTCGACTTCATTCATTTATTTTAATGTACGCCTTCGCCTTAATCACTAGCACCTTATCTAAAACTTAGTAAACAGAGCTATAAAATTTATTCTAATTAGTTTACACCTTATCTTAATAAGATAGCGTATATTTGGTGATAAGAACGATTACTATGTATACCGAACCCACGCTATTTATGCAAATAAAGGCTAGACTATACTCAATTAGATTTAAGTTGCCTAGCCTTAAGTTTAAACCTTTTTAAAGTAAAGGGTTTGCTCTGATTTATGCCGTTAATGAGCGCTAACCTATAAAGGCAAATTATTTATACAGATCCATATTTAAATAAACATGCTTTAATTAATATATGTTGCCATAAAAATATTTAAAATTTAGTTATTACATTCTGCGACTTGTTTGCGGAATCTATGAACTTTTGAAGGGTGCGGACCAGCCGCGCCACGTAGGGTTTAGAGCTAACAGCCTTCGGATAAGTGATGGAGAATAATACATGAGCAATTTAGTTTTATGGGGCCATCATGTTGATGAATATCAGGAAATGTTTGCTTTATCAGACAAGGATTTAGCGGGTAAAATACTTGAATATGGTAGTGGCCCTAGTGCCTTTAATACAGAAATTTCAGAAGATAAGAAACACTGCATTAGTTGTGATCCTTTATTTGTTTTAGACAAAGCAACTTTAATCACCAAAACAACACTTGTTTTTTCTGATATGCTGGAAAAACTTACTCATAATCAAGATAAATTTAATTTTATTGCTTATGGGAGTTTGCAAGGATTCATACAAAAAAGACGTTTGGGCATGCAAGCCTTTTTTAATGACTATGTGCAAGGTAAAAAAGAAAAGCGTTACTTACCTTTAAAGGATATTATCCTTCCTTTTTCTGATTTCTCATTTGACCTAGCATTAAGCTCTCATTACTTATTTGCTAACATCGAAGAGCAGGATGTGGACTTCCATATTGCGGTAATCAAGGAGCTTGCTCGGGTCGCCAAAGAAGTACGAATCTTTCCTTTGGTTAACCGCTTTAATGAAACATCACCTCAGTTAGGGCCTGTCATGCTACAATTACAACAGGAAAATTATGGTCTTGAAGTACGGAGTGTTGATTATAATTTACAACCAAAAGGTAATGCAATGCTCCGTGTTTGGGCTCAACAATGCGAATTGAATTAGCATTTTGATACTACTTCTCAATTAAGGCGCCAAGACAGTAGGCTGGTTAAACGATGTGCAGCCCAACAAATAATAAATAGGCTACATGCCTTATGCAATGGTTAGGCTTTGCTTAGCTCAAGCCCACTTAGTGATTATAGCCAGTGCTCTTCGCTTTCCCACGAAATCCAAGGCCAGCTACATGTAGATCACGCGGACAAGCCGCGGGCCGTAGGCAAAGATAATTTCTACTTCTTTATGCCTAACATGCGCTAAGTAAACGTTTATTATTCTCTATTTGCCCACGCTCAACACCTCTATGAACCTACGTTCCGCGACTTGTTCGCGGAATCAAGGCAGTTGCTACTCTTGATTTTTTAATAATTTCAGTTAAATTGTGGCTAACTTTAATAGCGAGCTTTTTTATGTATTCGCTGATTCGTCCATTTCTTTTTAAGCTCGAAGCTGAAAAAGCGCATCTTTTGACTTTAAAAGCACTTCATTATTTACCGGCAGGCTTATTTCAACACATACCAAGTACAAAACCTATTACAGCGATGGGTTTAACATTTAACCATCCCATTGGGCTTGCGGCCGGTTTAGATAAAAATGGGGCGCATCTAGATGCATTAAGTAAATTAGGTTTTTCATTTATTGAAGTAGGTACAGTCACACCTAGGCCACAAGTAGGTAATCCTAAACCACGCTTATTTAGATTGCCAACTCATGAAGCCATTATTAATCGCATGGGTTTTAATAATGAAGGGGTGGACGCTTTAATAACAAATATCCAGCAAAGCCAATATCATGGCATTTTAGGGATTAATATTGGTAAAAATAAAGATACTTCTTTAAATGATGCTGTTAATGATTATTTAACTTGCCTACAAAAGGTATATCGATATGCTTCTTACGTAACAATTAATATTTCATCACCAAATACGCCTGATTTACGGCAATTACAGCAACATGAATATTTATCTGACTTATTAAAACAATTAGCTGAGAAGCAAAAAGAGCTTGCCGATACGCATCAGCGTTATGTTCCACTAGTTATTAAAATATCTCCTGATGAAGAGGATGAAATATTAAAACAAATTGCTAACACTGTTATTGAAAATAAAATAGATGGCATTATTGCCACGAACACTACCTGCTCGCGAGCAGGCATAGAAAGCACCTCTTTAAGTCAAGAACAGGGTGGCTTAAGCGGTAAGCCTTTATTAAAACGTTCAACAGCTTGTATTAAATTATTAAAAGAAGTTGTTGGTTCCGAGGTAACTTTAATTGGGGCTGGCGGCATCTCTGATACAGCCTCAGCTCAGGAAAAATTAGCTGCAGGAGCTAATTTATTACAAGTGTATACCGGTCTGATTTACCAAGGTCCTTATTTAATTCCAGGTATATTGAAGCGCTTAGTTTAAAATTTTTAATCTCATTTCTGCTTTTACAATTTAATTTTAATTATCGTTTAGATATCCCCTATATCTCAGTATTTTATTAACTGAATAATTTGATTTATTATAAATCATATTGTGTTAATATTTATTTGATAGAATTAAATATAAACATTATTATCTGTGTTAAAACTATGTTTACGATATTTAGAGGTTACTATAAAAGGGCGGTAGAGGCTGTACAAAATATAATTCCGCAAGAAATGTTTGCTGCTGAAGATCCTGATAAAGGAAAAGTAACTATTGAAGTCGATATTCCCCGCGCTGGTTTTTTAGATTTCTCAGGTCAAAGAACTTATAAGGATTTAGCAGAAGCATGGAAAAAAGACGATGTTGTTACGGAAGATTATATTCAAGGTCGTATGAATGCTGGCGTTTTTTGTGAGTTAATGTATAAAACAGGCGTGATGACTGGCCAAATTGTACCTACAAGTATAAAGGAGAAGGGAGATTTTTTCAGTCATTTAAAAGGAGAGAACCAGGTTTCTGTCTCTTTTGCCTATTTTAGTGATAGTGGTAAGCCATGTGGATTTTCCCTTATAAGTTCTAAGTCAGACCCTGATTATTGGATAATCTCCATTATTAGGGATGCTACTACTGACGCTGAGCATAGAGAAGTAAGTATTTGGATCAACGTAGGCAAAGATAAAATTCCTGAAGATTTTTTAGTTAGAAATTCGGAGTTAGATAGTTCACTTCAATTACAAAAAGACTTAAATGAGGATGTTAATGCCTTATTATTGCAAGAGTTACAATGTCAAAAACTAGCTGATCTTCTTCGTAATATAATTAGATCAAATAATGCTTTAGACTTACAGATATTAGATTTGTTGCAAAAACAAGTCCGCAGTCCAAGTGAGTTAGTAAATAATGAAAAAGCAGCTATTACCCCCTTTTGGAAAACAAAGTTAAAAGAATTAAGCGCTACATTAGGCTCAATAGGTATAGGTGCAATCATAGGCGCTGGCATAGGTGCACTGTTAGGCACGCTCGTTTTTCCAGTTATAGGAACTAAACTTGGTGTGTTGATTGGCGCTGCTCTAGGAGGTTGTGCAGGTGGAGCTGTTGGTTTATCTGGTGTTGGACTTTATGAATTGTGGAAAAATAACCCTAAAACAAGTGCTGCTGTAACCATTTTAGGTAATGCTGGCTTAGGCGCTGCGGCAGGTGCCATTATAGGAACCTTTATCTTCCCAGGCATAGGAACGGGTGTTGGTACACTCATTGGTGCTGGAGTTGGCGTATCTTTGGGTTTTGCTGTAACTGGTATAGGCAACTTAATTAGACAAAATTTTAAAACAGGAACTGGTTTAACTACCTTAGGAAGCGCAGGTATAGGTGCGGGTTTAGGCGCACTTTTAGGTACGCTTGTTTTTCCGGTTCTAGGAACCAAAATTGGTGCCGTGGTTGGCGCCTTAATAGGTGCTTCCATTCCCTTAATAGGAGCAGGTGTTAAATTAGCTTATGAAAAGTATAAAGATTTTTCAAGCAGGCGGCAAAGTAGGTCTAGCTCTGGCAGTGGGGACGAAAAAGAGGATTTAGGCACAATGGGCCGACATTCGCCTAATATAATGGTTAAGGGTCTCAATATTACTCAAATTGGAGAGGTGCCTTCAAATATCGCCCAACTTAATTCAGAAAAAGAAAAAGTAGGAAGAAAAGGGAATGAATCATCTGCAGATCCTGTAATCGAAGATGATAAAAAATTTAATATGTAATAAAGCTCTAATTGACTTTTGAATAATAATACTCGGCACGCCGCTACTCATAGCAATTTATTTATATAAAATTTTTTCTTAATGTTTATATAATGTACTTTATGATATAATTAGATATAAAAGTTAATTTTTAAAACTATTTGTTTATATTTTTATTAATGAGATCCTTATTTAAAGGTTGAAATATTATTATGCGAGAGCCATTCCAAGAGCCTGATGAAAATTTAGGAATAGAACAGTTAAAAAAAGTTAAAGAGCATAAACCTAAACCCATGAGGCATGTTATTAGGGATGCTTGGCTCAAAGTATATCCTGCAGATGGCCTTGATATCCAAGCTCATGAATACAATGGTGTTAAAATAAACAAGAAGAGCGAGGGGAAATTTAGTCCGGCCCACCTTAAGGCTCGAAATGGAATGTCTAATTATTACGACCATCAAGCAGTTAATAATATTTCATCTTTTTTTGGTTTACCAAATTATGATCGCCACGAAGGTGGCTATAAAAAGTTCTCAACCTGGGCCAATATATTTAGAAATTTAATTGGTTGGCAAATTTCTGGTGAAAACAGTGATGATTTAGAAAAAAAGATCAGGTTGGCTTTGAATATTCTTAAGCTTATTATACCTATTACTCTAGTATGGAATGTTGCGACTGCTGTGCTTACTACAGCCGTTAATGTCGTTAAGATTTTCACTGAATTTCTACCGCGTATGTTCACTGATGTATTCAACGAGGCTAGGGGGAGAGCTTACCAAAAATATAAATCAGATAAAGGCGGAGGTTATCTTGCTTTAGCTATCCTTTTTGGTGCTGGCCAGGTTCTCAGTGAAACTGTATTTTTTGTCGGTCAGGCAATAACCTCTCCTGCTAAGAATATAAGATATGCTCTATCATTAAGTGAAAGGTTGGCTAAGGCATTTGGAGCGGACCCAACTTCAAAAAAAGTCGGGGCCTTGAAGCTTGGCTTGATCCTTTTGAGTATAGCACTTACAGCAACAGCTTATGCATTTTTCTTTCCATTAGCTATTAAATTCATTGGTGCAACAATTATTCCTAAACTACCTTTGGCTATTAGTCATGCTTGGAATGCACTGGGCCATTTCATTGGACCAGTTGCCACTAAAGTAGGTTCAGCTTTAGGTAAGTTTATGGCACCCATGTTTCAAAAGGCATTTACTGCAAGTGGTTTAGTTATTGAGCCTGCTGGTGTTGGAGCTGCTGCCCTCTTAGGTACAGCAAGCTCTGTTGCTGGTCCCCCTGTGCAAAAAATGAAATATAAATTGAGTGTTAGGTGGAATGAGTTTGATTTAGCTACATCAATATCAAATGCAGTTCATAAATATAAGGCCTATCAAAAAAAGAAATCAATGAGCAGTAACACATCGACAGTCCCAGCTCCATCAGTAGAAGAAGGACAAAAAGATAGTGAACCAACAAATAATACAACTATGCAAAAAGCTTTAAGTGAAAATGCAAACCCTAAAAAATCAAAAAGAGAAACAAATTTACCTCCTGGGCAACATAAGCATCCAGTTTATGGAGCGCCTACAGTACAAACAAGAAAAACTCTACCACTTCCACAAGTTGATAAGCTAGTTAGTAGTAACGAGTATAATTAGCCAGTCCGTAGTAACTGCTTTAAATTAAAAATTCAAGGCAGTTACTACCTTTATTTAATTTAAAAGCACATCTTTACCGATTATTTCTTTAGGAGCGCCCCAGTCTGGATTTGCATTAATTAGCGAGTTAAAGGGATCGTAGCTACTATAATTTGATCAGAAAAAGATCATACAACCTCGTTTTATTTTAATCCATTTTTCTTCTATAAGATAAAAAAGTTCATAAAATATACTCTCTGCTCATATTTATTTGATATTTACCGCTACAATATAAGAATAGTAATGACAGGCTAATTGATATGGGTGGTAAAAAATTTCATGGGACGTATCCAGAAGCTATGAAGGCTATATCACCTACGGTGACTGAAGAGCTTTTTAAACCTGAGGATAATGATCCTAAAACGGCCATTGGAAGAGACCTACCACAGGCGAATTTTGTTATTTCTGCTAAAAAAAAGCGTACAGATTTTGAAGGCGCATGGCGAGATAAAGCTAAAGATCAAGTGAATTATGTTCAAGGCGATATGTCGGGCGGAAGTATAAGTATGCATTTTGGACAGCTTTTATCACAATTAGCTAATAAGAATTTATTAGAGAAATGGGGACTTTCAAATTTAGGCGATGAGCCATATAGGTGCCTAACTTCTGTAGAGAAGGGAGGATTTTTAGTAAATGTTTCTTTTGCCTATTGTGATGACGAGGGTAATTACTGTGGATTCTCACTAGAAACATTAACAAATAATCCTAATTATTGGGAAGTTGCTATTATTAGAAAAACTACAGACCTAAGGGAAAATCGCGAGGTCACTATTTTACTAAATTTAGGAAAGCAGGACGTAAGTGAAGATATATTTAAATCTTCCGAAAAAATGGGACCAATTCAAGAAGAATTAAAAACGGCATTAAATTCAGCTGTGATGGTAGAATTATTAAGTCCCCTTTTTAAAGAGCAGGGTTTTATAAATACAGATGCTTGCGTGCAATTACAAAGGCAAATTTCTGTTAAACGCTACCTTGATACACGCTTAAATAGATTATTAGAAATACTTCAACAGGCTCAGAAGAAAGTTGGTCATGAACATGAAAATACCGAATTAATTAATGAATTAGGTAATAAAATTGCATCTGAGCAAGAAAGTGCAGAGAAGAATCTTTTTCAATACCTTGAAAGTTTAGATGAGGATAGTATTAAATTGGAATTAGCAGGATTTTATAAACGTGTTCAAGGGTTGAAAAATGTAGAAAATATAGTAGAGAGGAGCGCTAAGGTAGACCTCGATCAGAAAGATTTTTTATCAGAAGGGGAAAAGGAATTTCTAAATAGGTCATTATTTGAAGTCATTATTAATCCACAGCTCTCATTTACAGACAAGTATATTGATTCAATGAAGCTAGCAGATTCCCCTTTAGGGAGGCAACTGGTTCAAATTAAACAAACTGTTACAGAAGACAGTCGAAAAAATTTATTGTATCAACTTGCTCTTGATTTGCATCAATTGGATCGTTTAGATTCATTTTACGAAATTTTCTGTAATGAAAGCGACGAATTTTTAAAATCTTTTCATCTTACATTATCTACTTTAAAGGATGAAAAGACGCTTAACGCTAGCTTAACAGCGATGAATTATTTGTTATCGCTTAACTTACAAAATCAAAACACTCGAGAGCTAGCATATTCTTTGGCTTTTAAAGATACTCCGGAAGCGAATCAATTTCGAGAAACGTTAAGCTATTTCGAAAAAAATAAGAATAAAATTGATGAGGATATGCAAAGAAATATTATTGAAACACTTTGCCTAATCCAAAATAATTTCAGTGAGAACAAGGAAAAAAAGCCTAGGAAAAATATCTTTCAGCTTTTTAATAATACAAATACTGAGGAAGATAAAAATCAAGCATTTAAACTTCGTAAAAGTATTCGTCTAATTGAAGAGTCATGTCACAATATTAGAACTCGCTTACAAAAAGAAGCTCCTAGTAGTAATAAATTAAGTCAATTTATTGCTGAGGAACAAAAATATCGCCAACAGTTATATACACTAGCATTTGATGCTATTACGACAAAAATGCGTCCACAAAAATTTGCAGAGAGAATAAAAGCAAGTTCAAAAGAGATGTTAGAAGTTGTTGATGAAGATAGACATCCTTGGTGTAGAGGTGCTTTATTTGCTTTGGCCAATCTACTAGGTTCTTGTTTATTAATGATTCCTAATATAGTTAAGGGCGTAACCTCAAAAATAAGTGGTGCAAAAGCGCTTTTCTTTTATTCAACAACCCAATCTGGTAAAGAAATTCGAGAGTTAAATAACGACCTTACAGATACGCTTTCAACAAGAGTTATTAAATAAATTTAAGTTAAGATTGAGCGAACGTAGGTCGAGCTTTGGCCCGATGTGTTAATTAATGGTAAAAAGACGCTATTTGATATTTTGCTTGATTTGTTAAATGGGGTTGAGGCCCAATTTAAATTCTCCGCCTACGTTTCGCGGCTTATCCGCGAAACATAGGTATCATTGCCAGATTTTTATTAAAATTTCTATAGATTAGAGGTTACTTCTTTATTAACGCACCAGTCTGACAATTAGCATTAATTGGCGAGTTAAAGGGATCATAGCTACCATAATTTGGTCCAAAGAAGGCCATGTAGCCCGGATTTGTTTTAGTGACCCAAGCTGGTTTACCACCAATGTATAGCTTATCTTTGTCTAATACTCTTACATCAGTAAATACACCTTTATCGACAATAATTTTCGTTAAGTCAATTCCTGTAGCACTGAAGTCTAATACGATAGGTGTTGTGTCTGCAAAAATATCATAACCTAACCAATAACTACCTGAGCCTTGTTTGCGTTGCGAAGTACAAGGTTGCGTAGGCTCAGTCGTTTTATTGACTTGAATATAACCATTAACAATTGTGCTGTTAACAGGTACATAGATCATATTGGCTGTGGCAGATTTGATAGGCTCAATGGTTTTGTTATCAGAACTTAATACACCAATTTTAGCTGAGAATTGATTAGCTGGATTAACTGCTTGCGCTAACATATAGGCCCAATTATCCGGTCTTGCAGTGTCAGTCGTTAACTCAATCGGCGTGGTGGGAAAGAAGTAATCTTTGCCAGCATTATCAATAAGCCGTAATTGAATCTTATCGCCTGCTTGTAAGGTTGAATCAAGTGTTGCTCTACCAACCATTTTCCAAGTCGCAGTCACTGCGGGAAGATGAGTAAATTGGGTGCTAACTCGATTTGTAGTTTGACCTTGCTGAACAGTTAAATTAACGCGTACCAGCTGTTGAGCATTAATATTGGCTATTAATAAACGCGCTTTTGCACTTTGACTATTTTGTAGCTGATAAGGCGCTTGATTGTCAGCATCAATTGACCAATTATAAGTTAAGTTAGTTCCAACAGATTGACTACCATCTAACTGTAATTCCGTTGGTCCTGTAACAGTAGTAGGTAGTGCTCTGATAACTGCTTTAACTGTAGGCGGAGGGTTGGTGCCTGAAAACACCACATCAATACAAGAGTGGAAACGCTCATAAGTATAACTGTTTCGTCCCCATTCACCATAAATGACAGCACGATTAGTGCGTGCAGGTACTGTACATGTTGTGATAAATCGGTTATTAGCCTTATCAGGAACTATATTGGGATTTGCATTTGGTGTCTGATCATTATACTTAAGATGACAGAAAGGTGTGGTTTCAAAGTCATTCCAAGTTAGCTCTTTTGTAGGGTCAAATTGAAAATCAGGCTTGGTAATCCAGTATACAAATTCTTCAGTATCACCAAAGTGATTACCCCATGAAATATTCCAAGTAAATTTTTGTTGACCGCCTGCAATTTGAGTAGTTGGCCAATCATTTGCTCTGTCCCAAGGTGTTTTACCCCCGCTCCACATCTCAGAGGCAAAGCCACAGACATATTTAGGTAACTGGTCAATAGGTTTAGTTGAGCGGCCAATAGTATGGGTTAATACAGCCATAAAATTATAGATACTATTATCTATTGTGCCGTCTTCTTTAGTCATAATAGGACGACATTTTTCATGTGTCATTTTATCTTTAAAGATTTCATCAGGCTTACTTTCTACACCACAAAATTGCTCACGAGAAGGGGGGCTTTCAATAACGCCGTGTGCAAAAGCTGCAGAAGAGAATTGTAAGATAAATAAATAGGTAAAAAAGGTAAGAGATAGGCGTTTAAGATGTTTCATATTCTTAAGTCCATATAAAAAAAGGAATTTTCTTTATAAACGAAATTTTTATTAAATTCAAATATGATTAAAATGTGATCAACTATTGATGAAATATATATTAGCGCCACTTTAGTAAAAATGACTAGTAATGATAATAATACTTTGATTTAATAATTTGTTAGTCTATCTTAAATACTTGGTAATTTGTTTTTATAAATTTATATTTTTCTAAATTTGTACGCATGTATTTAACTCAATTCATAAGGAAAATGATTATGAGATATCTTTTGCGCGGCTTAGGCTCGCTAATTTTATTAACTCAAAGCATGTTTGCTTCAGCGTCTCCACCTGTAGCAGTTCCAACTATTGCTCCTCAACCGACTACCTGTATAAGTTCACAGTTTGTGGTGACAGGTGATCAATATTGGAAAACTGTGACATTAAAATTAACTAATGATTGCAGTGGGCCTGTTAATTTTGAAAACACAACTGTCACTTTTAAAAATACATCACCTTTAAATACTTCATTTTGGGGTGATTTTGCACCGCTACCTTACCCAGATAGCCCACTGAATATTAGTTCACAGCCCCAATCCGATGGAACTTATTTAGCAACACTTAATATGCATTTTACGGCTTATCCTGGTACAAGCACTAGTTTGCCAGTAGGTCGATCCATTCAGATTAAATATGGTGTAGGTGCAGATACTCATATAGATGGTACAGTTAATGTATATGTAGGTGGAACACCAAGTGATACCGGTAGCTTACAATTAAGAAATGCAACAACAAAGCCAAGTAGTGTTACTCAAACTTATGCGTTAGTTCATCTTATGATGAATGGCCAGAAAATTAGTGAAATCCAGCTACCTTGGAATACAACAGTAACAGTGCCTAATCTAGCACCCGGTGCTTATACAATATCGCCTCAAGCCGTAACTGATAGTGCTGGTGGCGTTTATCAAGGTAGTGCTGTGCCAAGTTCAGTAACTATTAATGCAAATCAGCAAGCAACGTCTACTATTACCTATAGCTTAACTCAGCAGACTGGTAGAATTGCAATTAATGTGCAGAGCCTACCTAGTGAGTTAACAGGCTATACCACTAGACCAGTTATATTAGTTAGAGAGAATCAATCAGGTAGTTCAATAGCTCAGACGGTAGCTTGGAATACAACGACAACTGTAAGTCAACTAAAAGCAGGTAGTGTATATTCATTTTCAACAGATACTATTAGTTATAATGGTTATACGTGTACACCTAGCTTTAATCCAGCAAGCTTAACAGCAGCTACTACAGCGCCTAGCACTAACTTAACTTATAAGTGTGTGCAAGTAGCGCAAGATTCGGTGACCTTAAATGTTACCGGCGCACCAACTACGTTAACTTCATTACAAGTAACGTTAACGCCGAATAACAATACCGCACCAGTAACAACTACAATTAGTCTAGCTAATGGTAGTGGCTCAAGAACGGTAATGTTAACAGATGGTGTGATTTATACTTTATCATCAGCACCTGTGAGTGGTTATTCTATCAAGTTTACGCCACAACCGCTTACAGCAACGCCTAATGCAACTGTTGCCATTACGTTAACTAAACAAGGAGCCGGTACTCCTATTGCCGTAAATGGTCAGTTAACTGTATGTGGCACTAAGTTATGTAATGAACATGGTGAAGCCATTCAGTTAAAAGGGATGAGTTCGCATGGGTTACAATGGTTTAGTCAATGTATGACGCCTGCGGCATTAGATGTCTTAACGAGTGGGTTTAAATCAAGTGTAATTCGTCTTGCTCTCTATGTGCAAGAAGGTGGTTATGAAACTAACCCTGCGCAATTTACGCAACAAGTGAGTAGCTTAATTGATCAATTAACTGCTCGTGGTGTTTATGTTATTGTCGATTGGCATATCTTAAACCCTGGTGATCCTAACTATAATTTAGATCGTGCTAAAAAATTCTTTACAGATATTGCGACTGTGCATAAAGATAAAAACAATATTCTGTATGAGATAGCGAATGAGCCTAATGGCGTAAGTTGGGCAACGATTAGAAATTATGCTAATCAAATAATCCCTGTAATTAGAGCAATTGACCCTAACGCGCCTATTATCGTTGGTACACGTGGATGGAGCTCACTAGGGGTATCTGACGGAAGTAGCTATCAAGAAATTGTAAGCAATCCCGTTAATTTCCCAAATATCATGTATGCTTTCCACTTCTATGCTGCCTCCCATAGGGACAATTATTTAAATGCATTAGATAGTGCTTCTAATGTTTTACCAATTTTTGTTACCGAATTTGGTACGCAAACATTCAGTGGCGATGGCGAAAATGATTTTGCTATGTCCGATAGATATATGCAGCTTATGGCAACTAAAAAAATAAGCTGGGCAAATTGGAATCACTCCGATGACTTCCGATCAGGTGCTATTTGGACAACTGGCACTTGCTCAAGAAATATCTGGACTGATGATCGCTTAAAACCAGCTGGTGTTTATATTAAAAATAAAATTCAAACGCCTTAACTTAGGCTAATAGATAGCGCGATCGAAAGAGTTTTATTAATCAATTGCGCTATTTACTATTAAGTAGTCTGGGTGGAAGCCCATAGGGCTGAAACCCGGGTTTCACTTCTTTTCATCCAGGCTACTTACCTTGTTCACATAATCTTCTCGTGTGGCATAATAGACTAAGTGATGCAGTCATAAAAATTTAGGTAAATTATCGGCATGTTATCTAATTATCTTTGCCAATAAACTTGGCACTCAGAAAGGTTTGCGGCTACAATCTGAATTTTCCGCATAATTAATTCCAAATGACTCAAAGATTATCGAGTAAAACACGTTTTCTTTATTGGCGGTTGCTTCGTTATGTTAAACCTTTTTGGTTGATTTTACTGTTAGGAATTTTTGCCAATATTATCTATTCTTTAATTGACGCTACATTTACCTATATGATGCGGCCTTTTTTAGATAAAAGTTTTATAAATATAGATTTAGAATTTGTTAAAAAAATTCCCTTTATTGTTTTAATAGGAATCACCTTTCGTGGCTTAGTAAGCTTTTTAGGTAGCTATTGTATGACCTGGGTCGCTCGATCCGTTGTTAAAATATTAAGACAGCAGGTTTTTGCTCATATCATTAAATTACCGTCTAGTTATTATGATCAAGCAACTTCAGGCCAATTATTATCTAAAATTCTTTATGATGTTGAGCAAGTAGCGCAGGTGAGTGCCGATGCATTAACTGATTTTGTTCAAAATACATGCCTAGTAATTGGTCTATTAACAGTCATGATGATCATCAGTTGGCAATTATCACTAATGTTTCTATTAACCATTCCTTTTATAGGGATATTAGTTAATTTTACTAATAAAAGGGTAAGACGTATTAGCCATAAAGTACAAAAAACAATGGGTGAAGTTACTGAAATTGCTGCTGAAGCGATCGAAGGATACCGAGTTGTTCGTATTTTTGGTGGCGAAAATTATGAAATTCAAAAATTTAATCAGGCAACGGAGACCTCAAGAATTAATGATATGAAGGTTGCCATAAGTAAAGGCATCAATGTAACTGGTGTACAATTTATTATTGCTTTAGGTATTGCCTTGATTATTTTTGCCTCGATTAAGTTAACGACTGTGATGCCAATTACAGCAGGTTCTTTTTTAGCTATTATTGCTGCTATGTTACAGTTGATTAAACCTATTAAAACACTTACTACGCTAAATGCTACAATCCAGAAAGGAATGGCTGGTGCCGAAAGTGTATTTACTTTACTTGATAGTCCTATCGAAGAGAATAAGGGTAAACAACTTGATAAACCTATAAAAGCGGCTATTGAGTTTAAAAATGTTACTTATGCATATCGAGAAGGATTACCCATTTTACACAATGTTAGTTTCTCTATAAAGCCAGGTGAGATAGTAGCTTTAGTGGGGCACTCAGGGAGTGGTAAAACGACACTTGCAAGTTTACTGCCACGTTTTTATGAGTTACATGAAGGTCAAATTCTTTTAGATAATATTCCTGTCAGCGAGATTTCCTTAACTAGCTTAAGGCAGCAGATTGCTTTAGTCAGTCAGCACGTTACCTTATTTAATGATACTTTGGCTAATAACATTGCCTATGGACGTTTTGATGTAAGCCGAGCAGAGATTATAGTGGCTGCTAAGCTTGCTTATGCTGATGAATTTATTGCGCGCTTACCGGAGGGTTATGATACTAAAATTGGTGAAAATGGTATTTTACTTTCAGGCGGGCAAAGACAGCGAATTGCTATTGCGCGTGCCATTTTAAAAGATGCACCTATTTTAATACTGGATGAGGCAACGTCTGCTCTAGATAGTGAATCAGAGCATTATATTCAATCAGCGTTACAAGAAGTCATGCACAATAGAACAACGCTGGTTATTGCACATCGCTTATCGACTATAAAAAATGCACATACAATTGTTGTTATGAATCAAGGACGAATTGTTGAGCAAGGTAGGCACCAACAACTAATTGCGAGAAATGGCCACTACGCTCAGCTTTATCGCACTCAAAGTTTATTAACTGAAATAAAAAAGGAAAGTGTGGTTGATGCAACGTAGTTTAGAGAATTTCTGGTATAGCCAGCATCCAGGACGCTGGCTGCTCTGGCCTTTATCTTACTGTTATCAGAAGATAGCAGATTGGCGGCGAGCCTATCTACAATCCTTTAAACAACAGCATTCTTCAGTTCCTGTTATTGTCGTAGGTAATTTAACAGTAGGTGGTGTGGGTAAAACACCGTTAGTTATTGCCTTAACTAGGGCCTTAAAAGATAAAGGCTTAAAAGTAGGTGTCGTTAGTCGGGGCTATCATGCAACAATAAAAAAATTTCCTTATAAAGTACAACCTACGGACGAAGCTAGTTTAGTGGGTGATGAGCCTTTGCTTATAGCCAAAAAGACAGGCTGCCCTGTCGTGATAGCGCCTAAACGTAGTGAGGCGGTAAGTTATTTAACTAAGCATTATCAAAGTCAAATTATTATTAGTGATGATGGATTGCAGCATTACAAAATGGCACGTCATATGGAAATCGTAGTTATTGATGGAACACGTGGTTTTGGTAATGGTTTATGTTTACCTGCAGGTCCATTACGCGAACATCCCAAACGTTTAAATAAAACTGATTTTTTAATTGTTAATGAAGGCAGCTGGGCTGATGCTTATCAGATGAGCATGCAGCCTGGGCAGTTAATTAATTTAGTAACAGGTAAAGTTGTTGACGCTGCAGAATTGAACGGTTCAATTGCTGCAGTAGCTGCAATTGGAAATCCACAACGATTTTATAACACACTTGCTAACATGGGTATAAAGTTTACGTGCTATCCTTTTCCAGATCATCATAAGTTTACTAAAGAAGAGTTAAATAGTTTAAATCATATTGTCATTATGACAGAAAAAGATGCAGTAAAGTGTCAGCCATTTGCAACTAATAATTGGTACTTTTTACCAGTGGAGGCTAAATTAAGTGATGCTTTTTGGGATGCTTTCTGGTCACATGACCAAGTTAAAAGGTTATTGCCAACATGAAACGAATTTACACTTATCCTCTTTTATTTTTTCTAGGATTAATACTAAATTATTCCTTTGTGCGCGCTGAGGTAGTTGAGTCTGCTGAGAGCGCCGAACCTACAATTTTGCAAAAAATTTCGTCTTTGTATGTGCCGCAAGCAAACTGGGCCTTTTCTGGAATAGTCACTAATGAAAGTGGCGAACGATATATTTATTTTTTTGAAATTGAGCGTAATTACAATAATTTTCATGGTTTAGCTACAGTTATAGATGCGCAGTCAAAACAAATTGTAGTCTATGAACAAAGTAATACTCTAATTGATAATCCTGAGCTTACTCATTGGCAAGTAGGGAATCTATTTTTGCGCTTTAATCCAATTAATAATAGCTGGGTTTTTGGTGCAAAAAATAAAAAGAAAAAGGGATTCAATTTTAAAGTTGATATGTTAGGCTCAACACAAGCGCTTCCTAAACAACAAGAGTTAAGAATAGGTATAGAGTTTTTTATTAATCAAACTGGCCGCTTAAATGGCCATATTGTATCTAATGATAATAAAGAGCAATTTGTTACAGCTAAAAAGGCTTGGTTTAAACAAATTTGGGTTAATAAACCGCAGCCCCTGAGGCACTTAGTTAAGTCAATTTTATGTGATTTTAATAACGGTAGTGGCTTGTATTCAGTAAGTTTACAGGAATCAGATGCAAGCCGCGGCTCTATTTCTGGCTGGCGTAATGAACAAGGTATGCCGGTAGCAATATCTCAATTTATCTTAACTCAAGACAAAGGAAATAATTGGGACATACAAATTTCATCACCTAAAGTAAAACTAACATTTGAGAATTTACTTGATAAAATTAATGAAAATCAGCAGCTCGTTATGGGCTTGACTGATACGACAATGCCGGGATTTTGTGCTATTCATTATAATGATATTAATGAACATATTATTGAACAGGCGATTAGCGCTAAAGAAAAAGGTAATGGATGAACTTACGTGATCTACACTATTTCGTCGTTTTAGCGAGGGTAAAGCATTTTGGCGAGGCTGCTAAATTGTGTTATGTCAGTCAGCCAACCCTTAGCATGCAGATTAAAAAATTAGAAGAAGAGTTAAATTTAATTTTATTTGAACGCAACAATAAGCAAGTGATGCTAACAGAACAAGGGCAAATCCTTGTCAAGTATGCGCAAGCGATTTTACAGCAAGTTGCAGAAATGAAAGAATTAGCTCAAGTGAGCTCTGATCCCCTTTCTGGTGAAATTCGCTTAGGTGTAATACCAACTTTAGCGCCTTATCTATTGCCTTTAGTCATGCCTAATATTCAAAAAAAATTTCCTAAACTGCGTATTTGGTTGGTTGAAGAAAAAACGGACGTATTAACAACGATGCTTAGCCAGGGGCAATTAGATGCGGCGCTAATGGCAACACCTGTGCAAAGTGATTTAGTACAACATAATTTGTTTGATGAGCCTTTTTATTTTATCTGCTCTGCTCTATCACCGCTGTATCAACGTTCATCAATTCAGTTAGAAGAGTTAAAAGGGCAGGCCGTTCTTTTACTAGCCGAGGGTCATTGTTTAAGGGAGCAGGCAATGGCGTTATGTCAAACAGCTCAAGCAGAAACAAAAATAGATTTTACAGCAACGAGCTTAGAAACGTTACGACTTATGGTCCAGGCAGGCGCTGGTGTTACATTAATACCAGCCTTAGCAACGCAGATGCAAACAGCATCTCATCATTCTTTATCGATTATTCCTTTTGCCAAACCTGCGCCTGTGCGTACTGTCGCCTTATATTGGCGTTCTACGTCAATAAAAGTTATTTGCCTGCAAAAGCTAGCAACATTAATCACGAAAACAGCCAAAAGTCATTTAGAGCAGATAGAAAATAAATTTAGGTTAAATTAAATTATCATGGACAAACTAGCTAATGTTGCAGAGCTTACAGTAGCTTTTGAAACCGACCAAGGCATTATTATAACAGTTGACGAGATCAACTTTGCTTTAATGCCTGGTGAAACGCTAGCATTGTTAGGCGAATCAGGCTCTGGTAAATCGTTAACTGCATTAGCGATGATGCGTCTTCTACCTAATAATGCTGCGTATAGTGATAAGAGCACAATTACTATTGCCAAACAAGATATACTGTCTCTTCCAGAACGGCAGATGCGCCACTTGCGTGGGCAAGGTGTTGCTATCATCTTTCAAGAGCCCATGACTGCTTTAAATCCTGTTTTGCCTATTAAAGAGCAATTAGCAGAAGCTTTACTAGCACATCAAGAACTTTCTGCTAATGAACTTAAGCAGCGAATGATTGACTTACTACATAAAGTAGAAATATCTGAACCAGAACTACGTTTACAACAATATCCTCATCAACTTTCTGGTGGACAAAAGCAAAGAATTGTTATTGCTATGGCTTTAGCGAATAATCCAAAAATACTTATCGCTGATGAACCTACCACTGCATTAGATGTCGTTATACAGACGCAAATTTTAACATTGCTGAAAAAATTGCAGCAGGAAACTAATATGAGTATTTTACTCATTACCCATGATTTATCTGTTGTTAAAGCGATGGCAGATAAGGTATGTGTTATGTATGCTGGGCAAATTGTTGAAGAGGCAACAGTTACTGAATTTTTTAAGTGCGTCAAGCATCCTTATTCACAACAACTTTTGGCTTCTTTACCACATTATCAGAAAAGAAATCAGTTTTTATCAAGTATTGCAGGTAGTGTGCCAACTATGGAAGAGTTACCGTCAGGGTGTCGTTTCCATCCTCGCTGTGCACATGTATTTTCACCCTGTGCTCATCAAATGCCAATATTACAACCTGTTAATAATCAATTAGTGCGCTGTCATCTTTATCCAGAGACACAAGAGTTACCTCCTTTGCCAGAAGGTAATGAGGAAAAATTTTTAGACAAAAGTAATCAAGAATTATTACTTGAAGTAAAAAACCTTAAAGTCTATTACCATGTAGGTAAAGGGTTTTTGCCACAACAAAAAAAATTAATTAAGGCAGTCGATGATTTATCATTTAAGTTATATAAAGGTAAAACCCTTGCTTTAGTTGGTGAGTCAGGTTGTGGTAAAACGACCGTTAGTCGAGCATTACTTCATTTATTACCTATTACCAATGGTGAGGTTAATTATCGTGGTCAATCAGTGTCATATTTGCGAAGCAGTGCTTTAAAGAATTATCGCAAAAAGGTACAAATTATTTTCCAAGATCCTTATGCCTCAATGAATCCCCGTTTAACAGTAAACGAAATTTTGGCAGAAGGAATGGTGGCACAAGGTTTAAAAAGCGATGCTATTAAACGTAGACAATTACAATTGTTAGATTACGTTAATTTACCGCAAACTAGTCTTGAGCGTTATCCACATCAATTTTCTGGTGGGCAGCGGCAGCGTATTTGTATTGCGCGCGCATTAGCTATCGAACCTGAAGTTTTAGTTTGTGATGAGCCTACAAGTGCACTTGATGTATCAGTACAAGCACAATTGTTAAACTTATTAAAACGGCTACAAGCAGAGTTAGGAATAGCTTACTTATTTATTACTCACAATATGGGTGTTGTGTCTTATTTTGCTGATGATTTGATGGTTATGAAAGCAGGAAAAATTATTGAGCAAGGACCTTGTGAGGAAGTCTTTGCTAAGCCAAAACATGATTATACTCGGCAATTATTAGATAGCGTCTTAGTATTAAATTAACATCTAATTTAGCTTTATAAAAATTAGACTTTGAGATTTTTTGTCCTATTAGGTGATGTTAATAATCCACCAACCAACCGCCTACGTACCGCGGCTTGTCCACGATATCCAGTAAGATCTAAATCATTGGCAAATTTGGCTATACAACTGATACCATTATGGATTGAGTATAAGTCTACCTATTGCAAACTTATTTTGTACTTACTATTAGCACCTTTATCTTCTGAGCTTGCTTTTATCATTTAATAAATTGAGATAGGATGGATTTTAATTTGACCATCTACTGGATACCGCGGACAAGCCGCGGCACGTAGGTGATAGATAAATTGGCAACTGACACTAAGTACTAGGAGATAGGTAAATTAGCAACTGGTACTAATTACTAGAATTTATAGATCAAGCTTATCCAATTTTAGTCTAAGCTAAAAAAGTATAAACCTAATTTTATTTTTTATTTAGTAATAACTTTTTAAAGAAATTAGATAAGTTGTCTAGACTTATCATTTCGATATCTTCTTTATTTCGTGCTTTATACTCAACAGCTTGCTGTTGTAAATGACGTTCACTTATAACAAGGCGATGGGGTATACCAATTAGATCACAGTCAGCAAATAAAACGCCTGGCCGCTCATTACGATCATCTAATAGTGTTTCAATGCCCAAACTTATCAACTCCTGATAGAGTTTTTCAGTCATTTCTGCTACAGCAGGTGAGCGATGACCATTAATAGGAATAAGTACTACTTGAAAAGGAGCAAGTGGTTCTGGCCAAATGATGCCACGCGCGTCATGATGTTGCTCAATTGCAGCGGCAACCACACGGCTAATACCCAGCCCGTAACAGCCCATCGATAATGTTTGTAATTCACCTGCTTCGTTAAGCACTGCAGCATTCATGGCTTTAGCATACTTATCACCTAATTGAAAAACATGGCCTACCTCGATACCACGGCAAGCATGTAATTTACCTTGACCATCGGGGCTAGGATCACCCTCTTTAACCTGCCTTAAGTCATAGGCAACTTGATAAGAAGCATCGCGATTCCAAGCTGCATTAATAAAATGCTTATTAGCTTGATTTGCACCACAAACAAAAGAGGTAAGTGCAAGCGCGTTATAATCAACAATAGCTGGAATAGGGAGATTAACAGGCCCTAAAGAGCCAGTAGGTGCGCCTAATGTTGATTCGATAATTTTTTCATCGGCAAATTTTAAGGGTGATTTAATAATTGGATTTTTACTGGCTTTAATTTCATTTAGTTCATCATCGCCACGTAAAACTAAGGCAATTAGAGGATGAGTAGTGCCTTCTACAATTAATGTTTTGACAGTTTGTTCAGGTGTCACATTTAAATAGTCAGAGACATCTTTAATTGTTTTTTTACCAGTCGTATCAACAAGCTCTATTTCTTGCGCTGGTGGCGTTGTAGTAGGCGGTGGCGCTAAGCTCGTTGCTTGCTCTATATTCGCTGCATAATTACTACCATCACTATAGAAAATAATATCTTCACCCGAGTCAGCTAAGACTTGAAATTCATGTGAGGCTGAACCGCCAATAGCACCCGTATCTGCTTCTACAGCTCTATATTTTAAACCTAGTCTATCAAAAATACGGCAGTAAGTTGCATACATTGCATCATAAGTTTCTTGTAATGACTCAGAGGTTAAATGAAAAGAATAAGAGTCTTTCATAATAAATTCTCTAGCACGCATAACGCCAAAGCGAGGTCGAATTTCATCACGAAATTTAGTTTGAATTTGATAAAGATTAATAGGTAGTTGCTTATAGGACCTTAATTCATTACGCATTAAGTCGGTGATAACCTCTTCATGAGTAGGCCCAAAACAGTAATCTCTATCGCTGTTATCCTTCATGGTTAACAACTGCCCACCAAAGGTATCCCAGCGACCTGTTTCTTGCCATAATTCAGCAGGCTGTATTGCTGGCATTAACACTTCTATGGCGTTAGCGCGGTTCATCTCTTCTCTAACAATTTGTTCTACTTTTTGTAAAACTTTGAGACCAAGCGGTAACCAAGTATATAATCCTGATCCTAACTTGCGAATCATTCCTGCTCGCAGCATAAGCTGATGTGATACAATTTCAGCGTCACTGGGCGTTTCTCGTAGCGTAGCTAAAAACCATTGAGATGTGCGCATATTAGTTCCTAATTACAATCAAATTGCTCATTATATATGTATTATTTCTAATTTGCGATTTATCATTTCTATTCTTCTTGAAGGACACGGTAAACTAAAAGTGAACCTATTAACTAGAGACAAAGTGAATACATTTGGTTTGATTCAAACATTTTGTAGAGTTGCGCAATCTTGCAATTTTACCTTAGCGGCTAAAGCTTTAAATATTTCAGCTGCTGCTGTAAGTAAACAAATTTCTTTACTAGAGAAAGAATTAGGTGCTGCTTTGTTTGCAAGAACTACTCGGAAAGTCACACTAACTGCCTTAGGTGAAATGTATTATCAAGAGGTACAAGGCGTATTAATTTCACTTGAGCGAGCAACGAATATGGTTGCTAAATTTAAAACAGAGCCTTTAGGATTAGTCCGGGTTAAAAGTGCTCGTTTTTTTGCTGAGCAAATAATAATACCACGAATGGTAGGTTTTAAAGAAAAGTATCCCAACATTATTCTTGATTTACAAATTGCTGAGCAAGTACCTCATTTACCTGCAGAAGATTTAGATGTTGTATTTGGTATGTCCATGCCAGTTGCTTCAAATTCCATCCAAAAAAAAATTGGCACTACTCGTTATGTTTTTTGTGCAGCAAAAAGTTACCTTAAACAAGCAGCAGAACTCAGAAAACCCTCTGATTTAACCAAACATGCTTACATCACCCATAGCATGCGAGTCCCAAATGACTCTTGGACCTTTGCTAATGGTGAGACTATCTTTTTAAAACCGAGTTTATTTTTAAATGACGCAACAGCTATGGTTGATTGTGCGTGTCAAGGGCTAGGTGTCATTGCCCTACATGCTTATCAGGTTAAAAACGCATTAGAAAAAGGGGATTTAGTAGAAGTATTAACGGATTATCCAATGCCAACCATCCCTGTATTTATTTTTTATCACCCAGCACGATTTATGCAACCAAAAGTTAAGGTTTGGGTTGAAGCTATGATTAAAGATATATCTTTTTAAGAAGGCTATTGCAACATTAATTTCCTAGAATGAGGGTTGCAGGCTTTGAATGCTTAAATACCGCAGTAATCGACTACAGTATTTAAGCTTAGGAGACAAATAGTTTATTTTAAATTAGACGCTTTCAAATCTTTTGCTTTTTCAATAATAGGGCGAGTTTTATGTACTAATACCTCGTCATGCGTTTTACCTAGACGAGTAATATGATTGGAATAATCATCAAAGTGAACCCGGCCACTTTCAACATCATAAATGGCACCTACAATAGCAATCTTTTCTTGCTCAATTAATAATTTAAGGATTTCGCTGTCTTGATAGACTTGATGCATAGTATTAGCAATATTTAATGCAGTTACATTAGCAATAAATTTTTTATTTTGGCCCGTTCTGTCTTCTGTTGTTTCTACTTCAGCGCTAATAGCAGGCTTAATTTTCGCTAAGAGTTGGGTAATATGCCCTTTCTCAACATTATCACAAGCAGCTTGAATAGCGCCACAACGCGTATGCCCTAATACAACGATTAGTTTTGCACCAACAACTTGGCAAGCATATTCCATACTTGCTAAAACATCTTCATTAACGACATTACCAGCCACACGTATACAAAATAAATCACCAAAACTCATATCAAAAATAGTTTCAACAGGCACACGTGAGTCGATACAGCCTAAAACAACAGCCATAGGATGTTGAGTTTTTGCTGTATGTTGAATATCAAGCTTGGAGATCCGATGAATACGTGTGTCATTTAAGAAACGTTGATTACCTTCTTTTAAAATAGTTAGTACTTCAACAGGTGTTAAGGTTGTTTGTACATCATAGGTAGTTACCGTAATAAAATCGATATAATTATGAATATCATAATAGTTTTTAAAACCTACTAAGTTTAAAGAAATATTATTAACAGGGGCCTGTTCTTGTTGAAACTCTTTAATAAGCTCAATTATTTCTTTATCAATATAATTTGCATAACGGGCATCGATAATAAGTTGAGAATCATTAGGTATTGAGTTTAGTTCAGCAACTAAAGAGGCTTTATTTAAAAACGTTATCTGCTGAGGCAGAACAAGTCTATTAGTGATACCATTGGGGTAAACTTCTTTAATGATATCTAAACGTGCCTGACTATTTGTTTTTAAAATATAAAATAAGCTAATAGCTAAACCAATTAAAATACCGGCAAGTAAATTAAAAACGACAATACTAATTACGGTTGCTATAAATGGAATGAATCGATCTAAACCTTGATGATAAATGGACTTATAAATTGCAGGTTTAGTTAATTTATATCCCGTAAATATTAAGATTGCGGCAAGCGAAGATAAAGGAATTTTATTAAGCCAACCTGGAATTAGAAGTACTGCAAAGAATAATAGAAAACCATGTAAAACAGCCGCCATCTTAGTTTTTGCGCCAGCTTGAATATTAACAGATGTACGCACAATAACTGATGTAATGGGCAAACCACCAATTAAGCCAGAAATAAAGTTACCGGTACCTTGTGCAAGTAATTCTTGATCCTTAGAGGTCGTCCGCCGTTTTTTGTCTAATTTCTCTGAAGCTTTAACATTAAGTAAGCTTTCTAAAGAGGCAACAATCGCTATAATAAAGGCATATAAATAAACTTTTGGATTGCCCCAAGCTGACCAATTAGGTGTCTGGAACTGGGTAAAGAAATCAAGAAATCCGTCATTACTAGGTATATTTACTAAATGAGGATTATTTTGAGCTAGCGTTGAGTCAGTAAAGAGAAATAACTCATTAATTAAAATACCGGCGATAACTACAATAATAGGGGCTGGAATACCACGCAAAAATTTCAATTTAGTTTTTTCAAAATAAATTAAAATGGTAAAGGAAATTAAAGAAATAATAGCCGCCCCTTCATTAATATGCTGGGAAAATTCATAAAGCGGGCTAAAAGTAAGACCCTCTGTAGTCTCTAACAGATGACTTTGTAACTCTTTAAGATCCTTTGATAGAGTAAAGGCTAATGGAATTTGTTTAATAATTAACAAAATACCAATAGCACATAAGAGACCTTGAACCACATTAGATGGTACATATTCAACAATAAAACCTGCACGTAATGCGCCCATAAGGCCTTGAATAATACCTGCTAGTACTAAAGCTAAAAGAAAGGTTTGAAAATCCCCTAGCTGAGTGATTGCAGTCAAAACGACTGCAGCCATTCCAGCTGCAGGGCCACTTACACTTACTTGCGAGCCACTAAGTAAACCTACAACAACGCCCCCAATGACACCACTTACAAGCCCTGAAAAAAGGGGGGCGCCTGAAGCAAGTGCTATCCCTAAACATAAAGGAACAGCCACCAGAAAAACTACAATTGCAGCAACAAAATCAAATTTAAAATGTCTTTGCTGATAAATTTTTGCTCTACGAAAAGTTGTTATCACAGCATCATTCATAGTTTTTTTATTAAGTAATTACCTTAATCTGGATACTAGCTCAAATTGAGCAATTTGTGAATCTTTACAAGAGAGAAATATTTCTTAACTTTATCGATAAGATAAAAAGGTGAATTTTTTAACAATTGTTTTTAAATAAAACAATAAATAGTCATCATAGCTTAAGACGCAAACAGTTGGGCTGCGCGATGCATAGCTTAGTCTACATTTGCTTTGTCTGTTTTGTCGGTGTGGGTAGATATTGAGGGTTGACTGGGCTAAATGAAGTGCAGCTCAACAAGTAGTGAATAGACTTCATACTTTAAGACTTACATTGGTGGACTGCGTTATGCTCAGCTTAATCGATAACACTGGTGGTAGCCTAGACGCAGGCCTATAAAGCCGAAGCCCGGGTTTTTCTTTGTTACACCCAGGCTCTTATGCTTTGCTATGCTTAGCCTAACCTACGTTTAATTATTCTATTTCCAATGCCGCAAGTTCTTCTTCAACAAAAACGGGAGTTTCTCCTAGTTCTTTTTTATTTAACAGCTGACTTTCTAAATTTTTAAATTGCCATAATGATTGATCCATTAATTGGCTTGGTTTAACGCTTTGTAAGGCATGAAGAATGTTACTAGGAATTTTAGGATTATCTTTTGCAAGCTCATCAATTAACTTACCAATTCTTTTGCGCGCTAGATTTTCTTGCGAACCGCATAATGTACAAGGAATGATTGGATAATTTTGCTCATTAGCATAAGTAATAATATCGCGTTCTTGTACATAACATAAAGGCCGAATAACAATATGTTTTTTGTTATCACTTAATAATTTGGGGGGCATAGATCGAATATCACCATTATACAGAATAGACATCATTAAAGTTCGGATTAAATCATCTCGATGGTGACCTAACGCAATTTTATTAAACCCATTTTCCTCAGCATAACGATAAATAATGCCGCGCCGTAATCGTGAGCATAAGGAACAATAGGTCTTACCTTCAGGAATTTTCTCTTTAACAATACTATAAGTGTCACGAGTTAGGATTTCATAAGGAATTTTTTTATCTTTAAGCCAGGCATGAACTTTACTATCATCCCAACCAGGCTGCGCCTGGTCAAGAGTAAAAGAAAATAATTCAAATTTATGATTTGAACGTTGTTTTAATAACTGTAGTAATGTTAATAAAGTAAACGAATCTTTGCCGCCTGATAGGCAAACCATAACTCGATCGCCTCGCTGAATCATATTAAAATCAGCAATAGCTTTGCCAGTATAGTGCAGTAATTTCTTTTCAATAGCTGTTGGATTAAATACCATATTAACAACCTAACCTAATGGACGACTAAAATTAAGTGCTGGTTTAGAAAAATTTTACTTAGATTTTATCAAGTAGATATCTAAATTTGCCTTGGAAAGATAAATTAAAGCCTCTAATTTATAAAAATAACATTTTCCTTAAGGCGTCCTTTCTAACCAAGTTTAAGTTCTCTTGAAAGTCAAAAAAGAGTAATTATAAATAGTTTTGATTTAAATTGCATCAGCTTACCAGTTTTAAATAAGGTGCGTGCGACAGTAGAGAGACAAGCTATCTTTCTATGGCGCGCTGACCTTATTAGATAAAAGGTCATTTATAGGACATATGTAACTTTTGAGTTTTCTTGTTACTTGCTTTTTTGTCCCTTTTTTCTTTGAGCCTTTTAACTTTACATGAATGATTTTTTTGATAGTGTGTTTGCCTTCAAGCTTGCCTCTACGAGGTAAAGGAGGAGGAAATCGACTAACGCGCGTAGTAGCTAGCCATGAATTGACTTCTTCTAAATCATTTACATTTAAAGTGCCTGCCAAGTATTTAAGATTTAAGGTCGCAATAATTAAATTATATTGATCTTCCGCTAATTGCCGTTGGGCCTCAAATAGTCGTTGTTGAGCGTTAACTACATCAACCATAGTACGTGTCCCAACTTGAAACTGAGCTTCTGTACTTTGCAAAGTATTTTGTTGAGAAACGACCGTTTGCCTATCGGCCTGAACTTTACTAATTCCGTCAATAATCGTATTAAAAGCGATTCGACTATTAACAACAACATTACGATACACTCTTTCCAAGCGTTCACTGGCTGCTTGAAAATCAAACTGAGCTTGTCTTGTTTGTGCAACAACAAGCCCACCTTGAAATACTGGGAAGTTTAATGCCAGGGCAATAGTAGAATTTGATTGTTTTGAAGGAGCAAAAAAACTGGCACCATTACTACCGCCTCCACTTACATCGTTATGGGTTTGGGAGCTATTGGCTTGAATCCCTAAAGTAGGCCAACCACTTGCAGCTTGAGCGCGGATATTTTCTCTTGCAGCTTGTAAGCTGTATTTAGCAGCATACAAATTATAATTTTGTTTAAGACCTACGTCGACCCATTCGTTAATATCATTGGGTTCAGGACGAATAAGAGGAATGCGGCTATTTCTCAATGGTACAAGATAAGCATATACGTGGTTCGTTAATTTACGTAAATTTTCACTTTGATTTTCCAGATTATTGCGTGCGGTGATAACTTGAGCAACGGATTGATCATAAGCCGAACGAGCTTCATACACAGAAGTAATAGCATCTAAACCTACTCGAAAACGTTCTTCTGCTTGTTCAAGCTGGCGTCTATTAGCACGTCTTTTTGCCTCTGCAAAGCTTAATGTATCTCTAGCAAGTAAAACATCAAAATAAGCTCTAGATGTACGTAACATAAGATCTTGCGCCGCGTCATTAAACGTCGCCTGAGCTGCTTTAGCAGATGCCTTAGCTTGTTGCACAAGGGCCCAAGCTTGGAAATTAAAGACTGCTTGAGAAGCGTTAATCTGCCACTGATTACTATTATAAGTTTGTTGAAAATCAACGTTAGCTGTTTTTGTTTCTATAACATTTCTGGCAACTTGAGCATTTACACCTAGTTGTGGATAAAGTGCTGAACGCGCAATAGGTATAGACTCACGTGTAGACATATAAGTACTATAAGCTTCTTTAAAAGTGGGATCATTTTCTAAAGCTTGTTGATAGATGTCCATTAAGTCTGTTGCGTGCAATTGACCAGCAAAGCAGATAGTAAATAGCAGAAACAGCTTTTTTTTCATGCGAATGCGTCCTAGAAAATAAATTCTTTAGGCTTTAATCTGTTAATTAAAGGTGGGATACAAGTTTCAAAAAGTAATTCTTGAGTCCATATACCATCTAATCCTAAAGTAAAGAGCATTGCTTGCATAACAGGCTCTTTACCAATAATGGCAAAAATTCTACCACCAGGTAATACTTGCAAACGCAATGTATCGGTTATAGTAGAAACTGCACCAGTCATAATGATGACATCATAAGGTGCTTTATCAAGCCATCCGTTATAACCATCGCCTTTAATTAGTTCGACATTATTGCAATGATGGTGTTTTAAATTAACAGCTGCCGTATCTAAAAAATCCTGAAAGTAATCCACACTGATTACGTTCTTACATAAATTACTTAATAATGCTGTAAAATAGCCTGTTCCTGTGCCAATTTCTAGTGCAGTTTCTTCTTTCTTAAGTTGCAGCGCTTGTAAAATTCTTCCTTCCTCTAGAGGGCTCATCATCCGCTGCTCATGGGGCAAAGGAATTTGCATATCAGAATAAGCAAACTGATGCATCGCTCTCGGAACAAATTCATCACGAGGAAATTTATCATACAACGCTAAAATATCCTCATCAAGAACATCACCTGTTCTAAGCTGCTGCTTAATCATATTAATACGTGCATTTTGACTAATCATTTGTGAAATACCATTACAGGAGTTAGATAGGTTAAAAGGTTGTGGCCATTTTAGCAAGAATTGATTAAAGGTGCGATTGATTCATAAAAGATTTATAAACGTTTATCATTTAATAGTGCAGTTGTGTAAAATTTGTTATTATTACGGCAATTTTCGATTTAATTAGGAGCAAGCAATGCAAGAGCGATTTTTAGACCACTTGCAAGATGAGTTAAATGTACTTAAAAATGAAGGCTTATATAAATCTGAACGAGTTATCTCTAGTCAACAACAAGCAAAAGTCCAAGTACAAGATGAAATAGTTATTAATTTATGTGCTAACAATTACTTAGGATTAGCCAATAATTTAAATTTAATTCACAAAGGGCAAGAGGCATTGCAAAAATATGGCTATGGCATGGCGTCTGTTCGCTTTATCTGTGGAACTCAAACACCTCACAAAGAGCTAGAAAATAAGATAAGCCATTTCTTAAATAAAGAAGATGCCATTCTTTACTCGTCATGTTTTGATGCTAATACAGGTTTATTTGAAACAATACTAGGACCTGAGGATGCTATCATTAGTGATGCTTTAAATCATGCTAGTATTATTGATGGTGTTCGATTATGTAAAGCCGCTCGTTTTCGGTATGCTAACAATGATATGCGTGACTTAGAAGCTCAATTAATTGCTGCCAAAGATGCTCGCTTTCGCTTAATTGCTACAGATGGCGTATTTTCAATGGATGGTATTATTGCCAATTTATCTGCTATTTGTGAATTAGCTGATAAATATGATGCCATGGTTATGGTTGATGACTCGCATGCTGTGGGATTTATGGGAGAAACAGGTCGAGGTACACCTGAGTATTGTGGTGTTTCAGACAGAGTAGATATTATTACAGGTACATTAGGAAAGGCTTTGGGCGGCGCATCAGGTGGCTATACGACAGGTCCTTCTCTTGTTATTGATTGGTTGCGTCAGCGTTCTCGTCCTTACCTATTTTCTAATACCTTAGCTCCTGTCATTGCTGAGACCTCTATCGCCGTGCTTAATTTATTAGAAAATTCTAATGAATTATTATTAAAATTAAAACGAAATAATCAATATTTTCGTAAAGGTATGACGGAACTTGGATTTGATTTAGTGCCAGGCGAACATCCCATCATTCCGGTTATGCTTGGTGATGCAAGTTTAGCAGCGAAGATGGCTGAACTGTTATTACATGAAGGTGTTTACGTAATTGGTTTTTCTTATCCAGTTGTTCCTAGAGGAAAAGCGCGTATTCGCACGCAAATGTCAGCAGCACATGAACTAGATCATTTGGATCAAGCGTTAGCAGCCTTTTCTAAGGTAGGAAAGTTACTTAATGTAATTAAATAAGGATATAAACACGGATTTGCTGTAGAAATAAATCACAAGCGATTTATAAATTTCCCGAAAAAGTTTTGATAATACTTAGGAGGCTCATGAAATCATTAGTAAAAGCTAAACGTGAACCTGGAATTTGGATGCAGGATGTGCCGGTTCCTGAGTATGGCGTAAATGATGTTTTAATTAAAATTCATAAAACTGCCATCTGTGGTACAGATATCCATATCTATACTTGGGATGATTGGGCACAGGCAACTATTCCTGTACCCATGACTGTCGGTCATGAGTTTTATGGTGAAATTGTTGCGCTTGGACGTGAAGTAAAAGGGCTAGAACTAGGGCAGCGTGTTTCTGGTGAAGGTCATATTACTTGTGGTATGTGTAGGAATTGTCGTGCTGGTAAACGCCACCTTTGCCGGAATACAGAAGGCGTTGGAGTCAATCGTCCAGGTTGCTTTGGGGAATATTTAGCGCTTCCCGCAACGAATGTGTTGGCACTTCCTGATAATATTACAGATGAGCAAGCTTCCATTCTTGATCCCTTTGGTAATGCGACACATTGTGCACTAGCATTTGATGTAGTGGGTGAAGATGTCTTAATTACAGGTGCAGGCCCAATTGGTATTATGGCTGTTGCAATTGTTAAACATATCGGTGCTCGTCATGTAGTTATTACAGATGTCAATGACCATCGTTTAGAGTTAGCTCGTAAAATGGGCGCAACTCGGGCTATCAATATAAAATATCAATCAATTACTGACGTAGCTAAGGAATTAGGTATGTTAGAGGGATTTGATGTTGGCCTTGAAATGTCAGGTAATCCTATGGCATTAAACGATATGGTTAAAGCAATGAATCATGGTGGCCATATTGCTATGTTGGGTATCCCACCACAAGAAACACCTATTGATTGGAATCAAGTTATTTTTAAAGGCTTAACGGTTAAGGGTATTTATGGGCGAGAAATGTTTGAAACATGGTATAAAATGATTGCTATGTTGCAAAGCGGTTTAGACATATCACCTGTTATTACCCACCGTTTTCACGTTGATGATTATCAGGATGCTTTCCAAATTATGGCCTCAGGTCAATCTGGTAAAGTCATACTAGATTGGTCTTAATCTTGATTAGACTTCTTCTGACTTTGTCTTCTCACAAGCAGTTTCTGAAGAAGTCTATTGATCATTATCAAGCATCATTTTTAAATTTATTAAAAAGACAGTAAGGATGAGGTTAAAAGTTATACTTACTCAGTTATATTTTCTAAGTAGATATAAAAAGTTATGCTTGTTCTAACTGATCCGTCGCGAAGTGCACAATAGGTCTTGTATAGCAATATACTTTGGTTTATGTTCTGCACCAATTTTTTTAAAGAGTGGAGTATTCATGTCGCAATATATTTACACAATGAATCGAGTAAGTAAGGTAGTAGATAATCAGCGCGTAATTCTTAAAGATATTTCTTTAAGTTTTTATCCAGGGGCAAAAATTGGTGTTTTAGGTTTAAATGGTTCAGGAAAATCAAGTTTATTAAAAATAATGGCCGGTGTTGATCAGCAATTTAATGGTGAGGCAAGGCCGCAACCAGGAATTAAGATAGGTTACTTAGCCCAGGAGCCTAAATTAGATGCAACTAAAACTGTTCGTGAAGTTGTTGAAGAAGGTGTTGCTGACATAAAGAATAAGTTAAAAGAGTTTGACGAAATTAGTATGCGCTTTGCTGAGCCAATGAGTGATGAAGAAATGACTGCATTACTTGAAAAGCAAGGACAATTACAAACTGATATTGAAGCTTGTGGTGGTTGGGATTTAGAACGCAGACTTAATATTGCTGCTGATGCTCTGCGCTTACCTGAGTGGGATGCTAAAATAAGTCATTTATCGGGCGGAGAATTACGCCGAGTAGCGCTTTGTCGTTTACTTTTATCTAATCCAGATATGTTATTACTTGATGAGCCTACCAACCATCTTGATGCTGAAAGTGTTGCTTGGCTTGAGCGCTATCTGGAAGAATTTCCCGGGACCGTGGTTGCTGTAACGCATGACCGATATTTTCTTGATAATGCTGCAGAATGGATTCTTGAATTAGATAGAGGCGAAGGAATTCCTTATAAAGGTAATTATACTTCTTGGCTTGAGCAAAAAGAAGCACGACTTGCTATGGAAGAAAAACAACAGGCCGCTCATCAACGTGCAATAAAAGCTGAATTAGAGTGGGTTCGTACATCACCTAAAGGTCGTCATGCTAAAAATAAAGCGCGACTTGCTCGATTTGAAGAAATGAACTCAAAAGAGTTTCAAAAACGAAATGAAACCAATGAACTTTATATTCCGCCAGGTGAGCGCTTAGGTGATTTAGTGATTGAAGCTAATCACCTTCGTAAGGCATTTAGTGATCGTTTACTTATTGAAGATTTAAGTTTTCAATTACCTAAAGGTGGCGTATTGGGGATTATTGGTCCAAATGGTGCTGGTAAATCAACTTTCCTTAAAATGTTAACGGGTCAGGAAAAGCCTGATAGTGGAGAAATTCGTCTTGGGGATACAGTTGATTTAGCTTATGTTAACCAAACACGTGATCATTTAGATGACAATAAAACTGTTTGGCAAGAAATATCAGATGGCCAAGATATTATTCAGGTAGGCTCATTTCAAATGCCATCTCGAGCTTATGTAAGTCGTTTTAATTTTAAAGGGGCTGATCAACAAAAGAAAATGTCACAGTTATCAGGAGGGGAGCGTAACCGTGTGCATTTAGCGAAATTACTAAGGCGCGGTGCTAATGTCATATTACTTGACGAACCAAGTAATGACTTAGATGTTGAAACGCTACGTTCTTTAGAAGAAGCTATATTAAATTTCCCTGGCTGTGTTATTGTTGTTTCTCACGACAGGTGGTTCCTAGATCGAATTTGTACTCACCTTATGGCTTTTGAAGGGGACTCACAAGTAACCTTTATTGAAGGTAATTATAGTGATTATGAAGTAGATAGGAAAAGACGATTAGGTGATGATGCCAATCGGCCAGCAAGAATTAAATATCGTCGATTAAGTGCTTAATTAATCTTAACCATCATTAGGAATCGTTTGTAGGACAATGTTTAGTCTTTTAACTTAATTAATGTCGGTTCGCTATAGAAAGATATATTATATTTCTTACTTTAAACTAGCTTACTAAGCTTTTATGGCGAACTCACATTAATAAGTTGTCTTAATAATTTATCCTGTAGCGGAGATTATCATGAATAAGTTGTTTTGGGTGGGCTTAGCTGCCTGTGCTGGACTGTCAAGTTGCGGTGAGTATTATGATGAATCAACCTTAGTTACGGATGATAATGGTTATGTACATAAGACAACACATTATTTACGTGATAAGCGAGGGCGTGAGCATTTTCCTTTACAAATACCTGCTATTGGAAGGAAACAATTTATTTTTGATCCCCAAGCTTATTCGTGGGCAGCGTATGATGCTGAAGGTCATCGAGTCATGACAGGTAGTGCTTCGGGTGGCAAAGATTTTTGTGATGATGTAGGTCAGTCTTGTCGTACGGTGACTGGTACTTTTCGGGTTTACAATAAACGAGGAGCTGATTGCCTGTCTGGGGAATATCCTGTGGAAACTACAGGTGGCGCTAAAATGCCATATTGTATGTATTTTCACCAAGGCTATACTATTCATGCCGCTTACGAAGTACCTTATGCAAATTCCAGTCATGGATGTGTTCGTGTCTTACCTAGCGCTGCAAAATGGTTAAATGAAGAGTTTATGACACTGGGCACTCAGGTAACTGTTTTACCATACGCTGAAGAAAAAAAATAATTTAATATCCCATAAAATGTAAAAGTATTTATACGGGATATAAATCAAGGAATTAAATAGGCAAAGTTTTAAACTTGCACCGATAACCTTAAATCAACCACATCCGCATTAATTTGGACTCTGCCTGTAGTGAAAGGTAAAATTCGTCCTTCATTGTTAAATTTATTGGCAATAAGGGTATTAGAAATAACATGGCCATATAAAAGCTGGAGTGTGGTTGTAGATGTTGCCTTATAGTCTATGACAAGACCAAATAAATATTGTTTATCGGATGGAAAGTTAAGAGGCCGGAATTCTTCTTGTTCGGGGCCATCATCATAAACACCTATCACGCCAAAGCCTGTTTTTTCACTAATTTGATGACGGAGAAAACCTACGAAAGCCCAGGATTCATCGTACTTCATAGAAAATGTAAAATCCTTTGGTGAAGGAGGCTGCGCCGCTGTATTGCGTACACGCGCATATTGATTAGCATTCCATTCACTACGAAAAGCTTGTAAATTAATTAGCCACTCTTTAGAAAATAAGTGCGTGTAGGACAAAATAGTGGTTGCCGGCATGCGAAAGTAAAATTTATGATTAGTGTTAATAAAATTACCAAATAAACTTTCACCCTTTGCTTTTTGTTTAATTGATGAATAATAAGCAGCGCCAAAAAAATTAGTTTGATTAAACATATAATACAGGCCAATGTCAGCGCCTAAACCAAAACTAGACGTACGATTAATTAATGTATCATAAGTTGTTCGACCAGATGGCAATGCCCAATTTGCTTCATTATTTTTTAAAAAATTGAAATTTAATCCACCGCCAAGATAAATGCTTTTACTTAAACTATAGGAAGCGCGTGGACTTACATCTACATCAGTCATAAGTGTTTCTGTGGATGCATAACGCGTAACTGCATTAGCACCCCATTTTAAATTAGAATGAAACGGCTCTGTAACGTCAACTCCGAAAACAAGTTTATCGTTAAGCCTTGTAGCAATACGGCCATAGGGTAATAAGCTGGTTTGTCTGCTATCACTCGTACCAGGATCTTCTTCAAAAGTATTTAAATTTAATTGTCGCCCTTTGAATGTAATATCAGCATACATGACTGTACCGCCAATAATAAGATCATTTTTTTTAACTTTAAATAGCTCGGCAGGGTTACTATAACTAAGGCCGGTAAAATATTGTAATACGTTAGCATTTGCATTAAGACTAGTTAAACATAAAAGAGATAGAATCGAATAACGCATAATCATCCTGAAATTAAATAATCGCAGGCTTTCCTGCGGTAAATGGTAAGGCTTTTATATAATAGACCTCTATTCAAACTGCCATTAATGGCCAATTTTGGCCAAAAAAAGGACCTTAAAATGCTCATTTACTTCATAACAAGGTTCTTTTTCAGCTTTTTTTAATAGACCTCGTCTCATCACTGGCAGTTTGGAAAGAGGCCTAATATGGTTTTTAGATTTTCAATTAAGGATTCCCACTTGCAGGCTGTTTTATAATAACCGTGGTGGGTTTCTTAATTGTTGTTGTCGTTGTTGTTGCAGCAGGTGCTGTGGTAGTAACAGCTTGTCTAGGCGAAGCAATCATTTGCATAATGCCAAGATCCCCTGTGACTTTACGTCCTATAATTAAATCCACAGTTAGCAGCTGCGTTAATTTTTGTTTTTCATTTTGATAGATAACTTGTAAAGGCACACTGGCACGCCACTGATTTTCTTTAAGGTCAGTTACAGCGATGTTGCCATCAACGGTACTTGCTACCATTAGTTTCTGTGTTCTTATTGCACTTAAATTACCAGACTTATTAAGCGCTTCATTAAAACTTTGCCAACCTTGCTCCGTATAACAAGGTCTTAAATTTGTTAACTGTTGTGCAATGTTAACGTGATCAAAGTCAAAGGATTGCCTTGTAGCATTATTTGCCCACTGCATAATAATGGCATGTTCGATATGAGTTGTTTCAGGAGGGATATGATAAGTACAGTTCATGGGTTGTGCCATGGACGTTGTTCCTGTTGATGATGCAGGTACCGTCGCTGTTGTGGTTGTAGTGGGTGCAGGATTGGTAATTACCGTCGTTGTGGTAGAAGGTGTAGTTACAGTAGCTGGTTGAGTTGTTACAGTGGTTGGCTGTGTCGTTACAGTGGCTGGTTGTGTCGTAACTGTAGCAGGTTGTGTGGTCACAGTTGCAGGTTGGGTTGTGACTGTGGCAGGTTGTGTGGTTGTTGGCACAACAACTTCTTGGGTAGTGGTTGTCGTCGTTGAGCTAGGTGCTGTAGTAGCGGCAGCTACTTTGAAAGTGTCAGCCTTAGCCAGTTGAATTTGCTGAGATACAGAACTTGATGCAGCCTTGGTATAATTATCTAGAGTGGCATTGACTAAGGAGTCTGATTTTTCAGCATAAATAGAGCCACTTAAGACAGTTAAGAGGCTGCTAAACAACATAGTTTTTTTCATTCGAGATGCTCCTTGCATGAATTTTTGAGACTACTATAAACGTCATTATACTTTTAATAAATACTTTTAATTTAGTAACCGTTTAGCCATATTTGCTAAACAGCTGTATTTGACACAAATCTGACTGTTCACCAGGTTTTAATATTTCCTAAACATTTACTTAATTTATTAGAGTTTATTCTAAATTGCTACTTATGGCTTGCAGCAATTAAGACTCTAATAATTCTGCTATCAGTATTGCTGCCAAATGTGCCGTTTTCTGTCCCTCATCTAATTGGGGTGAAAGCTCAGCAATATCCATACTGACTACTTTGCCAGTTTGTATGATGTATTTCAACAGGGGCAGTGCTTGCCAAGGCAACAAACCTAATGCTTGAGGTGCACTAACGCCAGGTGCATGCGCTTCAGCAAAAACATCGAGGCAAATACTTAGATAAATAAAATCCTGTTTGCTAATAAATTGATGCAAAAATTGAGTTTGCTGTTTAATTGATTGCTCAAACATTTGCTCTGCAGTTAAAAATGAAACCTGATAATCACTCGCTATTTGAAATAAACTTGCTGTATTAGCATGAGGTTGAATACCCAAACAACAATAGTTAAAAGGTAAATTCTTAGAGTGACATAGTTGCCTAATTTGATAAAATGGTGTGCCAGAAGTACTTTGATTTTGTGCATTAACGGGACGAAGATCAAAGTGAGCGTCAAAATTAATAATGCCTAATTTATAGTATTTTTCACTTAATCCTAAAAAGTGTCCCCAAGCAATTTCATGGCCACCACCAAAAGCAATAGTTTTACATTGGTGTTGATGACATTGGCTGATTACTTTTGCGAATTCATCTTGAGCTTCTTCTAATTTTCCATCATTACAAACAATATTGCCTAAGTCATAAAGTGGTTTTTTAGTGTGCCAAGGAAGTTTTGCGATCTGTTCTCTTATTACGTTTGGTCCTGCTTTAGCGCCTACGCGGCCTTCATTACGTTTTATTCCCTCATCACTACTAAAACCTAGAAAAACAATTTGGCTACATATATCCGCAAGAGAATGGATGCGAATATCAAAGGGTTTGACTGCTTGGAAAAAACGTTCATTAGGCAAACTATCTTTACGTCCTTGCCAAACTGCTGCTATTGGGGGCTCATAGTGATTAATTTCCAGTAACATCTAATTCTTCCTTTTTAGAAATGGCTAAAGTTGCTTTAGATAATTTGTCTATTAAGTATTTTAGGGGATAACGTGTAGCTTTGTTAAATGATTTCGGTAAAATAGAGCCCTTTTAGTTAAATCTAGAGTGTGAGGAAGATAGCGTGTTTATTATCACAGGTGGTGGTAGTGGTATTGGTCGTGCGCTGGCGCACTTATTAGCAGAGCAAGGGCAGGAAGTACTTATTGTAGGCCGGCGTGAGTTAGTATTAAAAGAAGCAGCTTCTTACTCTCCTTTAATTTCTATCTGTTGTGCTGATGTTTCAACTGTAGAAGGGCAGCAAGCTATTTTAACAGCCTTAAATGATAAACTAACTATAAAAGGTCTAATTCATAATGCTGGCGTCATTGAGCCTATTGCACCGATTACTCAGATTACAGAGCAAGCTTGGCAACAAACGCTAGCAACGAATTTGCATGCGCCTTTATTTCTTACTCAATTGCTAATCAATAAACTTAATGGCGGTCGTGTTCTTAATATCGGTTCTGGGGCTGCTCATTTTCCTGTGTTAGGTTGGACAGCTTACTGTGTTTCCAAAGCAGCTTTAGCTATGTTAACTCGCTGTTGGCAGTTAGAATGCAAATCGGTTGCTTTTGCAAGTGTTATGCCGGGGATTATTGATACAGATATGCAAACGTTGATTCGACAAAGTTCTTTTATGGATAATGAGAAGCTTGAGTTTTTTAAAACACTTAAAAAGCAGAATCGTTTGGTTTCAACAGAAACAGTTGCACTTTTCTTAAGTTGGTTATTATTAGAGGTTAATCGTAATGATTATGATGCCGAAGAATGGGATATCTATGCTACTCATCATCATCAGTTTTGGCTAAAAAAACCTCATAGTGTGCCACATTGGGAATAGCTTATGCTTATATGCGATAGACTTCTCCATAATGCGACAACGCTTACAGTCGATGGCCATTTAAATAAGCAACAAGCTATTGGTATTAAGGGTAATAAGATTATTTGGTGTGATGAAGAAAAAAAATTACCGCCTATTTCGGCGCCTATTAAAGAAGACTGTCAGGGTAAGCTTATTACACCAGGGTTAATTGATTGTCATACTCACTTAGTTTATGCAGGTAATAGAGCTAATGAATTTAAACAGCGTCTTGCAGGCGCTACTTATAGTGATATTGCCAAGGCAGGTGGCGGTATTTTATCGACAGTTAGACAAGTTCGTACAGCTTCGCAAGATGAATTAATTGCACAATCATTGCCTCGCTTATTGGCTTTGCGTGCGGAAGGGGTTACCACAGTTGAGATTAAATCAGGTTATGGTTTAGACATAGCAAATGAGATTAAGATGCTTAATGTGGCGCGTGAACTAGGCAAGGTAAGTGGCATGCGTGTAAAAACAACCTTTTTAGGCGCACATGCCGTTCCACCTGAGTTTGCAAATAAAACACAAGATTATGTTGATCATCTTTGTCAAGACATGTTACCCACGATTGCCGCGTTGGGTCTAGCTGATGCAGTCGATGTATTTTGTGAGACCATTGCTTTTTCTTATAAACAAGCAGAACAAATATTTTTGGTGGCGCAAGATTTAAAGCTTCCTATTAAGTGTCATGCTGAACAACTATCTAATTTAGGTGCAAGTAAACTAGCTGCTTCTTTAGGCGCTTTATCCTGCGATCATCTAGAGTATTTAGATGAAGATGGCGCTAGAGCAATGGCAAAGATGGGTAGCGTTGCTGTGCTGCTTCCAGGGGCTTTCTATTTTTTACATGCTCAAGAATTACCACCTATTTCCTTATTGCGTCAGCTGAAAATAGATATAGCCATCGCGACTGATTGTAACCCCGGCTCATCTCCTACTACATCTTTGCTTTTAATGATGAATATGGCGTGTCAGTATTTTGGTTTAACAGTAGAAGAGGTTTTAGCAGGGGTTACTATAAATGCGGCAAAAGCACTTGGGATTACAGAAGAGACAGGTGCTATTAAGCCAGGTTTGGCTGCTGATATTATACGCTGGTCGCTCAAAGATAAAGCCGAATTGTGTTATCATTTTGGCTACCCACTTGATCATGAAACAATGATTGCTGGACATTGGATTAATCATTAGTAAAACACAGGAGAAATAAGTATGTATTTATTGCGCATTGCCATCTTAAGTTTCATGGTTGTTTTTACTAATAATATTTACGCACAACCAACAACAGTTACGGTAAAAAAAGAAACTAAAACATTTATTTTAGATCTGAAATATCCCCAAGGATTTAAAGAAAGCCAAATAAATCAGGTTATAAAAACCTTTGTAACAAAAACCAAAAATTCACAAGATATGTCAGGCTCTAGCCCCTTTACTACTAATCTACCTGGTAAAGACAGTTTATATATCGATTATAAAATAGCGTATCAAAATACCCATGTTGTCAGTTTGCTATTTAATATTTCAACTTATTCTCGCGGTGCCGCGCATCCTAATAATAGTATAAAGACATTTAACTTTATTGATGGTAAAGAAATTAACTTACAAGATATTTTTAAAACTAATAGTCCTTATTTAGAAGAAATTGCTAATTATTGCCGAAATCAGTTACTTAAAAATAAAGATTTTGACGAAAAATGGGTTAATGAAGGTACGCAAGCAATAAATAAAAATTATACAAATTGGAATTTTAGCAAAGAAGGGTTAGCTATCATCTTTGACACTTACCAAGTCGCTGCTTATGTTTATGGCCCACAAACAATTATTATTCCCACCTCTTCATTAACCTCATCTTTACGTCCTGAAATGAAAAAATTAGTCTGGGGCAATGCATGACAAATTCTGTCTTAGGTGCTCGTGACGAAACAAAAGTAGCGGAATTAACTGTACGTAGTATTGTATTGGCCATTATATTGACCGTCTTGCTTGCTATGTCAAACTCTTATCTCGCTTTAAAATTAGGTATTTTGACATCAGCATCAATTCCTGCAGCCATTATTTCAATGGGTATCTTACGCTTATTTAAAGATTCAACTATTTTAGAAAATAACGCTGTGCAAACAGCTGCCTCTGCCGGAGAGGCTGTTGCTGGAGGAATAGTTTATACAATTCCTGCTCTGATCATTATTCATTATTGGCAAAGTTTTGACTATTTAACCAATTTCTTTATTGCAGCAATTGGTGGCATCCTTGGCGTTTTATTTTCTATTCCACTTCGTCGCATTTTAGTTCATGAGCCCGCATTACGTTTTCCAGAAGGAAGAGCCATTGCTGAAGTTTTAAAGTCCTCTAGCGAAAGAGTAGGTGTAAAAGAAATTTTTTTAGGCGGTGCTGTTGGTGGATTAATTGAACTGTTACAAATGGGTTTTAAAGTTATTGCTAGTAGCTTTAATTTTTGGTTTGTTATTAAACGCTCTATTTTTGGATTTGGCGCTGGTTTCTCAGCGACTATGATTGGAGCCGGTTATTTGATAGGCCATGATATGGCCATTAGTATTTTTCTAGGCGCCATTATCTCATGGTTAATTGCGTTACCCATTGTCAGTCAGTTTTATCCGGATTTTTTAGCACACTATCAATTAAATCAAGCAGCAACATTACTTTGGGATAGTGAAATGCGCTATCTCGGTATAGGTGCGATGTTATTTGCGGGAACTTGGACTTTTTTATTACTTGTTAAGCCCTTGGCAAAAAGTATTACTCAATCTTTAACTGCGTTTACTTCTAAACGTAATTGGGCAACACAAGTACCGCGAACAGATAAAGATATTCCTATACCTTTTATTTTAAGTGGTATCGCTTTCATGGCGACCTTATTATTTTTATTTTTCCAATATATTTTTCCCATTGAAGCAACTGGTCTTGATGGCGATTTTGCTCCCACTTTAGTTTTTACTGCTGTCATTTATGTATTAGTTATTGGATTTTTATTTTCAGTAATCACTGGCTATTTATCTGGAATGGTAGGCGTGACTGCAAGTCCAGGTAGCTCGGTAGTCATTGCCGGAATGTTATTTGCAGCCTGGATGTTATTAACCATTATTAATAAATTTTTACCGCTACCTTTGACCAATAATCAGATTAAAGCGGCTGAAGCAATTACCATTATTATTGGATCAGTTGTTACAGGCATTGCAGCTATTGCTAATGATAACACCCAAGATCTTAAAGTAGGCCAATTAGTTGGCGCGACCCCATGGCGGCAACAAGTGATGCTTCTACTCGGCGTTGTTGTTTCATCATTAGTGATTCCGCCAGTTATGCAATTACTCTTTAACGTTTATGGTATTGCTGGCGTTATGCCTCATGAAGGTATGGACATAAGCCAATCGCTTCCAGCGCCAACTGCCGCTTTAATGGCTGCTATTACGGAAGCTGTGTTTCGCAATACCTTACCTTGGACAATGATGTTTGTTGGGGCAGCAATTATCATAGGGTTGTTAATCTTTATTAAATTATTTAATTTAAATCGCTTTATGAAATTATCTATTTTAGGTGTGGCAATTGGGATGTATTTACCAATTTCCTCTTCATTTCCTTTGTTTTTAGGTGGGATGATCGCTATGTATGTGCAGGCGCGCCTTGATAAAAAGAAATCTCTTAGTAATACTCAAAAGACTGAAAGAAAACAAAAAGGCACTTTAATTGCCTGTGGGTTAGTAGCTGGTTCAGCCATTATTGATGTTTTATTAGCGATTCCTTTTTCTATCTTCCATTCGCCTGATGCTTTAAAAATAGTAGGCGAGAATTGGTATAGATATGGGGTTTTATTAGGTGTTTTATCTACTATTATGCTAGCAGTATGGATTGAGAGAAGGGTGTGTCGGTTAAAAAATATATGATTGTAACTCGACTTATCAGTGATTTTTTACTTTATTTATCTTGCTAGATTTCCTACTAAGTGTTCACATTACTATCTAGATTGTTAATAAATAGTAAGAATTTGAAATTCGTAATCGCAGTTTGATGATAAAATTTTAATACTTAGAATAGATAGCGGAACTAGGCTTTATAAGCGTATTTTAGTATGTTTTAATTAAGATCATTGTGCTATTATTTATACTATTTTGTACGATAGGTAACAATGTATCAAGTAAAACAAGATGAGTTTAACCCTAATCTCTTAGTCAGTCGCTTTCTAGACAATCCTAATCAAATTAATGACGCAGAACTGCAAGTTTTAGAAAAGCTAGAGTATCAGAAGTTTATATTTCCAGCTCCTCCTACCCTTAATTTAATTGAATTCTTAAGTGTCATTAATCATTTACAAGGTTTAAATTATTTGTCGACTAAATTTTCTCAACAAGCTTTAAATAAAATGATTAGTGCAAATAATTATCAAGCTTTTTGCCTAGCAGCAGAAATGGGTCATTTAGACGTGATGAAGTACTTAGCAGCACAAGCGCCTGACTTATTGCTTGATATGATCAAAGCAGACCAATATGCTGCTTTTCGTTGGGCAGCTGCAAATGGTCATTTAGATATGATGAAGTATTTAATTGTACAAGCGCCACACTTAATGCTTGATATGATCAAAGCAGACCAATATGCTGCTTTTCGTTGGGCAGCTGCAAATGGCTATTTAGATATAATAGAATATTTAGTTGCGCAAGCGCCTGATGACCTATTGCTAAATATGATAAGGGCAAAAGACTTTGTTTCTTTTCGCTTTGCAGCAATGGGCGGTTACTTAAATGTAATGAAATATTTAGTTAAACAAGCGCCTGACTTATTGCTAGAAATGATCAAAGCCAAAGAGTTTGACGCTTTTTACTTAGCAGCAGCATGTGGTCATTTAGAGGTAATAGAATATTTAGTTGCGCAAGCGCCTGACTTATTGTTAGATATGATAAAAGCCAAAGAGTTTGAAGCTTTTCGCTGGGCTGTAATTCATGGCCATCTAGATATAGTATGTTATTTTATCAAGCATGCTTCTGTTTTATTACCTGCTATGTTGAGTATGAATGATTGTCGTGCTTTTAAAATCGCGGTAGAAAACGGGTATTATGCTATCGTTAATGTCTTACTTCATGAAGATAAAAAAAATGCCAAACGCTTATATGATAGCTTATCTGAACATCAAAAAAAATTATTAAATGAGGAGCGCTTCACTAGTAGTTGTGTCCATCATTATTTGACAAAATCTTTAACGCCGGAATTAATACCTCGTATTTTAAATCAAGCAAATCATGCAATGTTTTTTAAGCCTGCAAAAATTATTATAGATAACCTACATAAGAAAAAATCTGAAGAAACGTTTATTCAGTCGATGGGTTAAGAAATAGATCAGCCAAATTAATTCTTGCAAAAGAATTTTTATTATTTACTTTTAAGTACAAGCGTAGATCAAATCTTGGTTGATCTACACTTGATTAAACTAAATACTACAAAGTGGGTTAGTTAAAACATCCCATTACTATTCGCTGATCCTTCAGGAATGGCTTGGATTACATCCCAATGTTCTACAATCTTATTATTTTCTAAGCGAAAAATATCAACGACGGCTTGTCCTTTTGTGCCTGGTTCTTTTATAGAGTGGACATGTAGAATGACGTAATCGCCTTCTGCCATAATTCGTTTAATGTCACTGTGTGATTGAGGATAAGTTTGTTTAAGGTAGTCGATGTATTGTTTAAAACCTTCTATACCATCTTTAGCTAAAGGATTATGTTGTATGTACCACGGCCCCATATAAATTTCGGCTGCCGAGAAATCTTTTTCATTAATTGCTTTTTGGTAAAATTGCGTCACGACCTCCTTATTTATTTCTTGTGAACTTTGTTCTGCAAAACTTGATTTACCACTAATAGCCAAACCTATCAATAAAAGAACAGCAGCTATTTTTTTCATTTTATCTCCTTATTGGATTTCTGTTTAATTAACAAATTTGATTATAAGTGGTATAAATTAATAAAAAAGCGCAAATTTTAGCTTTAATTAATCAGTTTTTTAGATATATTTAGGATGGCAATGACCAAAGTAACGCTTGAACAATGGCGAGTATTACAAACTATTGTAGAAGAAAAAAGTTTTGCTAAAGCAGCGGAAAAGCTACATAAAAGTCAATCAAGCATTAGCTATTCATTAATGAAATTACAAGAGTCCTTAGGTATCCAAGTGATGAATATACAAGGACGCAAAGCCGTTTTAACTGAACAAGGCATCCAAGTTTTAAATATGTCTAAGCAATTAATACGCTTAGCTAAAAATATTGAGAATGCAGCCCTTAATTTTAAATCTAATTATGAAAAAATTTTGCGACTCGCGGTTGATGAAATATTTCCTCCGCAAATACTACTAACAATTCTGCATCAATTTAGCTTAATTAATACCCAAACTCGGATTATCTTAAAGCATGGCCTCTTATCGGGGCCAAGTGATCTGCTAATTAATGGTGAGGCTGAAATAGCCATTATTTCAAAAATTCCAGAAGGGTATGTCGGTGATAAGCTTTTGGATGTAGAGTCTATTCCCTATGCCCACATTGACAGCCCCTTACATCAAAAAGAATTGACGTTAGATGATCTTTACCACGAGCGTTATATTATCGCTCAGGATTCAGGTATAAAAAATCAAAGAAACGAAGGCTGGTTAGGGTCGGAATTTCATTGGAAGGTCAGTTCGATGGAGATGAAAATTCAGTGTGTAGCTCAAGGTATTGGCTTTTCATGGTTACCTAAACAATTAGTAGAAAATAGAAACTTACCGATTAAACCGCTGCGTTTACAGCAAGATAATATTCGAACTTATCCTTTATATTTAGTTCATCATAATCCACAGGAAATGGGTCCTTCAGCACGACAATTAATTGATTTTTTTCAAGAATATTCAAGTGTTAAAATTTAAAAACATCTAGTCTATAGTAGCCTTGATGCCGCGAAGCGTAATCAAAAAAATATTTTTCTTCAAAATCAAAATTGCAAAAGATAAGATTTAATTGAATGGTATTAGAAAATAAAATTTATAAAAAACCTTGATTACGCTTCGCTGCATCACGGCTATTTTTTAAGTATATTTTTATTATTCATCAACTAACTAATGTCATCATAATATGACGTTTCAAATATCTTTTAGGAAATATGATGCAGCAACTTATATTTAGGATAAGTATTCTTCTTTTAGCCATAACTTCAAGCTATTCGGAAGCTTCAGAAAATAGGATTAGAGTAGCTGCTGTTCCTCAGTGTAAGGATATTCAGGTGCCTGATGTTAAAAATATTCAGATTAGTAATCAAGGGAATCTTTATACTTTTAAGTTTACATTACCGAGTTGCGGCCATTCTTCATACCAAGTTAATTATCCGACTGCTTATATCGTGCAAGAGCTTATTGATGGTTTTTATAAAGAGGGCTTATTAAATCTAACTGTAAATCAAGATCCTCAAACACCATTGGCAAAAGATCAATTTTTACTTGAAGTACAACAGTCACTTTTTAACGATCGATTTGTTTTTAAAGAAGAAGTCCAACTTGCTTACGAGCGAAATTATATTCATATGATTAATCAATCGCATATAATTCCTGGTAGTGTAAGCAAAGCATTAGAACCATTTAAAGCGTTACGTGATATGCAATGGAAAAATGATTGCCAACAAGAATCGGCGGGCTGGTGCTTTACATGGGATGGCTATTTTGCAATAACTTGGGATTGGAATGGCAAGGGAAGTGTTGATGAGATGAAAAATTATGTCATTAAAACAATTTTACCGCAGATTTTTCGTGAAAGTTATATCCGATATGAACAGTATGTTTATAAAGCAGCTAATTCATAATAAATAGATTTTCTACAATGTTAACTATTATCAGTACTTTTTATACGTAAAAAGAGGTCGATATAAATAATCTAGTGCCTTCCCTGCACTAGGTTTTAAATATTGATTTCTGTGGATTTTATTAGTTTTCTAGTTTCTTAGATTAAATTTTTTACCTAAAACTATGAATTTAATAATATAAAATTTTCTATCAAGTGATGTTAAGAAAACCTTGTCAATCTAAATCCTAATTTTTTATTTATCAACTGTTTCCTTAAGAGCTTACTAAACCAAGACTATAATTTATTTAAAGACATAGAAAATAAAGGAGAGTACTGTGTCTAAGTATTTTGATTTTGATGAAGAAGAGTTAGAGGAACATAACTCTATTGCTAGCTATTCTGACCATAAGGTAGAAGAATACTCTTTAGCGCAAGATTATTCTTTAATCAAAGGATTTGAAACAGCAGCTGATATAATTATCCAAAAAATGAGTGTAGATAAAGAGGTTGGGCCTGAATATGACAATTTAGTCTATCCTCTTCTTAATATATATGTTTGTATAATTGAATTCTCATTAAAGCTGGTTTTAAAAAATCTTCTCAATCACCTTAATAACGGTTGTGAGTATCTTGAACGTCCAAAATCTAATAAGTTAATAAGGTTAATTAATAATAATCATGATTTAAAAGAGTTATTTAAAAATCTTAAAGATATTTTAAATAATAAGAAACATCCGCATAGCAATCTAGATTTTAAATTCATAGCTGAAGTCATTAAATCATTTAAAAACAATGCGGCTAGTGCAATAAGCACACAATACCATTATACCAATATGAAATATATTTATCCTTTTTATCAAGAATTAAAAAATATCAAAATTTTTAAGTTGCATGAAGATATTAAAAAAATTATTTATATGGCATTAGATTATCCCAATAATGAAGATTTCAAATTATGTGAGCTACAATTTCTTACACCTTGGGGCCTTACAAAACTTAAAGAAATACAACAGTTAAGTATAGAGAGTGCTAAACTTTTTAAAAATGTATTGCCAAGAAAAAAGTCACAAGATCCACCTGCTATGAATTTAACTATCTCAGCTTTTATTAAAGATTTAAAACCTACAGCAGAAGAGGTTAAGTTTTATGATAACATCAAGCATCTTCCTATAAAGCAGAAAAAGGCATTATTAACTTGTTTATACTTATCATATCAACCACTTAGTCAAATTAATGTTGAAACGATATCAGATAAGGAGATAGATGATAAAATATATGAGTATAAGCATTTATATCAACGAGGCATTGATAATCTAAAGCAATATATCTCTGAGATTTCACAATATCAGCTCTAAGATTTTAATTTTGAAGTAGCAGTCCACTTGATCTATTAATAGTATCAACTTGAGTATTTTGTCGTTTTCGCGCAGGCAGAACTCTATCTTAACACTGGCACTGTGCCTACATAAAAATAGATTCCTGCTTTTGCAGAAATCACAGAGCTGTTCTTAAGTTAATACCATTATCTGATCTAATATACTTGCACTTTACCAATATCCAATATTAGGTGCAGACATCCAAGGTTCTTGCGGTGGTAGAGCGTTGCCTTTTTGGAGTAATTCGATAGAAATGTTATCCGGGGAGCGTATAAAGGCCATGTAGCCATCTCGAGGCGGCCTATTGATTACCACACCTGCATCTTGTAAGCGTTGGCAAGTCTCATAAATATTATCTACAGAATAAGCAAGATGGCCAAAGTTACGACCTTCGGGATAAGTCTGATTATCCCAGTTGTAAGTTAATTCAAGCATAGGACTTTTAGATTGCTCATCTTGGTTTAGATCACCTGGAGCGGCTAAGAATACTAAAGTGAATTTGCCTTGTTGATTCTCTATTCGCTTTATCTCAACAAGTCCTAGTTTATTACAATAAAAATCGAGGGAGGCATCTAAATTAGTGACCCTAACCATGGTATGTAGATACTTAATCATGTTCGCTCCTAAATTTACTAACTAGATTTTAGAATAAAATTCTTAAAAAGAGCTACCTAATATACCTAAACTTTATTAGATTATTTTAGGTTGACTAAGTTGTTCCGCAAGGTCTACATATTTTTGTGCTTTTTGCTGATGTGTTAAGCAGCGAGGTTTAAATAATTTTGGCGTGTAATGAATCTCTAGCGTCGGTGACATTTGCTTTAACGTTTCTTTTTTAGGATTTTTGGTTATTTTAGGATCTAATGTTTTTTCTAAATCATTAACCGCTCTATCAACGGCTTCATTAATTTTAGTGAGTTCTTGATTGAACGTCTCTTTTAATGCTTGATATTCTTTTTTACTTTCATTTCTCAGTCGTTTAAAAATAATATCAGGAGCAGCTGTGTAACTTAATTCGTTATTACTGTGGATATCATACCATTCTAAATATAAGAGATTTAACTGAGCAGCATTGTCTTTTTGTGCCTCAAGTTGTTCAGTAGTTAAAATTCCTTTCTCTTTATCGGATTGATAAAATTTATCTAATTCAATACACGTTTTAATGGCTTCTATATAATAATCTCTGGCAAGTTTGGCTTTATCATAATTGCCAAATGACGCTAACATACGCTCATTGATCTGAAATTCAGGTATTTCATAAGCGCCACCATAGTAAGCCTCTCGTAGCCCATTATATACTTTATCTTTTACTTGTACGTATTTAGTAGCTAATGCTATGCCAATAAATAAAGCAGGTATAAAAACGGCAGCAAAAGCGAGCTCAGGTAATCCTAAAGGAGATAATAAAGACGCGACAAGAACAATAAAACTAACCGCAATAATAACTGGCATGACAGTACGATATAGCTTCCAGAAAATACTTTTTTCATACAAAGCAATTTCTTTATACTCTGTGTAAAGAGGTAAAAAAGGACTAAATAGGTTGGTTAATATGGATTTTGCTTCGGCGACCTGATTGGCAGCGCGATTATAATTATAGAAATCAAAAATAGCTAAAAATGAACTTTCATTTTGGGTAGCAAAGCCTGTTGCTTGAATAAAGGCATGCGCATCGGAGAGGCGACGTAGAAACTCATTAGCTTGATTAACAATAGGATGAGAAAGTAAATAGGATAAAGAATTTAAGGATGATGTAGAATCAGTCTTATCTTCTTGTGTCCAAGGGTCATTAATTAATAGTAATTGTTTTTCAATGTAGTGTTTTATTTTTTGATGATATTGTTGTAAAAGTTCATGTATTGATAGTTCCGTATGATTATTAAATGCTTGTAAAATAGCATCTGCAATTAAGTTGGCTTGATCTTGATTAAATTGTTTGAGATTAATAAATTGCAAGTCATGTATGCTAATTTGATCCATACAATAATAGATAAGAGAACTTAATTGCTCTTTCTCTAATTTATTTATTTCTTCTGGCGTTTTATTGGATAAATTAATTGCTGCTAATAATTTTTCAAGTTCTGTTTGTGAGCTAGCCGTATTAATTCGATAATTTAATAAATGAAAATACTTAATTAAATAAAAGAGATTTTCCTTGATTTCTCCTAAATTAAGATTATTTCGTAATTCAGTTAATTCTAAATCATTATCAAAATTTGTAAGCCATGTTTGTTGAGCATCTTTATATTGCTTTTCTAGTTCTTTAATTTTTGCTTGATTTTGCCAGTTAGAGACTTTACTGAACTCTCCTCTAGCTTCTTCTAGTCGTTTTTTTAAATCAATTTTATGGTGAAGATAGGCTTGTGAATAAACTTGATTAATAATTTGTTGACGTCTTGTTTCTTCAACGCGATTTAACTTAGGAAAGTCTTCTGCTAACAAAAGGAAATCACATTTATCTTTTATTAATTGAAATGCTTTATCTTTTTTCGCTTTTGCTTTATATAATTCAATCTGTTTTTTAATAGTATCAGCGAGTTGTTCTTTTTCTTTTTCTATAGACGAAAAAAGCAAATTAAATAGATTTAGAGAATGCTGAAGATGACTTATATCTTTCTTAATCTTCTTTATTAAGGTAATAAAATTTTGTCCCGTAGCACTTACTTGAAAAGTGAGTCGTTCATCGAGAGATAAGAGAGAATAGCCAGGAATTATCTTTTCAGCGATATCTAAAAATTCCATTACTTTCTTTATTATTTTTTAAACTGCCAATTTTTTAACATAGAATTCTTAAGGAAATCTTAAAAGCAACATCTTAAATTATGTAATATAGAAAATATTAGTGTCTTAATTTATGGTAATCGCTTATGACTGGCTTACTATAATATTTTATTGGTATTAAAATTTAAGACAAAAATAATTTTACTTTCAGGATGAAAAATTGAAATCTTTTACCGACTAAGTTCAGTTTTGCTCTGCATGCTAGCAAAAGTTGTTTTCTGTTGAATTTGATTTATAAAAACTAAGCGCTTGTTAAAAAAAATTAAACAAGGCATATTTATATTTTTATGTTGTAATATTAGGGATAGTAATGAAAATCATAGGACGATGTTGTTCAATTGCAATAGCTTTATCTTTATTAACACCAAGCTCTTTTACATTAGCTGCTCCTATAGCTATCAGTGGTGGCGCTACTGCTAGCGGCACAGATGAGGTGGCCATAGATACAGATATAAATGCTAGAGGTGAAAATTCTACGGTAACAGGTTCTAACTCCAATGTAGCAGGTGCTCAATCTACAGCTACAGGTTTTGAAGCGAATGCCTCAGAAGAGGATGCAACTGCTGCTGGCATAGCTATCGGTGATGGCGCTACTGCTAACACTGATGCGGTGGCTATAGGTACAAATGCAAGTGCTGGCGGTGAAGGTTCTACAGCAATAGGTAATGCTGCAAATGCTGGGGGTGAAAGTTCTACAGCGACAGGTTCTAACTCCAATGCCGCAGGTCCCCAATCTACAGCCACGGGTTTTGAATCCAATGCCGCAGGAGCAAATGCAACTGCTACAGGTAGTGGTGCGCAAGCGACTCAGACTAATGCAACGGCGACAGGTAATGCTGCAAATGCTGGGGGTGAAAGTTCTACAGCAACAGGTTCTAACTCCAATGCCGCAGGTCCCCAATCTACAGCCACGGGTTTTGAATCCAATGCCGCAGGAGCAAATGCAACTGCTACAGGTAGTGGTGCGCAAGCGACTCAGACTGATGCAACAGCGACAGGTAATGCTGCAAATGCTGGGGGTGAAAGTTCTACAGCGACAGGTTCTAACTCCAATGCCGCAGGTCCCCAATCTACAGCCACGGGTTTTGAATCCAATGCCGCAGGAGCAAATGCAACTGCTACAGGTAGTGGTGCGCAAGCGACTCAGACTAATGCAACGGCGACAGGTAATGCTGCAAATGCTGGGGGTGAAAGTTCTACAGCAACAGGTTCTAACTCCAATGCCGCAGGTCCCCAATCTACAGCCACGGGTTTTGAATCCAACGCCGCAGGAGCAAATGCAACTGCTACAGGTAGTGGTGCGCAAGCGACTCAGACTAATGCAACGGCGACAGGTAATGCTGCAAATGCTGGGGGTGAAAGTTCTACAGCAACAGGTTCTAACTCCAATGCCGCAGGTCCCCAATCTACAGCCACGGGTTTTGAATCCAATGCCGCAGGAGCAAATGCAACTGCTACAGGTAGTGGTGCGCAAGCGACTCAGACTGATGCAACAGCGACAGGTAATGCTGCAAATGCTGGGGGTGAAAGTTCTACAGCAACAGGTTCTAACTCCAATGCCGCAGGTCCCCAATCTACAGCCACGGGTTTTGAATCCAATGCCGCAGGAGCAAATGCAACTGCTACAGGTAGTGGTGCGCAAGCGACTCAGACTAATGCAACGGCGACAGGTAATGCTGCAAATGCTGGGGGTGAAAGTTCTACAGCAACAGGTTCTAACTCCAATGCCGCAGGTCCTCAATCTACAGCCACGGGTTTTGAATCCAACGCCGCAGGAGCAAATGCAACTGCTACAGGTAGTGGTGCGCAAGCGACTCAGACTAATGCAACGGCGACAGGTAATGCTGCAAATGCCTCAGGAGTGCAAGCAACTGCTACAGGTACTGGCGCACAGGCTACAGGCAGTAGTTCAACAGCTGTGGGAACGGAGTCAAATGCTGCTGGCTTTCAAGCTACGGCGACTGGTGCTGGTGCCCAAGCTTTAGCTGATAATGCAACAGCTAATGGGGCTAATGCACAAGCAACTGCGACTAATGCCTCTGCAATTGGCACTGGTGCACAAGCCAGCGGCGTAAACTCAACTGCGATAGGTGTTAGTGCGCAGGCAACTGGTGCTGGCTCAACTGCCTCAGGTATTTTGTCCAATGCTGCAGGTAATCTAGCCACAGCTACCGGGGCTGGTGCTCAGGCTACAAATGACAATGCAACAGCGACTGGCGCTAATGCCCAAGCGGTTGGAATTAATAGTTTAGCCAGCGGAGTAGGTGCGCGAGCATTGGGTAGTAATTCTACTGCTTTAGGTGCGAATTCTCAGGCTTTAGCATTAAACTCAGTAGCAATTGGTGAAGGTTCAGTAGCAACTAGAGCTAATACAGTTTCTATAGGTAATGAGCTACAGCCAAGACAATTAGTAAATGTTGCAGCAGGGGTTGAGGATACAGACGCAGTAAATGTGTTTCAATTAAATCAAGTTGCACAGCGTGTCGAATCAAGTGTGAATAGAATAAATGAATTAGAAAACAAAATTTTTAATTTAAGAGGGGTAGTAAAAAAATTAGATAGAAGAGTTGACAGAGGTCTTGCTTCCGCTTCTGCTCTTGCTGGATTATTTCAACCATACGGTGTTGGTAAAATCAACTTCTCAATTGGCGTCGGAGGTTATCGTGGTGCGAATGCCGTTGCTGTTGGCATGGGTTATAGAAGGTCAGAAAATTTTGCTCTTAAAGCTGGCCTTGCCAGTACTGGTAATAACTCAATTACTTATAATGCTGCAGTGAATTTTGAATGGTAGAGGCTATCTTTAAAATTTAACATGGAAAACGATTTTTAATTTCAGGATGAAAAAAATGAATTCATTTATTGAACAAGCTCAGTTTTACTCTGAATACCATCAAAAGCCAATTACCTTTTATACGCATCTTATAGGTATACCACTTATTATTTTTTCCTTAATGATCTTTTTTGGTTTTTTTCATATTGTGGTTCCTAGGGTTATGGACGTTAGAGTATCTGATATTCTGACCGTTCTTATTCTTATTTATTATATAATTTTAAATTGGCGTTTAGGCCTTGTTTTAGTACCAATTTTTATTTTTATGGTATGGGTTGCTGATTTAGTAAGTTGGGCTGGGCCCACCAGAGGCACTTTATGGATGTTTATTATTCTTTTTATCTTAGGTTGGGTTTTACAGTTAGTCGGTCATTTTATGGAAGGTAAGCGCCCAGCGTTAGTTGATAATTTTTGGCGAGCGCTCATTGCACCTTTGTATTTAACCGCTGAACTATTCTTTAAAATGGGCCGCATGCAAGATCTTAAAAATCAAATTCATCCCGACTTATCTTTTGAAAAGGAAGCTAGTATTAATATGAAAAAGAATCCGTCAGATATTTTTCCTTAGTTACTTCAATTTAAAGCAAAGGTTTTATTCTTAATAAAAAATACAAGCAATGAAATAACGATTTCATTGCTTGTAATAATATTTCTAAATTTAAGCTGTATTAACTAAATAGCCACTCCTATTTAGTGACGTTTGAAAATAGTAGGCTGATTTAACTAACCTTTAAATGTTTCTATTTTATTTAAAGCTACCATAAGGGCGAGTAATAATTTCAAGTAGATGCCCATCTGGGTCTAAAAAATAGCAGCCGCGACCGCCATCATTATGATTAATTTGTTGTCCTTTAGATTGCGTAGGATCAGCCCAATAGTTTAATTGACGCTGGATAATTCGATTAAAAATTTCATCAAATTCTAACTCGCTGACAAGAAATGCAAAATGCCTAGACTGAATTTTTTCATCTGTAGTTGACTTAAAGTCTAAACTTACCTGATTGCTGGTTTTGACTACAAAAAAAGGGCCAAAAATAGATGGGGCAGGGAGGCCTAAAATCTCAGCTAAAAATGTGGCTGATGTTTTAGCATCTTTTGCTTGGATAATAGTATGATTGAGTTGAATGCCCATCGAATTTATTCCTTAAAAATTTCATAAATTTAACATAGTCGAAATGTCCTATTTCATCAAGTTAAGACTTATAAGCGCTCTTATATGAGTTTAATTTTTAATTAACATACTTATTAAAGTAGTTTAGGTATATTCAAATTTTTCATGGGGTAAATTCTGCTCGACTTAAGATTTTTAGAATTAAATACCCAAGGAAAAGCTCTGTAATCAGAGCTTTTCGATAGTAGATTTATGTTGTAATAATTTTTCTTTAGTAAGTTCTGCTTGCGCTAACTTTTCTTTTTCTTTAGTGATAATTTCAGCAGGCGCTTTGTCCGTAAATTTAGGATTATTAAGCTTGCCTTGTGCTAAAGATATATCTTTATCAAGTTTGGCGAGCTCTTTATTTAAACGAGCTAATTCTGCATCTTTATTAATAAGCCCTGCCATAGGAATTAATAATTCAAGTTCTCCAACTACTGCTGAAGCAGATACAGGTGCTTCTTCACCATCTTCTAAAAAATGAATATTGGCTAATTTGCTTAATGCCATTAAGATGGCTTGGTAATTTTTAAAGCGCTCCTTTTCTAGGGAAGTTGCATTTTTAATCTGTAGCATAATTAACTTGGCTGGAGAAATACTCATCTCGCTACGAATAGTACGTATAGATTGAATAATATCTTTAATCCAACTCATTTCGCTTTCTAAATTTTTATTAACGAGTTGTTCGTTAACTTGGGGATAAGCACTTAACATAATACTTTCGCTATTCTGACTAGTAAGCTTACTAGTCCGTTGCCATATTTCTTCCGTAATAAAAGGCATAATAGGGTGTAACAGTTTTAAGATTTGATCCAGCACATGGATTAATGTTCTGCGTGTGCCACGTTTCATAGCGCCTAGTGCTTGTGAATCATAGAGAATTGGTTTTGACAATTCTAAATACCAATCACAGTATTCATGCCAAACAAACTCATATAAAGTTTGTGCTAACAAATCAAAACGATAAGTGACCAAGTAATGGTGACAACTAGCTACCGCATGTTGTAAAGAAGATAAAATCCATTGATCAGGAAGGCTATATTGAAAGGCACCATCTTCTAGATCAATTTGTTCTTCTGTTTGCAATAAAACATAACGCGCAGCGTTCCATAATTTATTACAAAAATTACGATAGCCTTCAACACGATGTAAATCAAAACGTACATTGCGACCAAACGAGGCAAGGGAACAAAAAGTAAAGCGTAATGCGTCAGTTCCAAAAGCAGGAATACCTTCAGGAAATTCCTTGCGCGTCGCTTTAGCAATTTTATCTTTTAAAGAAGGTAACATCATATTAGTGGTGCGTTTAGCAATTAAACTATCTAGATCAATACCATCAACGATATCCAAAGGATCTAATACATTTCCTTTTGATTTAGACATTTTATGCCCTTCGCTATCGCGAATTAAGCCGGTAATGAGTACTTCTTTAAATGGAATTTTGCCTGTAAATTTTAAACCCATCATAATCATGCGCGCGACCCAGAAGAAAATAATATCAAACCCTGTTACTAACACAGAGGTAGGATAAAATTGCTCAAGCTCAGGTGTTCGTGCAGGCCATCCTAAGGTCGAAAAAGGCCACAGCGCTGAAGAAAACCAAGTGTCTAAAACATCTTCATCTTGCTTTAAGGGTAGACCATCATCTAGCGAGTATTTAAAACGTACATCTTTCTCACTATAACCAACATAAATATGGCCATGATTGTCATACCAAGCTGGAATGCGATGTCCCCACCATAGTTGTCGACTAATACACCAGTCTTCAATATTTTCCATCCATTGAAAATAAGTTTTAGTCCAATTTTCTGGAATAAAGCGAATTTCCCCTTTTTTAACGGCCTCCATTGCAGGCATAGCTAAGGGCTTTGTTTTTACATACCATTGATCGGTAAGTAAAGGCTCAATAATAACATTTGATTTTTCCCCGCGAGGGACTTTTAGTTTATGTGGTTCAGTTTTAACAATTAATTTAAGTTCATCTAAATCTTTAATAATCTGTTCACGTGCGATAAACCTATCCATACCTTGATATTTAATCGGTGCATTTTTATTAATAGCCGCTTTTTTAGTAAGGATATTAATCGCAGTAAGATTGTGGCGTTTACCAATTTCGTGATCATTAAAATCATGAGCGGGTGTAATTTTTACACAGCCCGTTCCAAATTCCTTATCCACATAGGTATCAGCAATAATAGGTATTTGCCGATTACAAAGAGGAAGATTAACGTATTTACCAATTAAATCTTGATAACGTTCATCTTCTGGATGCACTGCAATGGCCACGTCGCCTAACATAGTTTCAGGCCGGGTTGTAGCGATAACTATAAATTGATCTGAGTCAACAATCGGGTAACGAATGTGCCATAAAAATCCATCTTCTTCTTGGGAGATAACTTCTAAATCTGAAACTGCAGTACCTAATTTAGGATCCCAATTAACCAGACGAGTGCCTCTATAAATTAAACCTTCATCATATAATTGAACAAAGACTTTCTGCACAGCAGCTGAAAGACCCTCATCCATAGTAAATCGTTCACGTTGCCAATCTACTGAAGAACCAATACGCCGCATTTGCGAAGTGATTTGATTACCTGATTCTTCTTTCCAATGCCACACATATTCTAGAAATTGCTCTCTAGTCATATCTTTACGCAATAATCCCTTGCTTTCTAATTGACGTTCCACCACAAGCTGTGTAGAAATACCAGCATGGTCAGTACCAGGTTGCCATAATGTTTTATGACCTAACATACGATGATAACGAGTTAAAATATCCATTAGCGTATGCTGAAAGCCATGGCCCATGTGTAAGCTGCCCGTTACGTTTGGTGGTGGTAACATAATACAGTACGCTGGTCCTTCACCGTAAGGCTGGAAAAAGTGCTGATTTTCCCATTCTTGGTAACGAAATTTCTCTATTGCTTGAGGAGAATAAGTCTTATCCATGGTATAGCCTGTAATCAATTAATAATGCATAAGGCTGGTGATTTTAACACGTATTAGTTGTTATTGACGACAGAAGTTTCAATGGACTTCTTTGGAAACCGCCATTGCAGGCAATTTCAACTGAAAAAGTACCTCAAAGCTTGTCCCCATGTCGATTAGGATAATTATGACTTTTTATACCCGGCGCTTTTTCAGTCTCTTTCGACTGGCTAGCCTCATCATTAACTGTTTTTGAAGAAGTCTAATCCTTTGGCAAGGATACATTAGGTATTTAAGAAACCAGCCGGGTTTTCGTCTAGATCTACTTTTTTTGCTTCCTCATGTCTATGGTCAGCCGCAAGATAAGTATACATAGCTGGCACAACAAATAAGGTAAAAAATGTTCCAATTAATAAACCTGATGAAATCACAAGCCCTATATCGAATCGGCTGACTGCACCGGCACCCTTAGCAATTAATAAAGGAAACACGCCAAAAACCATAGCGGCCGTAGTCATTAAAATTGGTCTTAAACGAATAGCTGCTGCTTCTTCAACTGCAGCGCGTTTATCTAGTTTCTTTTCTCGTTGCAGTTGATTAGCGAAGTCGACAATTAAAATACCATGCTTGCTAATTAAACCAATGAGAGTAATTAAACCAACTTGAGTATAAATATTAATAGAAGCAGCGCCTACATTAAGAGGTATTAAGGCACCACAAATCGACATTGGTACACTAATTAAAATAATTAAAGGATCACGAAAACTTTCGTATTGTGCTGCTAAGACTAAAAAGATAATGATAATAGAGAAGAAAAAAGCAAGGATTAAGGCTGTTCCTTCTTGAATATACTGCCTTGATTGGCCACCAAAGTCATAAGTATAGCCCTGCGGTAAACTAGCCTTAGCTTCATTTTGCAAAAACTCTAATGCTTGGCCTAACGTAATACCTGGCACAGTAACCCCTTGAATAGTCGCTGAGTTTAATTGTTGAAAATGGGTGACTGAATTAGGCTGCGTCTTTTCTATGGGCGTAATTACAGTTGATAAAGGAACCATCGTTCCACTCTTAGAGCGTACATAGATTTTTTCTAATTGTTGGGGGGAAAGCCGATATCGTCTATCGAGTTGAGGAATCACTTGATAACTTCGACCTTGTAAATTGAAATAATTAACATAATTTCCAGATAGCGCACTTGTTAAGCTACTGCCTATATCTTGCATATCTAGACCTAAGTCAGCTGCTTTTGAGCGATTAATCTGTAATATAATTTCTGGCCGGTTAAACTTAAGACTATTATCAAGAAAAATGAAATAACCACTTTTTTGAGCTTTAGCCATTATCTGATTAGAAATTTCAAGCAATGTTTGGAAATCATTAGTTGTTTTAATGACAAATTGAATAGGCGTTCCACCGCCGCCGCCAGGTAGAGGCGGTGGAATAATAGCAAAGGATTTTAAGCCCGTTACTTGATCTAGTTTATCTTGCAGAGGTCGCTCTAAGGCAAATTGGGTACGCTTACGTTGATCCCACGGTTTTAAAACCATCCCCGAAACTGGATTGCTTGAATTAATATTAAAATAATATGCGGCTTCGGGAAAACTCTGATAGATTTTATCAAATAATTTCGTAAAAGCAGCAACATAGTTAACTGTCGCGTATTGAGGTGCTGTAGCCACAACAAAAAAGAATCCTTGATCTTCTTCTGGCGCCATTTGTTTAGGTGTTGTGGAATACAAATAAGGCAACATTAATAGAATGGCTACTGCGAGAACTAATATAATTGCGCGGGTGTCTAGGAGGCTATGTAACTTCCTTTGATAATAATTTTTAGCAGAATTAAATTTTCTATCAAGGAAATGAACAAATCGTCCTGTATTAACCTCCCTAGAAAATAGTTTGGAACACATCATTGGTGTTAAGGTAAGTGCAATAATACCTGAAATAATGACAGAGCTAGCTAATGTGAATGCAAATTCTTTAAAAAGAGCACCCGTTAAGCCACCCATAAAACCAATAGGTGCATAAACTGCAGCTAAGGTAATAGTCATGGCAATGACGGGTGTTGCAATTTCTCGTGCGCCAATCATTGCTGCCTGTAAGGGCGTTTTTCCTTCTTCTAAATGTCGATGCACATTTTCAACAACTACAATCGCATCATCAACAACTAGACCAATTGCTAAAACAAAAGCAAGGAGGGTAAGTAAATTTATTGAGTATCCTAGAAAAAGCATCAAGGTGCATACCCCAATTAACGAGAGGGGAATAGTAACAACAGGAATAATGACCGAACGAATAGAGCCTAAAAAGAGAAAAATAACCACAATAACGATGATCGCTGCTTCTATAATTGTTATGATCACTTCTTTAATTGAGGCTCTAATAAAATCAGTAGCATCATAGACAATGGTACCTCCTAATGTAGGCGGAAAATTGGCAACAATAGATGGAAAATTTTGTCTAACTTGGCTAATAACTGTTAATGGATTAGCAGTAGGCGTGGGGGTAATTGCAATAAAGACGGCTTGCTTACCATTAAATGTGACAATGGTATCATAATCTTGCGATCCTAATTCTACTTTTGCAATGTCACTTAAACGAATGAGTGCTGATTTATTTTCTCTAACAATTAATTTACTAAATTCTTCTGCATTGTTTAAATCAGTATTGGCATTAACGTTAATAGCAACATACTCGCCCTTAGTGTTTCCTGCTGCCGTTAAAAAACTATTACGAGCAAGCACATTAGTTACGTCTGCGGGTGTGATATGTAAGGCAGCCATTTTCATCGGATCAAGAAAAATCCGCATAGAATAAGTTGCTCCTCCCAGAAGTTGAGCTTGAGCAACGCCATCAATTGTTTGTAACTGTGGTTGAACTACACGTACCGCATAATCAGTAATTTGTTGAGGTGTCATCTGATTACTATCTAAGCTAATGTACATTAAGGGCGTTGATGTATCAGAGCTTTTAATAATAATAGGTTGTTGTGCCTGCGGGGGTAATTGATTTAAGGTCTGTTGAACTTTACTCATGACATCTGTAAAGGCAACTTGGGGATTAAAATTTAATTTAATTGTAAGTGTAATTGTGCTTAGCCCTTGAACACTGGTAGAAGTCATATAATCAATGCCTTCAGCACTTGCAACAGCAGCTTCTAAAGGTGTAGTAATAAAGCCAGCAATTAGACTAGCATCAGCACCGGGGTAACTAGTAGTAACAGTAATAACAGTATTATCCATACGAGGATATTGGCGAATTTGCATGGTAAATAATGAATTTAAACCGAATAAAAAAATCAATAAACTAACCACAGTAGCTAAGACGGGGCGTTTAATAAAAATATCGGTAAAATTCATCCGTTTCCCTAAAAAATTCTAATAATTTAACTTTACTACTGACCTAATAGGTCAGGATTAACAGTGGTATCTAGTTTAATATCATTATTGATTGTAATTCGTGATCGGTCTTGTAATTTAAGTTCACCAGAGCCAACTACGAGTTGGCCTGGTTTTAGGCCATTTTTAATTATTGTATAGTTACCTTCTTGTTCACCTGTCTCTACAAAAACACGTTTTGCCTCGAAAATATCTTTTCCAGCTTTATCTTTTTCGCTTGTTTTTTCAATAAGAAAGACAGAATTACCATATAAACTATAAGAAATTGCTGTTGAGGGTAGAACTAGTACATTAGGAATAGAGGGCTGCTCAACATAAATTGCAGCAAACATACCTGGAATAAAAACAAACTGATTAATATGATTCTTAGTATTTATATCTGTGTTGCATTGAATAATTTTTTTGTTACCATTTTCTTCATTTTTTACTGTCAATAGTTTTGTTTTGTTAATTGTTTGTAATGCTTGAGCTGGACAATTAGGCACAGTCGCTTGAACTAAAATATTATGGGTATTGGGATCAACCTTAGAGTTAATGGCAGAAATTTCACCTTGAAAAAGTAAATTTGGAAATTCTTCTAGGCTAAGTTGAACTTTTTGTCTTAAGTGTAGCTTTTTGAAAAATTGTTCTGGTAAATTAAATTCAAGATAAAGAGGATCCATCGACTGTAGTGTCACAATTGCAGTTTGACCTGGTGTAACATATTGGCCAAGATTAATTTGGCGGATACCAAGTTTGCCAGAAAAAGGGGCGATAATATGTTTATTCCTGATTTGAGCTTCAATTTTTTCCACATTAGCTTGAGCTTGCTCTAAGCTAGCTTTGGCTTCATCAACGCTGGTAATAGGTGTCGCTCCGCGCCCAGATAGTGTGACTTGGCGTTTATAACTGACATCTCTTAATTCTTTATTAGCTCGTTCAAATTTTAATTGCGCTTGCTCAACAGTATCATTTAGATCAACTAAAGGCATGCCTTTTTCAACATACTGTCCTGATTCAAAATGGATTGCAACAACTTGACCTGCTTCTTCTGAGTTTATTTCCACTCCATTTACAGCAACAAAATTACCTACGGCAGAGATAGTTGGTTGCCAAGTTTTTTGCATGACTTTAACAGAAGAAACAGTAAGTGGAACAGCTTGGAATTGACGAACAAAACGCTGAATCATTATTCCCTTAATAAAATTAAATGCAATGATACCGCCAAAGACAATTAGCAATGCTATTATCATAATAGTCATACGCTTTTTCATTATTATTCCTTCTAGTTTTATCTAAGCATGTAGTCAGGCGGTTTTAATTTTCTAATGCTACCTATTAAATTCTATATTGCATCGTAAGATAATTTTACTTAAAGCTAATTACTATTATATATTTCATTACTTTAACCATTTGCGTTTTCTAAAACTTAAAATAGCTTTATTTAGAAGCCGCTCTTGACGAGTAATTTTACCTAAGAAAGTGCTTTAATGGGCTCATATAATTTATCTACAATATACTTTTTCAGCACTTTTTTCGATCGATATTGTCTCCCAATAACAGTTTCTGAATAAGTTTAATGTAACTTTGTATTTTAATGGAATAAAATAAAGCTGATTTGAATAATGTACCTACGAAGGCATTAATATATCACAATTGGTTAAGAGTTGAAGTAGAAAGAAATTATTTGTGATCGGAAAAAAAACCTATTGACTAAATGGTATCCTTTGTTACCATGCCTTTTGTTTTTAACACAAAAGGGGTAATTATGAAAGTGAAATCTTTATTGCTTGCCTGTTGTTTAGGTTTATTATCAACTGCTTATGCAGAGAACCGCCATGTGCACCCAAAAGTTGAAGCACTTAAAACAGAAGCTGTAAGCGCTGCTAAAAAGGCAATGGCACCTGGTTTTTGTGAAATTGAAATTATTAATAACAGTTATGATAATGTTACAGTATATGGTCGTTTTGATGATGGTAGCTCATTAGCACCTTTTAATGTCTATAGTTTTGAAGCGCCACATTACATTGATTTATATTACTATGGTTACTGTCATCGCGATATGTATTTAGATATTGTTACATTTAGTGGCTACCATATTTATTCAGGTTATACACGTTCTGAAACAACTGTAAGAATAGTTCCTTATCTTAAAAATCAAGTAAAAGCTGAAGTTCGAGCTAAATAATTAACTTGATTCTAAGGGCACAGTGTAAATTACATTGTGTCCTTTTAATGGCTGGAGGTATTATGAAACGTTATTTTCTAATTTTACTGCTGTTGCCATCATTAGGATTTTGCTCAACTGTATATCATCATGCTTCAATAGAACATAACTTTAGGCATACAGTTAATATGCATGGGCATTATGATGATACTGTTGTAGTTATTGAAAGACCATATCGAACTTACCGGGTGCCTGCACCTTCTTATTATCGTCATTATCATCGCTATCGTAGTTATCCGCGTTATTATTCACGTTCCTACTATCGCGGACGCTATTATAACCATCATCAAGATCGAATTGATAATTATACCTATAATGATCATCTACATGGACATCGATAGGAATTTCCTAGAGATTAAAATAAGAAATTTTTTTAAAACTGCCTGGAAAATGACTAATTGGATTGATTAGTTTGTTTACAGGCAGAATAAATTAGCAGTTAAAATAAGAGCATTAAAGATTGAATAATTTATACATATCAGTTCAATTAGTGAGCTTAAATAGCTTTTAAGCGAGTTGTGCCGTTTGCTTTTTATATAGAAATTTAAGTAAGTTTTTAATTTAAATATCTAAGCTTACTTAGTCCTATCTACAATCAAGCTCAAAAAGAATCTATAATTACTTCATTTCTTATGTTAAAGAGGACTACGAATGTTCGATAAAAACTGCACAATTGCCAACTTTGATGATCAACTTTGGCAGGCAATGGAAGCTGAAAAAAAACGACAAGAAGAACATATTGAGCTTATTGCCTCAGAAAATTATGCAAGTCCTCGCGTGATGGAAGCACAAGGGTCTGTCTTAACTAATAAATACGCTGAAGGTTATCCAGGTAAACGCTATTATGGCGGTTGTGAATATGTTGATATTGCTGAGAATTTGGCTATTGAGCGGGCTAAAAAATTATTTAAAGCTGATTATGTAAACGTACAGCCACATTCAGGTTCGCAAGCTAATGCAGCCGTCATGATGGCTCTTTTAAAGCCAGGCGATTTAGTAATGGGAATGGCTCTGCCGCACGGTGGCCACTTAACACACGGTTCAAAAGTTAACTTCTCAGGTAAATTATATCAAGCTATAGAATACGGTCTTGATGTCAAAACAGGTTTAATTGATTATGATGCATTAGAGCAAGCAGCCAAAACACATAAACCAAAATTGATTATAGCTGGATTTTCTGCATACTCTCAATATTTAGATTGGGCAAGATTTCGCTCAATTGCTGATTCAGTTGGCGCTTATCTATTGGCTGACATGGCCCATGTAGCAGGCTTAGTGGCGGCAGAGCTGTATCCTACTCCAATTCCTTATGCAGATGTTGTCACAACAACAACACATAAAACACTACGTGGCCCACGTGGTGGCTTGATTTTAGCTCGTTCTAATGAAGAAATTGAAAAAAAATTAAACTCTGCTGTTTTTCCAGGAATGCAGGGCGGACCATTGATGCATGTTATTGCTGCTAAAGCTGTTGCTTTTGCTGAGGCTCTTCAACCTGAGTTTAAAGTTTATCAACAGCAAGTATTAGCCAATGCGAAAGAAATGGCAAATATTTTACTTAAAAGGGGTTATTCCATTGTTTCTGGTGGCACCCAAAACCATCTGTTATTAGTAGATTTAATTGAAAAAAACTTAACAGGTAAAGAAGCAGATGCAGCTTTAGGTAAAGCAAATATTACTGTAAATAAAAACTCAGTACCAAATGATCCAAAATCTCCTTTTGTAACAAGTGGCTTGCGTTTAGGCACGCCGGCTGTTACTACAAGGGGCTTTAAGGAGAAAGAAATAAGAATGATTAGTGACTGGATTTGTGATATTCTTGATGATCATAACAATGAAGAGGTTCTTCAACGAGTTAAGAATCAAGTTGTACAGTTATGTCATGACTTCCCTGTTTACCCTAGCTAATTGATTATTATGTATTGTCCTTTTTGCCATGCACAGGAAACTAAGGTTATTGATTCTCGCTTAGTTGCAGAAGGCGCGCAAGTGCGGCGCCGAAGGCAATGCTTGCTATGTCATGAACGTTTTACGACATTTGAGACAGCTGAGTTAATTATGCCAGCAATTATTAAGCGTGATGGTCGCAGAGAATCTTTCAATATAGATAATTTACGCTCTGGTATGCAAAGAGCGCTAGAGAAAAGGCCAGTTAGCGTTGATTTAAGAGAGGCTGCCATTGCAAATATCTTACAAGATATTCGCCGTCGGGGTGAACGTGAAATAGAGGCTAGTTTAGTTGGAGAGCTAGTCATGAAACAATTATATAATCTTGATCATGTTGCTTATGTACGTTTTGCATCGGTTTATAAACGGTTTAAAGATATAAGTGACTTTAGACAAGCAATTGATGAAATGAAAGATGATTGAGGTAATAGTGGAGAAACATGCTATCCGTGGTAAACGTCGTGCACGACGACTTGTATTGCAAGCTTTATATCAGTGGCTAATGTCAGGGCATGAGTTATCAGAAATTGAAACGCAATTTCGTATTGCAAACAACATGGATAAAGTTGATTCTGAGTATTTTTGTCGTCTTTTATATGGTATTCCTAAATCCTTACAAACGATTGAAGAAAATTTTTCACCTTTCTTAGATATTCCAATTAGCCATTTAAATCCGATAGAATTGACTATTTTGAGATTAAGCGCTTATGAGTTGATTTTTTGTCCAGAGATTCCCTATCGTGTCGTTCTAGATGAGGCAGTTTCGTTAGCTAAAGAATATGGTGCTCAAGACGGACACCGATTTGTCAATGGTGTACTTAATAAATTAGCTCAGCAGGTACGTAGTGCTGAAATTAATTTAAAATCATGAACGAGTTTGAATTAATTGATTCATTTTTTAAAAAAAGAGCTGTTACTCGCCAAGATGTTGTTTTTGGAATTGGTGACGATGCTGCCTGCTTAGAAGTGCCAGTTGGCTATCACTTATTAGTCAGCACAGATACTTTAGTTGCAGAAGTTCATTTTTTAAGCAGCTGGGATCCATATGCTATTGCCTGGAAAGCTGTAATGGTCAATGTCAGTGATATGGCTGCTATGGCTGCAGAGCCATGTTGGATGTCACTGGCATTAACGTTGCCTGATTTAGATTTAAAGTGGTTAGAACGTTTTGCTGAGGGCTTACATGCTGCTTTAAAGCAGTACAATATTACCTTAATTGGCGGTGATACAACCCGAGGCCCATTGAGTTTGACACTCACGATTCATGGCTTAACGCCATTAGGCAAAGCAATTAGACGGTCAGGCGCAAAGCCAGGTGATGAAATCTGGGTATCGGGTGAGTTAGGTGCTGCAGCGCAAGCTGTTAAATTTTTAGATCATCAAAATGAATTAGAAGCTTTGGATTTTTCACAATTATTAAATAAATTACAATATCCTAAACCTAGAATAGATTTAATTCCTTTACTGCGAGCACATGCAACATCAGCAATTGATATTTCAGATGGTTTAAGCGGCGATCTTAATCATATTTGTGCAGAAAGCAATGTCGGCGCATACTTAGATCTACACTCTATCCCCATTCATCCTTTAGTAAAAAAATATCAGGAAAAAAAAGCAATTCAGATGGTCTTACAAGGCGGGGATGATTATGAATTATGCTTTACTATACCTGCTAATCGACGTCATGATTTTTTGCAAGCTTTAAAGGAATATAAATTAAACTGTTATCCAATTGGTATAATAGAAAACGAAAAAGGGTTGAGAGGTCTTTACGATGGACAATTAAAAACCATAAGTTCTTGTGGTTATAGTCACTTTTAGGAAGAAAATATGATTGTAAATAGGTTTTCATTTCGAGTTTGGCAGGATCCAGTTTATTTTGTTGCTTTTGGGTTTGGGACTGGTTTGCTACCGATTGCTCCTGGCACTTGGGGAACGCTTGCTGCTTTACCATTATATTTGCTAATTAATAATTATTCGCTGCCCATTTATCTATTTATTATTTTTTTATTTTTTATACTTGGCATATATGTCAGTGGTAAAGTAGTTAAGGATTTAGGTGTAGATGATTATGGTGGTATTGTCTGGGATGAAGTTGTAGGTTATCTTTTAACCATGGCTGGTGCACCCATAGGCTTTTTTTGGATGCTATCAGGTTTTATTCTGTTTCGTTTATTTGATATATGGAAACCATTTCCTATTTCATTTATTGAAAAACGAATAAAAGGTGGATTAGGTGTGATGCTTGATGACATATTAGCAGCAGTGCCAGCATGTCTTATTCTAAAAGGTTTAGCTTGGACTTTTAGCCTATGAATGGTATCTGTTGAGTATGTTTGAATCTTGGTAAAAGGTTGGATTTGAGCGAAAATGTGTCAAATACAGCTTTTTTTGAATAGGGCGTAAACGCTTACTATGAATGAAAATCATAAAGAACTTATTAATATTGGCTTAACATTAGGCATTATCTGCTTAAGCTTATATATTATTCATCGCTTTATACCTTCTATTGTTTGGGCAGGCATTATTGTAATAGCTACTTATCCTTTATACCAACGCTGGCGTACCTTTTTTGGTAAGCATGACAATTTATCTGCTTTATTATTTACAACAGTATTAAGTTTATTATTTTTACTACCTTTAAGTTGGTTAATTGGATTACTGGTAAAAGAATTACAAGTTTTTATTAATTATTTACAAATGATTAATCGTGATGGTGGCGAGGCTCCCAATTTTATCAGGCAGTTTCCTATTATAAATAATGAATTAGTTAATTACTGGAATAATAATGTAGGGCAGCCAGGCAATGTACGAAGTCTATTATCTAATATGCATTTGTCCTTAACACCTGCAAGTTATTATATAAAACAAATTGGCATTAACTTAGCTCATCGCGGTTTTCAAGTTGGTTTTACCATGCTTACCTTATTTTTCTTTTACCGAGATGGTGAAAAGTTGCATACACAAATTAATGAAATAGGAAAATTTTGTCTAGGTAATCGCTGGTATCGCTATGCTGATCGTCTTCCTTCTGCTTTACGTTCAGTTGTTAATGGTACAGTCGTTGTTGGTTTAGGGGTTGGTGTATTAATGGGATTTTGTTACATGCTTGTGGGTTTGCCCGCACCAACTTTAATTGGTTTTATTACAGCCTTTGCAGCTATGATCCCCTTTGTTGTGCCTCTTGTATTTATTATTGTTGCTTTAGTTTTATTATCTTCTGGTGGGTTGATTGCAGCTATTGTTGTGGTTATTTGGGGCACTATTGTTATGTTTGTTGCTGATCATTTCATCAAACCTGTTTTAATAGGTGGCGCCATTAAGCTTCCATTTTTAGCTGTATTATTTGGTATTTTAGGTGGCGTTGAAACCCTTGGATTATTAGGGCTATTCTTAGGTCCTATTATAATGGTTTTATTAGTTACACTTTGGCAGGAGCCTACTCTTAGTAAACCTAAATATGAATTAAGGGTAAAACGTTCAATAGAGCAACAATAAGTTAGCAATTTATTAGACCTCTTGCCTAACCTACCTCTTTTATGTGATTGCTGCGTTACAAGTGTTTCTCCGGTGCTCATTTACTGCATGTAAACTCCGCTCCTCGAAACACTTGCGCCTTGCACTTACATAAAATACACAGGTTAGGCAAGAGGTCTATTATTTAAATAAAATTAGCTATTAAATTCTTCCTCACTTGTAATTTAACTATTTGCCCCCATTTAAATAACGTTTAGAATAAAATGGCCTACAGAATAGAGAAAGGGGGGGTTATGAATAAAAATTGGCCAACCAGAGAAAAAGACATTTATGTAGCAGAGCAAATTATGGAAGAATATGCCAGCCAAAATAATAGCGAATCATTAGGTTTATTTGAGCTGTTTGTAAACCCTGAAGAAAAACGAATGAATTTTAGGCTGTCTAATTGGGTAATTATGTTAGCGGAGCACTTTAAAACAGCTTATGGTGAGGCGCAAGGTGATTTTGTCACTAGGAAGGTTATTACTCGATGTTTGGTAAATGGCCAAACTCTACATTAAAATATAAATAAATTTTATTTTTCTTTAATAAATAGCTGTTTGGTGCTGTAAGTAATTTAACAGGGAAGTTAATTAAAATTTCAGCATTAAAAAGTTAACCAAGGTTTCAAAAATAGCTTAAATATTTATCATAATTTTTCTTATAATCTGACCCTTTTAAGTATTTTTCTAATGCCCCATTGATTTCACTAATTAACTCTGTCTTATTGCGATTAATTGCAATTGCTATGCCGTAACCATAATTAAAAGGCTGGCCTAGCGCTATTAATACATTCGATGACTGCTCCTGCCAATTTATTGCACTTGCATTATCCATAATTGCAATATCTATTTCTTTATCCCCCAAAGAATCAATCATGAAATCAAACCTATCGTATAGGGTAATTCGGGAATCTGCGATGCCCAATGAATTAAGTAATCTAGGAAAAATAGTTCCTCTAACAGCGCCAATATTGTAATTTTTTAAGGTAGCTAGATTAAAAGAATCAGGTTTAACATTTTTGTTACTTAAAAATCGAGCTTGGCTATTTAAATAAGGTATAGAAAAAGAGACATGTGAAGCTCGCTCGGGCGTTATTGTAATTGCACCAACAGCGGCATCTAATTCACCCTGTTCAACTTTACTTAAGAGGTTTGTAAAGGGCATTGGATAATAAATACATTTTTTATTCATTAACTGGCAAACCCCCTCCATGATGGATATATCAAAGCCAAAAACTTGATTATTGCCAGCTCGCATGACATAGGGCGGATAAAAGTTATCAACGCCTATTCGTAAAGGTGTAGTATCTTGCGCAAAAGTGAAAATATTAATGCATATTAGTAGTGTAAAAATTAAAATCCTTTTCATAATAATTACCCTTGTTATTTTTTATCAGTATAGCTTTAATCAGCTATAGGTACTAAGTTTAGAGTTTATCAAAAATTTTAGGGGTTCGTTTTAATTTTTACTGCAAGTATGATTATGATTAGTTAAATTAACTAGACCTCTTTCCAAACTACCCTAGATGGTCAAAGCTGGTCGAAAAAAGGTCTATTACTAAAATTGAAAGGTTAAGTGTGTTAACTATTCCCAAATTATTACAATCTAATTACATCTTATTTGATAAATATTTTTCTAATTTAGAGCATCCATTGCGCGAGGTTGTAAAAACGTTACTCGCAGTAAGTAATTATGCTGGTAAGCAAATTGAAACTCTAAACTATTTACTTACTCAAGATGATTGGCAAAAGCAACTTAATTTTATTGATTATAAGAACTCTTTGCAGCAGTTATATACAGAAACAAACCAGCCTTTTAATAAATTTATTCGTAATTTTAGACATTATCATTTTCTAAGACATCTGTTGCGTGAGTTAAGTGGACTAGCAACGGTTGAAGAAACAATGCTGTCTTGGTCAGATTGTGCTGATGCTTTAATTATGTTCACCTTAAATTACTGTAAGCAGGAAATGACAAATCGGTATGGTCATCCAAAAGATGAAGCAGGCAACCTAGTTGACCTTTATGTTTTAGCCATGGGTAAATTAGGAGGACAGGAATTAAATTATTCCTCTGATATTGATTTAATTATGGCCTTTTCGGCATCTGGCTATACTAATGGAGAGCAGCATGTTGATAATCAGTATTTCTTTACTAAAGTAGTCCAGCTATTTATTCAGTTGATGCAGAATGTAACAGAAGATGGGTTTGTTTTTCGGGTAGATTTAAGATTGCGACCTAATGGGGAGAGTGGCGCACTTGTATCCTCACTAGCTGCTATGGAAACCTATTATCAAGAACAAGGAAGGGATTGGGAGCGTTATGCTATGATAAAAGCACGCTTAATAAGCGCTTCCCCTGCTTTACGTGCTCAATGGTTTAAAAAATTAATTACCCCTTTTGTTTATAGACGTTATATTGATTTTAGTGTCATAGAATCTTTGCGCAGTATGAAAGCGATGATCGAACGTGAGGTGCAGTTAAATCCCACCTTAGATGATATAAAAAGGGGATTTGGGGGTATTCGAGAAGTTGAATTTATTGTCCAAAGTATCCAATTAATTCGAGGCGGACGTCTACCCCGATTACAACAAACCAATTTGGTAAACGCACTTTCAGCCTTAAAAGAAGAAAAACTTTTTTCCAGAACAGATGTGTTAAAACAAGCTTATTTATTTTTAAGAAAACTAGAAAACTGCTTACAAAGTGAAAATGATCAGCAAATACATGCACTACCTACAGAACCTATTAAGCAAGCTAAAATAGCCTTGGCTATGGGTTTTGCTAGTTGGGATTCTTTATTAAAAATAGTGCAGCGATTTAGAAAAATCATACGTCATCTTTTCCTTTCTGTATTAAAGCAGGCAATTGATTACGATAATAATGACAAGCTATTGGATTCCCAGTTAAATAATGTTTGGCAAGGTCATGCTGAAAGTACCATGGCTATTAATCTTTTAGCTAGTTTAGGTTATCAAGATGCAGAACGGTGTTATCAATTGTTATCTAATTTCAGACATGGCTCTCGCTGTCGGCGGCTTAATCAAGCAGCCCGCTTAAGACTTGATCGATTTATGACGTTACTTTTAAGAGAACTTGCCAATGTAGCAAATACTGGCGAAGTACTGTTAAACGTAATTCATTTGTTAGAAAACATAGTAACTCGCAGTGCTTATATAACGTTATTTACTGAAAATCCACAGGCATTAAGAGAATTATTTATCTGGTTTAATAATAGTGCTTTTATTAGAGGATTATTAGTTAACCATCCATTTTTATTAGAAATTTTATTAGATCAAGGGCAAGAATGGCAGCCAGCTTCACGTAAACAATTACAAGAGCAATTACAAAAAAAGTTATTAGAAAGTAATGATATTGAACTACAAGAGGAAATATTACGGCAATTTAAATTGACTAATTGGCTGTTAATTGCTCGGGCTGAACAGCAGAGTACAGTTACAGCCTTACAAAGTGCACATTTTCTCTCCCTAGTCGCTGAAGTTATTGTTGAACAAGTTGTTAAATTAGCCTTTATAGAGTTAGGTAAGCGCTACCCACAAATTCCAGAGCTCAAATCGCATTTTGCTATTATTGCTTATGGTAAATTAGGTAGTCAGGAAATGAATTATAATTCTGACCTAGATTTAGTATTCATTTATGATAATCAATTACAAGAAGAAAGTTTAGTCACACGCCTTACCCAGAAAATTTTGCATATGCTAACAACTCGTTCGCAATCTGGACTTCTTTATAAAGTAGATACTCGTTTAAGACCTTCAGGCGAAGCAGGATTGTTAGTAAGTGCTATAAAATCATTTATCGACTATCAACAAAATCAGGCTTGGCTTTGGGAGCATCAAGCATTAATTCGGGCGCGTGTTATTTTTGGCAATACAACTATTCATTCTCAATTTAAAAATTTAAAACAGAATATATTATTGATTGAACGGCCTAAGGAATGGGTTTTTAAGGAGATAAAAGCCATGCGCCAAAAAATAAATCGACATCTTAAAGGTGAGGATGAAATTAAATATACGCCGGGTGGCTTAATCGATCTAGAATTTTTTGTTCAATTTCTTGTTCTTACAAATCCGATACAAGAACTAAGTAGAGAAACTAATACATTGAGCCTAATTAAAAAACTAGCTGACTGTAAGGTAATTGAATCTGAGGTATTTAAGATACTTACTAGTGCTTATAAATTTTACCATAAAATATTACATCAGAATATTTTAGCTTCTTCTGAAGTTATAAATTCCCAAGATAAATGTAAGGAAGTTTTATCTATTGTTAACTTTCATTAAAACTATTTTATAAGTAGATACCGTTTTAAATAAGCAACCTTTTAATTAAAATTTTGCTTAATTTAAAGACGATATCTACTGTATTTAATAGAATTCAATTTCCAGAAGCCGTGTTTTTGATTTAGCGCATACCCGAATCTTATAGGTTATTAGATTTATTAGCTAATTCAGAAACTGGATTATCAGCCGAAGTAGTGTCCTTTTGTTGAAATACACCATGACGCTGCATAAGTTTTGAAGGAGAAAGTTCGCCACTTTCTTCTTTAGGCTGCTCAGCTTCTTTTGATATCTCTATATGCTTTCTTTTATAAAGAGAGTTTGGTGTTAAGCACTCTTTAGGAGAAGAAGTACTCTTTTTTTGAAAAATCGTTCTTGATGAAGAATAGTTATTATTGTTTGTATCTGTTATTTTAGGTTGACTAACTTCTTCCACAGGAGAAGTTATCATAGCGCTTAAAGCAAGCTCCTCTTTATGTGGTGTTGTGATATCTTCTTCCTCTAATTTACCCTCAGAAAACTTACTGTGAGAAAAATATCATTTTGTTTAGATACACTACCTTTGATAGGGTTTAGTGGTTGATCGCTGTTGTCTTCCTGAGATTGCTTAGCCTTTATTTCTAATGCTTTTCTCCTTTCAGGAGTACTTATTCTATCTTGTAAAATTTTATCATGTTCAGGACTAAATTTAATGCGTTTTATAGGAATAAACGTTTCTAATGATGGACTATTTTCTTCCCTGAAGTTCACAGTAGTTCTTGTACCTTGAAAATCAAATACCAAATAGTTAAGTTCCTTACCCTGTAAGATAGATAATTCCTTTTTTGCAACAATAGTTGGTGTGTAAGCGACTTCACCACTATAAAGATAATCTATTTCATCTGCTCCTTCTTCATTTTTACTTTTTTTTAGAATCAAATGATATTCTTTGCTTGTATTCTTGATTTTTAAAATAATCCTACAATCATTAAGCATACGCTCGAGGTTGAACTCTTCAATAACAATTTGATGTGTATCTGTATGGAGACTTGCAATAGTCCAATACATCCTACGCATAATTAGAATTTGCACAGGTTTAGCTATTACTTCTTCATTGTTTCCATCACTAAGCCCTCCTTCATAAGCGATAAAGATAGACTTTAAACCTTTATTATTTTTTATATCTTCTTCTGTTGGTATAAAAGGGATTTCTCTTTGGCTTCTAAAGCACTTAGCTTTTAATACTGTACCCTCTTTTGTTAAAATTATATAAGCAAAAGGATCTGTATTTAAAAACTTATTTTTTTTACAGAATTATCATTATTAGTACTTTTGGAATCTCTGCTAATAGACTGAGAAGGAATTTGAGGTAAATCTTCAGAACGAGAATACATTTTTAAATCACCAAAATATTAACTTTTTTCATTATAACAATCCATTGTAAACAAATTATTAATAAATTGATTAAATTGAAATCAGATATTTATTCAGATTGGCTATACAAATAAGGCTAAAAATCGTGGCCTATCTAGCAGGACTATAATTACATAAAAGAGCTTGAGGTATTCTAATTGTTAATAATACAATTTTTTAGACTACCTAGCTTTTCAAAGAAGATTATACAAACTCGCCATACAAATCATAATCATCACTATCGACAATATTAATATCCACGAAGTTCCCAACTGCTAAATTATTGTTAGGAGGTAAATACACTAAGCCGTCTATTTCAGGGGCATCACTTTTACTGCGGGCAATAATATGTTCGGGTGTGATTTCATCAATCAAAACAGTTTGCCGCGAACCAATTTTCTTTCTTAATTTTTGATAACTAATTTCAGCTTGAACTTGCATAAAACGATGATAACGCTCTTCTTTGATATCATCTGAAATAGGGGAGATTAATTCATTTGCTTTGGCACCTTCAACAGGTGAGTATTTAAAACAACCAACTCTATCAAGTTTTGCCTCGTTAAGAAAATCGAGTAATTCCTCGAATTCTTCTTCGGTTTCACCTGGAAAGCCAACAATAAAAGTTGAGCGTAATGTAATCTCAGCGCAGATTTCGCGCCAATTATTAATTCGTGCTAGTGTATTTTCTCGATTAGCAGGACGTTTCATCGCTTTTAATACGCGGGCATTAGCATGCTGAAGGGGAATATCTAAATAAGGCAGAATCAAGCCATCACGCATCAAGGGAATAATTTCATCGACATGCGGATAGGGGTAAACATAATGGAGACGAATCCAAATACCAAGCTCACCAAGTTGTTGACACAGATCATAAAAACGGGTAGTTAATTGTTTACCTTGCCATTCTATCGATTGATACCGTGTATCTATACCATAAGCGCTGGTATCTTGCGAAATAACTAAAATTTCTTTGACGCCTGCTTCTTTGAGTCGTTGCGCTTCAGTAAGTACTTGCGTTAAAGAATAACTTTGTAGTTTCCCACGCATAGTAGGAATAATACAAAAAGTACATTTTTGATTACAACCTTCAGAAATTTTTAAATAAGCATAATGCCTTGGGGTTAATTTAATTCCTTGGGGTGGTATAAGCTGGGTAAAAGGATCTTTAGGCGGTGGTAAATGTTGATGTACAGCGCTGACTACTTCTTCATAAGCATGCGCGCCACTAATATGAAGTACCTCTGGGCAAGCTTCTCGGATTACATCCGCTTTAGCGCCTAAACAGCCAGTTACAATAACACGGCCATTTTCAGCCATAGCTTCTTTAATGGTTTCAAGTGACTCTTTCACTGCAGCGTCTATAAATCCACAGGTATTAATAACAACGACACCGGCATTTTGATAAGTGGAGACCAACTCATAACCTTGTGCGCGGAGTTGGGTGATAATTCTTTCAGAGTCAACTAATGCCTTAGGACAGCCTAGACTAACAAAACCTACTTTATGATTCATCTAACTCAATAGCTCTATAAATGCCTATATTAAATGGGCTTCTTGTAAAAAAAGTGGATAATTATATCTTTTTTAGTCTAAAGATGTCTATTTTACAAAACTATTTTTCTCTTAATTTTGTGTATTTAAATTTCTAAGTAAGGGTAAGTTGGGCTAAAGGAAGTGCTGCCCAACAAATTATGAATAGGCTAAACCTTATAACTGAAGATGTTGGGCTGCGCGATGATTATCCAAACCTACTCCTGCTAAAATTTGGCAGATAGATACCCGCCTTCGTGAGTATGACAGTATTGGCTACTAAGATTTTTGTCATACCCGCGAAGGCGGGTATCCATTTTTAGGCTAGCACGAAGTAAGTTAAGCTGGCAGCAACCTACGTTTGTTTATCAAATTGTTAATTATTTGCCTATATAGCAATGTAAAAAAATAAAATTAAGCCCATACTTAATAAGATTTAGTAAAAAAATTAATCAACAACAATTTATTTTAAAAAAATAAATTATTTATAATAAACATTAACTTAAAGACATTAGGTGTGATTTTAAGATTTTAATACAAGGATCTGGTTTATGAAAAAATGGCCATTTTTATATTCTTTTTTTATCTTAATAGCTATGTCTGTGGCTAATATCACGTTCGCTGATCCACCTAATCGGGTTGCTCGTATCAGTTTTATGGATAATGTAGTAAGTTTTCTTCCTGCTGGTGCAAATCGTTGGGTGAAAGCTAAATTAAATAGGCCTCTTATTGTAGGGGATAGTCTTTGGACAGATTTAGACTCTAAGACTGAACTTCAACTGGGGCTAAGTGCGCTTAGGCAAGGCCCCCAAACTTATATGAAAATATTAAATCTTAATAATACGGTTGGCCAATTTAAACTTACCCAGGGTACTTTAATCTTAAGCATACGTTATATTAAGCCTCAACAATTTTATGAAATTGACACGCCAAATCTAGCTTTTGTGATTCGCCAGCCTGGTTATTATCGAATTGATGTAACTAAACAGGCAACTATGGTTACTGTGCGTAAGGGAGGTGCAATCGTTTATGGCCGCAAAAATGCTTATAAGATGACTTTGGGACGTATTTGTAAATTTTGGGGCATGAATTTAGGCCGCTTTCAATGTGCAGCCATTGGTCCAACTGACAGCTTTGATCGATGGAGTATAGCGCGTGATGAACGCTTTATAAAAGTTAAAACATATGTTTCTACATCTATGATAGGTTATGAAGATCTTACTTATTATGGTAAGTGGATAGTAACTAAAAAATATGGCCGGGCTTGGGTTCCGAATCGCATAAGCACTGACTGGGCGCCTTATCGAGTGGGTCAATGGACTTGGGTTCGCTCTTGGGGATGGACCTGGGTTGATGACCAACCTTGGGGATTTGCTCCTTTTCATTATGGCCGCTGGGCTTTTGCAGAAAGACGCTGGATTTGGGTTCCAGGCCCTGCCAATATTGAGCCTATTTATGCACCTGCGCTCGTTGCTTTTGTAGGTGGTCGCAACTACTCCCTCAACCTTGCTGCTGGAAGACGAGGTATAGCTTGGTTCCCTTTAGGTCCTGGGGATGTATATATTCCACCTTATCCAGTTAGTCAGACTTACTTTACTCAGCTTAATTTAGGTAATACCTATATTAATCAGAATTATCTGACGACTATTTATAATAATCCTAATACGGTTATTAATTATCAGAATTTAAATATTAACAATGCTATAAGCGCTGTGCCAGTGCAGGCATTTGTATCTTCAAGGCCTGTAAGTCAAGCGTTAATTGATGTTCCTGCTGCACAAATTATAAAGGCTCCCAAAACGCCGATTGCAGCTATCGCCCCTGAATCTGAAAGCTTATTAGGGAGTGCAGATACAAAAACGGCACAACCTGCATCTGCTATTGAAAATCAACCGGCTGTTGCTATAACGCCGCCACCTGCGCCACCGGCTCCTTTTATTCAAGAGCAAAAATTATTAAATAAAGATCCAGGCAAACCGTTGGCAACAGAAGATTTGCAAAACTTGCAGCCCGCAAAAGAAGCAACACCACAAACAGGTAGTAGTGAAATAAACGTCATTAAGCCAGAAGAAGAGCCAAAATTAATAAATGAAAACAATATGAAATCGGAAGATGGCGATATTAAAGATAATAAAACTGACGTTCAGCAAAAAGATAATATTGTTCAACCAGCCGAGGTAACAGATAAGCCTGCTCAACAGCCTGCTATCACTCAGCCTGAGGAGGTCCCTACACCTACTGATGTTAAACCAACTGAACAGCCTGATACAGCAACACAACCTGATGTAATAACAGCACCTGATAGCCAGCAGCCAGGCGATATAAAATCTCAAGATAGTATACAGGAGCAAGAGTCCCAACCCGTTGTAACCGAACCTACTGGACAAGCCCCTGCACAATCTGAAGGGACTGGTTCTGAAGAAGTAATTGATCCCAATATTGAACAGAATAATACCGCGCCTTCTAAGGAAGAAACTATTCAGCCTGAAGAACTTCAGCAACCCCAAGAAGTTATCCAACCTGGTGTTAGCCAAGATAATGTAAATTCAGCTGATGAATCTATACAACCAGAGCCAGTGACTCAACCACAAATTAATCAAATGGATACAACCGTCCCGGCAGGAACTACAACAACGCCAGAGCCTAGTCAACCTGGCCTTGTTGAGCCTCAGGAAGTAATAAATCAGCCTAGCTCACTACAAACTAATCCAGCAGCACCTGGAGAAATGACTATACAGCCTGGCATGCCAGTTGGAAATCAACCTACAGAGATAATGACTCCTACTAATAATGTGCCTAGCGAACCTCAACAACTTCAACAACAAGAGGTTATTCAGCCTGCTCAGCCCGTAGATAACTTGCAAATGCCAGTTACCACTCCGTCTGAAACAACTATTCAACCTGGTACAATAATGGAGCCTGGTGTGCCGCAGCCGCAGCAAGTTCCTCCTCCTTAAACTTTAGGCGGTTTTTTTACCGATTTTTGATGAGTTTCTATAAACTAATTTTCTAGGCTCGCTTGTGCTTGTACACTTTGTAACCGTTTAATAAAAGTCTGACTGTTCATTTCTCCTACTAAACGGGAATGTTCTAGCTCATCACCCTCTTTATTAAAAAATAAAAAGGTAGGTGGAGCAACAACATTATATTTACGCATTAGCGCCTGATTAGCTGTATTGTTGGCAGTAATGTCAGCTCTTAAAACAACAAAATTTTTTAGAAGGGCTTTAACCTCTAGATTTTGTAGGACATTAGCCTCAATAAATTGGCAAGTTACGCACCAATCAGCATAAAAATCAAGGATCACTGGTTTGCCTTGGGCATTTGCATTTGCAATGGCTTGCTCAATTTCTCCAATTGATTTAACTGGTTGATAGCCAATCTCATTATTTTCTTTTGCTTGAGACCAGGATGATAAAGGTTGTAAGGGGTTAGTTCCTCCCATACTTGCACCAACTAAAATCAATAATCCATAAACGAGAAGGATGATGCCTAGCCCTTGGCAGAATTTTGTATAATTAGTAGTTGCACGGACTAAAGCACCTAGATAAATACCAGAAAAAATAAACAAAGTTGCCCATAAGACCATACTGAAGATGCCAGGTAAAACCCTACTTAACAGGTAAATAGCAACACCTAGCAATAAAACTCCAAAAAAAGATTTAACTGTGTTCATCCAAAGACCTGCTTTTGGTAATAAGCGGCCAGCAGAAGTACCAATTAAAATGAGCGGTGTTCCCATTCCTAAACTTAAGAAAAATAAACTTAAGCTACCAAACACAACGTTGCCTGTGTTAGCAATATAGCCAAGGACACCAATTAAAGGTGCTGTTACACAAGGCGATAATATTAATGTCGATAAACAACCCATAATAGCTGCACTTAAATAATGGCCACTTGTTTGCCGGCGATTTAATTGTGCTAATTTACTTTGCCAAGTAACGGGCAACTTTAGTTCAAAAAAGCCAAACATAGACAAAGACAATAAAACGAAAAGAAGACTAAAAAAGCCAATTGCCCAGGGTGATTGCATAATAATTTGTAGGTTACTTCCTAGTAGGGAAACAAGTGCACCTACTAGGGCATAAGTTACTGACATACTTAACACGTAGCTCAACGATAAACGAAATGCTTTACCTGTAGTTATCGTTTTACTATGGCCCACAATAATTCCAGAAAGAACAGGGATCATAGGTAAAATACAAGGTGTAAAGGATAATAATAATCCGAAACCAAAAAAAGTAAGCAGCGTCATCACAAGATTGTGATTATAAAAAATGGAATCAAAATTAGTATTATTTTCTTCAGTCAAGGGAGGATTATCTTCAGTTAAATTATTATCTTGAAATAACTCAGCACTACTTAAAGATAAATCCTTTGCAATCGTTAATTTTATTTTCTTAGTTTGCGGTGGATAGCAAAAACCGTCGTCTGCGCAACCTTGATAATGTAGATTTATAAGTGCTTCCCCGGGTTCTTTACCTAAAACGCCAATAGAAAGAGTTAGTTGATTGCGGTAAATGGTATAGGTTCTACCTTGTAAATCAGTTTTAGTTAAAGTAGGTGGGAAAGGGATATCACCTAATTGAACATTACTGTTATCGGGTACATTGATACTAATTCGATCGCTGTATAAAAAATACCCAGGTTTAATATCCCATTTAATTAAAAATTGGTTAGGATTAAGGCGGCTTACATGCACTTGAAAGATGTCTTTCACCGGTAGAGGTTCTGCAAAGCAAAGAATAGAAAATAGGCAGCTTAAGGTAAATAAAAGCCATTTTTTCATAAATACCTCTGAAAGATTACTATACAGTTGTCCATTGTAGTGCGCGCAGTAAAAAAACCAAAATTTTTTTATCTTTTCCCCTTGAAATAATTGTATTTGCCCCCATATGGCTGTCATCGGTAATTCATACCTTATGTGGATTACTAAAAGGTCAGAGTAATCTGAAAATTATAGGTGATTAACCAATCAGGAGAGAGAAGTATGAAAATTCGTCCTTTGAACGATCGAGTCGTTGTTCGTCGTCTGGAAGAAGAACGTACCACAGCTGGTGGTATTGTCATTCCCGATAGCGCTACAGAAAAACCTATGCGTGGAAAAGTTATTGCGGTTGGCGCAGGTAAATATTTAGATAATGGTGATGTTCGTGCATTAGCTGTTAAGATTGATGATATTGTTCTGTTTGGTAAATACTCTGGTACAGAAGTTAAAGTAGATGGTGAAGAATTAGTCGTTATGCGTGAAGAAGATATCTTCGGTGTAATCGAAAAGTAAGCAAACGAATTATAGGAGACTTAAATGGCTAAAGAATTACGTTTTGGTGACTCAGCACGTCAAAAAATTCTTGCTGGTGCAAATGGGTTAGCTGACGCTGTACGTGTAACTATGGGCCCACGTGGTCGAAATGTTGTTATCGAGCGTTCTTTCGGTGCACCTACTATTACTAAAGACGGTGTATCAGTTGCAAAAGAAATCGAATTTGAAGAACGTTTTGAAAACATGGGCGCTCAAATGTTAAAAGAAGTTGCTTCTAAAACATCTGATGCTGCTGGTGATGGTACAACAACTGCTACAGTATTAGCTTGTTCAATTATGGTTGAAGGTCATAAAGCTGTTGCTGCTGGTATGAATCCAATGGATTTAAAACGTGGTATTGATAAAGCAGTGACTGCTATTACTAAGCAATTACAGTCAATGTCTAAACCTTGTAAAGATAGCAAGGCAATTGCACAAGTAGGAACTATTTCTGCAAACTCTGACGAAGCAATTGGTGCAATTATCGCTGAAGCGATGGAAAAAGTTGGCAAAGAAGGTGTAATTACTGTTGAAGATGGTAACGGTCTTGACAATGAATTATCTGTTGTTGAAGGTATGCAGTTTGATCGTGGCTACATCTCTCCATACTTTATTAATAATCAACAAAACATGAGTGCTGAGCTTGAGCATCCATTTATTTTATTAGTTGATAAGAAAATTTCTACTATTCGCGATATGTTATCTGTTTTAGAAAGTGTTGCGAAATCTGGCCGTCCTTTATTGATTATCGCTGAAGATGTTGAAGGTGAAGCATTAGCAACATTAGTTGTTAACAACATGCGCGGTATTGTTAAAGTATGTGCTGTAAAAGCACCTGGATTTGGTGATCGTCGTAAAGCAATGTTACAAGATATTGCTATCTTAACGAATGCCCAAGTTATTTCTGAAGAAATTGGTAAGAGCCTAGAAGCTGCTACTTTAGAAGACTTAGGTACTGCAAAACGTGTTGTAGTGACTAAAGAAAATACTACTATCATTGATGGTGAAGGCCAAGCTGCAGATATCAATGCGCGTATTACGCAAATTCGTGCTCAAATGGAAGAAACAACTTCTGATTACGATCGCGAAAAATTACAAGAGCGTGTTGCTAAATTAGCTGGTGGTGTTGCAGTAATTAAAGTTGGTGCTGCAACTGAAGTTGAAATGAAAGAGAAGAAAGCACGTGTTGAAGATGCTCTTCATGCAACTCGCGCAGCTGTTGAAGAAGGTATTGTTGCTGGTGGTGGTGTTGCATTAATTCGTGCTCAAAAAGCTTTAGACGGATTAAAAGGTGATAACGCAGACCAAGATATGGGTATTAATATCCTTCGTCGTGCTATCGAATCACCTCTACGTCAAATCGTTTCTAACGCTGGTTATGAAGCATCTGTAGTTGTTAACAAAGTGTCTGAAAGCAAAGATAACTTTGGCTTTAATGCAGCTACTGGTGAATACGGTGATATGATTGAGTTTGGTATCTTAGATCCAACTAAAGTAACTCGTACCGCATTACAAAATGCTGCATCTATTGCTAGCTTAATGCTTACTACAGAGTGCATGATTGCTGATTTACCTAAGAAAGGTGATGCTGGTGCTATGGACGCTGGTGCTATGGGCGGCATGGGCGGTATGGGTGGCATGGGCGGTATGATGTAAGCCTTTTCCAACCCAAAATAAGAACCCGCCTTTGGCGGGTTTTTTATTTTTGCTCTAAATAATCAGATTATTGTTATTCTTTAAATGATGCTCCACTTTAGTTAAGAAAGAATATAATCAGATAATTCAGACTCTTTCTTCATTTCTTCCTTATCTTCGTTGAATGTGCTGACAACACTACTACTAGTTTCCTTGTTAAAAAAACCAAACTTATTTAATTGTTGATTAAGATTAGCTAGCTTAGCCTGTAAATCTTGTGCTTGTTTTAAGATTTCCGCTAATTCCTTGTCTGCAGGTAAATCCAATTCCTTTAATATATTTAAGGGTAGCTGTTTTACAAGGGATTTTATGTTACTTTCGGCTTCTTCTTTGTTTCTAATTAATTGATGAACTTGTTTATTTCTTTTACCTATAAACATCCCTTTGGAACGCAATTCCTGGGTAATATCAAATAGATTATCAATTTCATTAAATAATTCTGCCATCAGTTGAAAATTATTAAGTGCTGCTTCTTTCAGCTCCTCATAATCACAATCAATTTGTTCAAAAGTTAATAAATTTTCTTGAATTTTTTTAAAATCTGCCTGTAGTATCGAATTTATAGGAAGATTTAAATGATTGCGTCGATTTCTTTTAAATTTTTGCAACAGCATTTGGACTTGCATCTCCATCCTGGATTTTGCATTGATAATATCGGGATCTAATTGTAATTGAGTTATTAAAGATGATGAGGTAATTTGGGTGACAATTTGCCCCAATTCTCTGAATGTTTTTCTAGTTGAGCTATTAAAAAGTTGTTTAGAAAGGCTAATGTCGTTCAGCATTTGCTGATAAATTGAAATAGCCTTATCAATTTTAATAAGTTCCTTTCGGTCTGTAACTTGCTTTTTATAAGCTTGCATAGCTGAGATGAGTCGTTGGTAAAATGCTTTATTATCAAGCGTTAAATTTGCAGTATTTTCTAAGGCCGAGTATAAAGGGTGAGTTGGCTGACTAGATAAAATAATATGGGCTATAGGTGCCTGGCCTGTAGAAATCGGTAGCATTAAATTACCGCCACCTTTAATAAGTTCAGCAAAGCAGTTTATCAAATTACTGTCTTTGTTGCGTTCCTGCATACAATAAGTCAAAGCATTAGGATAGTCTATATTAACGACCATAAATTTATAGTTATTAACTGGAATATGAAGATTCTTAATAAGAAAATCCAACAATTTAAAATTACGCTGCTTTAAGCTAAAAGCATAAATATTTGAATTTAGCAAATAATAAAAAGACTGTAACGATTGAGCTTTTTCAAATTGGTTGGTAACCAGAGCGGTTTGTAATAAAGGAAAGGCTGTTTTTTCAATATCTGTTTCAATTTGCTTTAATTTTTCAATCTCTGCAAAAGATAAAATCCAATTATTTAAATCGAATAAATTAATTTTGTTATTAAGGATATTAATGAGATTGATTTGATCCTCTTCTTGCTTAAGCCTGGAAAAATTTTTATAAATAGCGAGAATTTCGTTAAAAAGTAATTTGGGCTCTACAATTTTTTGATTTTTTGATGTTTTTTGTAAATTAGAGGAATTTTGAATTGAACTCTCGGGAGTAGATTTAGGTTCTGAAAAATCCTCTCGATCGTCAGTAGATGAGACTGTTTCTGTATTAAATTGATTAATAAGCGCTCTTGCGAATTTATTAAAGTAATTTTGTAACCGATACCACTTAACATGGCTTGTGATTTGATATAACTCATTGAGAATAGGTTTAATTTTTGCCACCTGTTCTAAGTATAGCGCTTGATTTTGTGGTAAGTTTGCTGACATTTGCTGTAGTGTCTTTTCAAGTTTTGCATTCTCTGCTTCCAATGATTGAACGATAATACCCTGTTCTTGGCGTAATTGCTGAAGATAGGGCAAACCAAGCTGCAGAACAATTTGAACTAAACTTTCTAATTCAGCAGGCATCTCTGCTTTAATAAATTGTCCTGATGCGTCTATATAATCCCATGTTGGGTGGCAAGCTAAAACATCATTATTATCTAAAAAGATATGTAAGCGGTAAGCTGCACCTTCTTTATTTTCCCATATTGCTGTAAAATGGCTTGGCCCTAAAACAGGGTTTTTATGATCTAATTCCTCATAAATACTAAGATGAGCTTCATTAAGTAACCAATTTTCGCTTAATTTAAATTGATTAACAGGCAGAGCAAGCCGATAATAATTTTTATTATTTAGTGTGACATCTTGATGGGGTATAATTTGATTTTTTAATTTAAAATCAGGCTGTTGAGCTAACTTATATTGTAGGGTACTGTATAAACCATTTACCTTCATAACTTTCGCCTTAAATAAATTCACAATGACCCAGAAATATAATTTAAGAATTAGATTTAAACAATATAATTATTTTAATATGAAGGATTAGATTAAAAAAAAATACTGACTGCCTAAGGTAAGTAAATTATTAGAAATTGGTTTTTTTATAGTAATGTTACCATTATAAGTAAGCCAGAAAAGATGTTAAGCAATTACAATTGTAAAATTAATAAAAAATTTTAACAAAAAATAACTTTTTTTTTCTACTAGCAATTATAATTAATTATAGGTTTCACTAATTTATAATTTTTTTATGAAAGAAAGATCACTTAAAGAAACTATTGAAGAAGACCAGGTACACTTAGAACGTTTAAAATCTATTGAGGAGTTGATCAAAATAACCTCTTTTAAAGTTGAAGATTATAGCTTTATATCTAATGGCGGTGGTGAAAATATATGTTTTGAGGATGGAACCGAAAAGCTAGTTCCTAAGGGCGTAGCAATAATCTATAACTTATTAAAAAGTAAAGATAAATCGGCTAAAGAGCAATTAAGTTTGATAAAAACTGTGGCTGAAAATGTGCATACGGCAGCACCAAGCAATCAGCAATTTTATCAAACTATTATTGAGAAAAAGTATTCTTAATATAGGCTTTATAAGTAATAATTATAAAGTCGCCAACTGAGCTGATTTTTCACGTTCCCAATATTTAAGGGGAGATAAATCAGGCTTAGCCATAGCCAAAACGGGTAAATAGAAGGTTTGCTCTAAGAGAAATTGGCCACTTAATGCTGCATGAGAAACGTGATCGGTAAATACTAGCCATGTACTTTGAGCAGCAAAATCAAAAGAGGTCTTTTTCACAGTTTGTTGATAACTTTCATCTAATTTCATGCGATCGTGCAATTGTAATTGATAATGATCATAAGCTGAGCGTAGCGTTTTAGTTGCTTTAATGAGCTTTAATAATTTTGCTGTGGATGCTCGATAGTTTGGGATTTGCTTGGCAAAGCGTTGCATGACCTGTTCAAAAGGTTCTCCTAGATGCCAAACACGCGGTTCCCCAAAAGGATTAATGTTACAAAAAACACGTAAAATTCTTAAGCCATTAACTGGGGTAGAAGCAAAAGAATCTACATGTAATCTTGTATCATCTTTTCGTTTAGAGGTAGAGCGGCCTAAAATTTGCGCTGGCCTGTAGCTAGTTCTGCCCCACTGTAGGTGAGCGCGATACTGAGGCAATAATGTATTAACTAGTACTCTGGCAAAAGTAGCATATTGTTGCATAAACTCTCTTAGCTCAGTTTTTAATTTAAATGAACTAGGTCCTTGCTTTTTAACCCCACTTAAATTTTTTGTGCGATAATCAAAACTAATATTTTTCCGCTTGCCATCTAAAATAGTTTCGGTTAATAAATTATTAACACTTGAGAAATCAAAGAAATAAGTAGGAAAATAAATAACTTTTCCAGTTTCAAGCGCTTGTAAGCTTGTTTGTTGATTAGTGTTACTAATCTGATTTAAATCCGTAATTGGAATAGTATAAAGTTGTTCATCCATTATCTAGCTCTTATTAAAAGATGAAAAAATCTATTATACTTGATATTTATTATTTAGGGTGACAATAGCAATGGATTTAAGCTTTCTAATTCTCCTATAGGTAATACTATTCCTGCAAAAATGCCTATCCTACCCTTATTTAAAATTAGGCCATTAATCATAGATTGAATAGTATCCTTATTTACTAAAGAAAAGATTTTATTCTTTGAATGGCAGAAAAGAGAGTATTTATTTATTAGGTTTTAATCTTAAATTATAAATATCTCCAATGATAATAATATAAATAATTGATTTTTAAATATCATTTATTTGTTCTATGCTTAAATTCATCATTAACGTATATTAAGGAGATTGACATGAGTGAAGTAATTAGTCAGCTTTCTATATTATTAGCAGATACGTATGCCTTATATCTGAAAACCCAAAATTATCATTGGCATGTACGGGGGGCGCAATTTAAGGCATTACATGAGCTTTTTGAAAATCAATATCAAGAGCTTGCAGAAGCAGTAGATGAAATAGCTGAGCGTATTTTAATATTAGGACATAAAGCACCTGCCACATTTGATGAATTTAATCGCTTAAAGCGGGTAAAAGATGGAGATTCAAACCGTTTGGCGAATGAAATGGTAAAAGAATTGGCCCAAGACAATGGAACTTTAATTAAGGATTTAAACCAATCTCTTAAGATAGCACAAGAGCACGCAGATGAGGGGACTGTAACATTACTTAGTGATCGAATTGCTGCCCATGAAAAAGCTCGCTGGATGCTGGCTGCTTCTGCGGATGCATAATTATTTTCACTTATTTAATTGACTCTCCCTGCGTAGGCAGGGGGACTAATTAGTAATAGTTATTTCATTTGAATTATTACCTAGGTTATAATAACACCGTATTTGTTTAATTTATTTTAGTTAATATAGTCCATTCCAATCAGGGGCTTCATTAAAATAATATTGAGGATTTTTTTAATATTTCTTAATTTTTTTGTTAAAGAAGAGGTACAAAAATTAATTTATGTTGCCTCATATTCTTATGGGTAGGAAATGCAGTTAAACATAGATAGTAAAACATTCTTAAGAGTAACCAAAGATAATATTACTTCTGATGGTGTTTTTCACCTTCCTGCAGGAATCACCTTAATTGGTGAGAGTGCATTTGAAAATTGCATTGATTTGCGCAAATTAGTAATTCCTAATGGTGTAACCTCTATTGGGAATTGGGCATTTTATGGTTGTAATAATTTACATACATTGGAAATACCAGTTAGTATAAGATCAATAGGAAAGGATGTATTTGCTGGCTGTATAACCTTAGAATATATTATTATTGCTAGTAATAATTCAGCTGATTTTGATCGTATAACTGCATTACTACCCGAATGGTTTAGAAATAAAGTCACGACCCAAGATTTATTTAATAAAGTCACTTGTTTTAGAGATAAACAATTAGCTAGATTAACTCGAACCCCGCAAACTAATCCCCTATATCGTTTTTTTAATTCTGAAGCTAAATTTGTATCGAAAACCACAGTAGAAACTGAAGAAAAGCGACTTATTGAAAAAATTTGCAGTAAATTGCCAGATGATATATTTTGGCATATCAATGAAATGTTGAAAGATGATAATTGCTATTATCATAAAGCAGAAGTGTTAATTGGGCTTTTACCTTATCCAAAATCAGAAAGCGAATTTAGAACTTATCAAAAGGAAGTAGAAGAAATTGTCAATCAATATATTGATAAAGCAATTGTAGGAGTTAACCCTGTATCACCTTCAATATAAAAGAATTAATTCTAATTTGTCTAAAAGTTTATACATAAAATGATATAGGTTGTCATTTTAAATTTCTTAGGAATTAAAATCACAACCTATAGATTTAAATAGGACTTACGGAATTGTTATTGTCCCGTTACCTTGCTTATGCTGTGCATTAACGCTGTTTAAAGTCTGTACTTCTTTTTCTTGCCAAAAAGTAGCATAATTATTGCGCATGATTTTGGCAGGTGTATCAACTTTAGCCGGTGCATTAACTTTAGCCGGTGCATTAACTTTAGCCGGTGTATCATCTTGAGCAGGTGCATGAATTTTAGTAGATGTATTAATTTTGGCAGGTGTATTCACTTTGGCAGCCATGAAAGGAATTTGTGCAGTTTCATAATTGTTCGTTATATTGTCCTGAGCTTGAATACTACTTTTTATTTCATGTGCATTGATTGATAGCTTATCTATACTTACGTTTAATTCTATTTTTTTAAGTTTCTTAGCGCCTGTTTCTAGTTCTGTTTGGATACTTTTTTTAATATCATAGGCTTGAGCTGCATCATAAAAAAAGCGAAATAATTTTAAGCTAATTTGAATGTCTTCTTGGCTGCCTATATAAGCTGAATCAGGCGGTAAACCATGTACTGTAACTTCAGGATGAAATTGAGTACCAATGACGGGAGCACCATATTCGCCTTCAAGTGCTTCAATAAACTGGTTATCGCTTGACCAAGCTGTTACAATTAAATACTCACCTAATTGGTTAACAACTTGTCTATGGGCCCCAAAAAAATCCCTATCCAACATTTTAGAGTCAGAAGATGAATTTTTTTCGTCTTTAAAAATTTGACCTAAAAGAGATTGCATGGTGAAAATGATTTTGTCATAAGAACGAAATTTCTGCTTTCCTAGTTCAGCTTCGCTTAACGGCTTAACTGTACACCCATTATAAACAGCCAGTGCTTGATGCCCCCCACAGACTCCTAAAATAGGCATCCCTCTTTGGGTGGCTACATGGATTAAAGCTAGCTCAGCAATGGTTCGCGAAAAATCATACTGATCATTTGTAGTGCGATTTTCATTAAATAGAAGAGGATCAATCATTGATGAGTTACCGGATAATGCTAAACAGGATACATTATTTAGAAGTTGTCCAGCCATATACTTAGCATGGGCAAAAAGCTTATTACGGCCTTCAGAAGTAGCATATGCCTCCGTAAACCCTTCCTGAGGTATGGCTCTCATTATTTCTCTATAATCAGCATCAATCACTTCAAAATTTGCCGAGGTAAATGATTCCTTCAGTGATAGAACACTAACTCCACCAACTTCAGGACTGTAAGTTACAGCAACTTTAATTTTAGTCATATGAAAATGAAAAGTAATTTGAAAGGTTTCGAATTATAGTGACTAAATATTAAGCTAACCTTAAGAGTTTGTATTAAAAATGGATATTTTATAATTTGTTAGCTTAAATCTTCGTTAAAACTAGAGGCAGGCTTGTTTTAGTGTATTTATATTATTAAAGGATGGTTTCTAAATGACTACGGAACCTCATGATTTTATGTAGTATAGAAAAATATTAAGTTTAAAGTTATTCACAATTTCTGGGGATAAGCCTGTGTAGTAGTTCGGGAAATAGTTGGTATGTTTTGAGTTAAGTATAATTTTGTTTAAATTCCTTTTGATATAGAAATATTTTATTTTAAAAAGGACGAATATTTAGCACATTACCAAAAAAACTTACCTTATAATAAAAACTAAAAATACTTCCTTAAGAGGGGAAGGAGTTCTAAATTTCCTAATCTTTTAAGATGATTGAAAGTAATAAGTGTATTTAAATAGCTTTTTCATTAATTTTTTAAAACTTCATGTATAAGAATATAGGGATGTTGCGCCTTATCCAGCCAATACAACATTTCTAATAAATGCTTTTTATTCAAAGCGATGCAACCAGCTGTTGGTGTATTAGGTGATCGCCATAGATGTATAAAGATAGCACTGCCTGCGCCTTTTATTATTGGCTTCATATTATAGTTTATTACCGCGCCATAAGTATAAGGTTCTATGAGCATTGATTCATAGCTTTTAGCATTCTTTGAACCAGATACCCACCTATTATAATATCTGCTATTTACATCATCGATAAATTTATCATTTACTGTAATATATTTATAATCCATTTTAAGCGCCAATGGTTTAGTGCCGAATGCTTCTCCAATAGGATATAGTCCTGCAGGTGTTTTTAAATCACTCTCTTTCTTTTTTCCAATTGAGGCTATTCCATTTTTTCCTATAACGGCTCTAAAAGAGGTTAGGAACATAGGTTTCCATATGCTTCCCTGACGTTGGCAAAGTGTCATATTAGCCTTAATGCCACCTATTGAATCAATAACAATAATTTGCGACGTATAAGGTAATATTTTTTTTACATAGCTAGAAGTACTTAAGCTTTGGCAAGGATCTTTACCCTTATTATTAGCTCTTAAAGGACTATTGACCGATATCCATATGGCCAAAATAATTAATGATATCTGACATTTATAATTCATTTACTATTACCTAGGTTGGTAGGCAATTAAAAATTATAGCCCTTGGTTAATAGTTCTTTAAATTTAATTTAAAGGTGGCCAATGGCTTAAGTGGTTACTAGACAAACAAGGTATAAAAGCATTTTCATAATTAAATGCTTCATGCGGCATTTAAATTTTTCATGAGCACTACCTTGATTAAACCACATTTGCCATTCCTTGACTTTGCCATTAAACAATTTATAGAAGTTCATAACATCTAATATAACAGGTTTATTCTCTGGAACATAAAATGCGTTTTGTTTTACATGAAATGTAATACGATCGGGTGTAACAATAATATCCTTAATTTCACTTTTTAAATTCCTATATTAGGCAACTTTGATTTTAAATCATTTAAATTAAATTGCTTTGATGCTGAATGATTAAATAATACGAGGTCAGAAGAGAACTATTGATCAAGCAGATAGTCATTTCCTGGCGCAAACGCCATTATAAAGGAATCGAATGCAAATTTATTTGCTTCATCGTGAGTTGTTATAATAGCTCACTTAATACATTAAATAAGTTTATCAATATTTAAGAATGGTTCCTAGCGGTTGATTATAATCATATAGTCATCCTGAAGCAGCTATATAGCAAAATGGTAAAAGGTACTTATAGAGGGATGGTGTAAGTTAAGTGTTAACCTCTAAATGATCTTTTTAATTTTATTATACTATCTATATTAATGGGTACTAGAAAGAGTAAATCCCTGATTAGACACTGTTTAGTCAAGGCTATGCTCACTTTTCTGCCAAACATGCATTAGCTGGTTCTTTGCAAATGAATGGCAGACATTAGCTGGGCTAAACATTGCAAATCAATCAAGTTTAAATACGTATGGAAGCTAACCAGCCTTCAAAGCAACGTACAGTAGTTGCTAGATTGCTGCTCTGTTATACTTTGTTTGGAGCTATCAAAATCCTCTTGTTGTTTTCTAAGGTTTATATATTTATTGGCAAGCAACTTAAATTTACCCATGTCTTCATCACGGATTAAAGAGAATTCTTCTTCAAAGTATTTAGGGTTCTTCATTAGAAAGTCAGGAAATTTTTTCAAATGGTCTTGTAAATGTACATAGTTATTTAAATAATACCAACCGATACTTGTATCATAGTAGTTTGGATTCTTGGGATGACTATTAACCATGTTTACTACAATCGTTGTAATATGATCGATACTCGCTTTAATCACTTTCTGTTTTGCCTCAAGATTATCTGGATGCAATTTGAAAAAAGATAAATTTTTTGTCCACTTTTCTTTGTAAGCGGTGTATTCATTTTTAGCATGTGAGGTTATTTCTTCTTGTAACCAGAAATTTCTATTAGTTGGCAAAGTATAATCTTTTAATTCCAGAGGCTCTTTCATATCATCGGCGATTTTTTTAGCGGCGGCTAAATAAAAACCTACTTTGGCCGTACCAAATGCAGATTCATTTATTTTATAATTGTACATTGCACCGTTATCGAACGTATATAAATCTTCAGGATGAATATTGATACCAATTTGATTACAATAACGAAAAAGCAATATGATTCTATCAAATTCCTTAAGATCAATGCTTATATCAATTTGTGCGCTATCAGTTGGATAAACTGATTTATACATTTCTGAGATATGCTCACACCTAGCATAAATCCCACCCAAAAGATTTAATCCAAAAACTGCATCCCTTGCTGCTTTTCTTACTGAATCAAATAAACCTGTCAAACTTAAATGAAAAAAACGCTCATCTGCACTATAACCAAAATCTAAATTATCAAGTTTTTTAATGAGCATTAGAAAGTTCCAGTATGTAGATAGATATAAATATTATAATAATATTGAATATCAGAAAATGAATATGTTTAAGAATAGGGATTATACTTATTTTATCTAAAAGTAATTGATGCATAATAAAAATATTATTAATCCTATTTTTCAGAATCGGCTACACTTATAGTTTTAAGAGCTCAAATCCTAATTTTAGGAACTCTCTTTAAAGCCTTAAAGCTAACTTAATAATTTATTAAGAATAAAATGATAAGATAAAAGCCAACTTTACTATTAATAAAATTTTATGCCTTTTAAAAATTTTATTGATTCGCGCGGCCAGACTCATTCTATTTACATGCAGGAAAGAGTTTCTTCCTGTGCTGTAGCTTGTATTGCTAATATTATTAAACTTATTGGGGAAGATAACTGTGTAAATGAAGCTTATTTACGTTTAGTCACCCAACAATTTGTTTTCGGCTATAAATCACATCCTGCCGAGGTAAAAGCTGATCGCAGAACATTCATTGCAGAATTAATAGAGCAACGGCAGTTAGCCGGGATGTTAAATCCTGGTGGAAATTCAATTCAACGAAGAGGAATGCAGTCTGAGGCAATTATAAAAACGCTCGCATTATATAATCTGTATTCTGATATTAAAGAATTAGATGAGATTTCCCACGCAAATAAGTTTAACTACAAAGAGAATTTGAAATCTAAAATAATTATGTTAGGTGTCAAAACAACTAATCAATGTGATCATTGTATTATTGTTCGAGATATTTGGGATGATGGAACCTGGATTATTTATGATCCAGCAATCGGATTAATTGAAACACAAAATGTCGAAAGCCATTATAATTTATTTGCCCATGCAACTCACTTAAACTGCCCATATGTTGTATCTGCAGAAAAAGTTAAAGTTTTAGATTTAGAAATAGGGGCCATGCCTCCAGACCCAAATGAAGCATTTGCTATGAGAGTGGGAGTATAAGATTTTTAAAGTATGAAGTTTAAAAATAAGTAATTTTGTTACAACGAATTATTGTATAGTTATTTTACCTAAAAATAGAAAATAAATTAAAGGAAATATTGCACATAAAGTATTACTAAAAGGGTCAGTTATGGCCAATAAAATCTAAGGCAAGCGAAGAGCATAGCATTCGTTTTATAGCTTAGATTTTTACAGCATCTATTCTAGAATAAGAATAGACTGATTGATTTGTGAAATTGAATTAATTCCTGTCAAGGTCATCGCAATTTGCATTTCAGCAGTAAAAATATCCAATAAATTTTCTACGCCTTCTTGTCCCTTAGCTGCTAAAGCATAAATAAATGATCTTCCCAATAAAACAGCTTTTGCCCCTAAAGCTAGCATACGAACGACATCAAGCCCTGAGCGGATACCTGAATCAACTAAAATAGTTAGATCGTCTCCAACAGCGTCTGTTATAGGGGGAAGTGCTTTAGTCGTAGATAAAGCCCCATCCAATTGACGCCCGCCATGATTTGAAACAATAATCCCATCAGCACCTAATTTTAGCGCCTCTCGGGCATCTTTAGCGTCTAAAATCCCTTTTATAAGCATAGGGCCTTTCCAAAAATTTCGTATCCATTCTAAATCAGCCCAACTAATAGAGGGATCAAAATTTTTATTTAGCCATCCCATATAATCCTCTAAACCAATGGGTTGGTTCATGTAAGCTGAGATATTTCCTAAACTATGCGGTCGGCCCAACATGCCAACTTGTAAAGCCCATTCGGGCTTAAACAACACTTGTAACATTCGCCTAGATTTTCTAAATGGACCAGATAACCCTGAATGGGCATCACGATATCTTGCACCTGGCATAGGCATATCTACAGTAAACACCAAATTATGGATGCCTGCAGCTTGCGCTCTTTCGAGAACATGTTTCATAAAGCCACGATCTTTAAGGACATAAAGTTGGAACCAAATAGGTTTTGGGCTTTGGGCAGAAACTTCTTCCAAAGAACACACTGACACTGTGGATAGGACAAATGGAATCCCTTTTTTTGCGGCAGCTTTTGCAGCCTTAACTTCGCCGCGACGGGCATACATGCCAGTTAGACCTACAGGGCCTAAGATAATCGGTATATTTAATTTTTCTTTGAAAAGTTCTACTTCAAGATTTAATTTATCGATTTTTCTAAGAACGCGCTGCTTTAATAACATGCGCTGAAGATCGACCATATTTGCCCGCAACGTTTGCTCTGTATAGGCACCACCATCAATATAATCAAATAAAAAGCGCGGTAATTTACGTTTTGCAGCAATTCGGTAATCTAAAGAAGAAGATATGATCATCCTAAATCCCAAACAAATTATTCCATTATAGTTTAATCTTACTAAAGTTTAGGGGACTCGAATACTAGAAAATCATTTAGCTTTTGCCTTTATTAGTCTTTTATTAGCAAGTTCTTTTCTGATTGGAAAGACAAGCGCTAGTTGTCATTATAAATTTCTTTACTGTACAATCAGATGTAGAAAATTTGCTAAGTATGCGTAAAATGAGTGACTCAATGCAATCTTATAAAGATATAACCAAAGTAAGTTATCAACTAACTGCTAAAGAATTTGCCAAAAATGTTATGCAGCTTGCACCAAATCAGTCAATTGACAAACTAGCATCCTTGCTTCCCCCTAAAGGAACTATTATAGATATTGGCTGCGGTTCTGGTCGAGATGCAAAAATTTTTTCAGAGAAGGGATTTACAGTAACCGGTATTGATTTTTGTCCTGAATTGCTTGCAATTGCAAAAGAGCATGCGCCACTAGCTACTTTCAAAATAATGGATATTGAGGAACTAAGTTTTTCAGAATCCTCATTTGATGGCGTATGGTCAGCTTGCTCTTTAGGGCATATACCCAAAAATGTTCTTCCTGAAATTTTAATGACTATAAATAAGATTTTAAAAAAAGGCGGTTATTTTTATTTGGCTTTAAAGCAGGGTACTGGCGAAGGACTTGAGGTAGACACACGTTATAAGGGTGATATCAAAAAATATTTATCTTATTACACAGCGCAGGAATTAAAAGTACTTTTAAATAACGCGCGATTTAAAATTCTAGATATTGCACACATTGAAAAAAATCATTCCTATGTGAAGCATTCTGCTTTACGAGTTTTCTGCCAGAAATAATGAGGAAAGTTTTATATGATTAATAGAAAGATAGCGTGGCAATTTGCTTTAGACTGGCTCGATGCTTGGAATAAACATGATGTAGATTTAATTATGACCCATTATGCTGACGCCATCGAATTTTGTTCGCCAGTGGTACAAAAAGTGCTTGGTGATGAACGTGGTATTGTCCAGGGCAAAGATAATCTTCGTGATTACTTTACTAAGCAATTAAAGAAATTTTCAACTCTGCATTTCCAATTGTTAGATGTATTTACCTCGCCCAAAACGATTGTCATATATTACAAAATTAATCGCGGATTATTAGCTTCCGAAGTAATGCTTTTAGATGACAAAATGAAAGCAATTAAAGTTTATGCTAATTATGATAAAGATGACGTTGGTTAGAATGAAGCAAATATAACTAATTAAGGCTCGTTCTAAGAAAGCGCTTTAAATATCGAATATTATTTATAATACAGCTCATAAATTTATGATCTTTATTCTAAATTATTTGGCAGAATCTAGAGGTATCCAGTACTTTTTCCTCATGCTTGGGTTTTGGCGGCAATGCAAGTTCTGTTAATGTATATAATACTTCAAATAATTTAGTCTCTTTTCCTATAAAGCCAACATTTTCTGATTCAGCTCTTAATTTCTTACATGAAAAATCACCTGGTATAATCCCAACGATATTATAGTTTAATTCATCTTTTAAACTTACCAATTCAGAATAACAAGCGTCTGTAGCATTAATAACCATGGGCGGTGGAGATAACAATGAGTAATCTTCTGATTTAACTGTTTCTGGGCAGAATTGAGCTATTTCTTCTAATATACTTTTAAACTCAGCTTGCGATAACTCTTGCTCATCATTTATTAAATCAATTAATGTTGGTAATTGATTTCTTATTTTCTCAAAATTTTCGGCCAAAATAATTTTACGCTTTTGAATATTATCAATGAGAAACAGTCTATTTTCTTGTGCAAAAAACGAATAAGGATGTTTATTAGAAAATTGAAATTTTTTTTGAGGTGTTTCAATAATAATATCAAATGTTTTTTTATGAGTAATAATCATATTTAAGATATTTGCACCATGATAGAAGTTTTGTAATCGTTCACAGCAACTCCTTATCTGCTCTATTGAGCTAGCTTTTATGAAAAGGCATAGCGCATCTTCCATAAACCCCGCAATATAATCATAAGCGGTAAAAAGAGATTGACGAATATGCTTCATGTGTAACGTATATTCTTGAAACTGAATTTGGCATTTATTTATTAAAGATTGTACATGTCTTGTTACCCAAATTGAATTGACTGTAGTAAGCCTAGTTGCATCAACAAAATAAACAGATAAGGGGAAATTATAATCGATGTATTCTAAGTCAACGCAACCGCTTAATTGTTTTTGTAAATCTAGTAAGGACAGTTGATTGTGAGCTAAACGCGCAAGTAAATTATTGTTAGGCAACTGAAATAATGGATTATATTTTTTAACTATTTCTTTCGCTGAAAGGCCTAAATATTGTTGTAAATCTTTCGTAATAAATTGCTCTTTCCATAGACAATCATCTTCAACCTCTTCTTTAGTTTGTTTAGATACAGAGGATAGTCTACCTAGCTGTTGACGCGTAAAAAAAGAAAACATGTAAAGTCTTATTTCTTTAGGTAAGTTATTAATCATAGTTTTTTACATAAGCCATCTTGGTGTGGTTAAATTGAACTTGCGAAAGTTATAAAAAAAGTTTTAAGCTCTTACTCAAGAGTCTTTAAAATAAAAGCATCATTATTATAAAAGTTAAGTCGAAAGTGCAATCGATATATTACTGATTAAGTTGTTATATACATTTTTATTGCAGTTTACAAAATGGATTGAAAACCCCACCTCAACCTACTTTCATGACCTATCATAATTTGCGAACCTTTGTTTTCTAATAGTTAGGCCTCTGCCTTTTAGGTACTAGGTCTATACTTAAAATTTAAAGGAATTTAATATTTTTATGACTACACCAGACTATCTAAATACTTTAGGATTAGCTTATTTTCAGCATTTTATAAGTAAAGAGGAAGAAAAAAGCTTAATTCAACATATTCAAAACCTATCATGGCAAAAGGTGTCTTTATTTGGCCAGGTGGCTAAACGCCGAGTCGTGCATTTTGGCTTAGATTATCATTATGAAAGTAGAACGGTTAAACCCACAACGCCACCGCCTTTTTTTCTCCAAAAAACAATAACCAGCGCTGCTAATTTATTAGATAAATCCTCTAATCATATTGATGAAATATTAATAACTGAATATCCGATTCTCGCAGGTATTAATTGGCATCGTGATGCTCCGGCTTTTAAGGAAGTTATTGGCATTTCACTTTTAAATCCTACGATCATCTATTTCAGAAAAAGAACTAATAAACAAGAGCAAATCAAATTAATTTTAGAACCTTGTTCTGTATATATTTTAAAAGATGAAATTCGTTGGGAATGGGAACATCGTATACCGCCTGTAAAAGCATTGCGTTACTCCATTACGCTTAGGACATTACGTTAAACTATTGCAAATTGGTTAGGGCCTAAAGAAAATTGATTCGCTGAGAAGATATAAGAATTAATTTTTAGGCGATCTCGTGTTTATTAATATTGCATGTTGCTATAATTTAATTACTTTGCTTTTTATTAAGTAGCTATGGTTCAAAAAACTGGTATCGCTAATTTACCATTGCATTATGGTCAAGTACCCAATTGGCTTGCCTCTCGCATGGCTAAATTAGGTGCAATTATAAGTCAGGCAATCATACAACATTATGGCCGGGATGAGTTTCTTCGACGTTTATCTAATCCATTTTGGTTTCAATCTTTTGGTGCGGTCATGGGTATGGATTGGCATTCCTCGGGCATAACAACGAGTGTTATTGGTGCTCTTAAACGAGGCTTGATGCCGATGGCAAATGAATTGGGTGTGTATGTGTGCGGTGGTCGCGGTAAATACTCACGTCAAACGCCATTAGAACTTGAGAATATTGCGTCCAGTGTAGGTTTTAACGGTCAGTCCCTCGCACAAATAAGTCGACTTGTAGCTAAAGTTGATAGTGCCGCTGTCCAAGATGGATTTGATCTTTATTTGCATAGTTTTATTGTGACTGATGAAGGAAAATGGACGGTGATTCAGCAGGGCATGAACACGGTAAACAAACAAGCCCGAAGATATCATTGGTTATCTGAAGGACTTAATAGTTTTATCGATGCGCCTCATGCGGCATTAGAAGGACACAATCAAGGAAATATTATAAATTTAACCGATGAAAGAGCCAAAGAGTCTCGAATAAAACAAATCGATATTTTAAAGACGCTTTCTCCTCAACGTATTTTAGAAGAAGCATCAAAATATGAAAATAGTCTCTCATCACTCATTGTAAGTAAGGGAAAGCTTGACATGCCTGCAAACCATGAGTTAAAAGCTGAAAATATTTCTTCTCGCCGTTTACATGGTAACATAGCTGCTGCTATTGAACGCGGCCCTAAAGATTTTGCTGACCTTCTTCTAACCCCTAAAGTTGGTGCTAGAACAATACTTGCTCTTGCCATGGTAGCTGAAGTCATTCATGGCGCTCCCTATCGGTTTGCTGATCCAGCGCGTTTTTCTATTGCTCATGGAGGCAAAGATCGCCATCCATTTCCTGTTCCTTTGAAGGTATATGATGAGACCATCCGTGTTTTGAAAACCGCCGTTCAAAATGCAAAATTAGGTCAAACTGAAAAATTAGAGGCTATTAAACAGCTGGATAAACAAGCATATGAATTAGAACGATATATTGTTACCGGACCACCAATAGAACAAATCATTGAGCATGAAAGGGAGGTCTCTACGATTTATGGAGGTAGGAGTATTTTCGGGTTAGAATAATAATAATAATCAGAAAGTTTTTTAAAATTATTTTCTGTTCATCATTTTATCAAAAATAATTCTTTTCTTAAATCATAAAAATAAGGTTCTCTACTATCAATATAAGCGTTTAGTTAATACAATCTTAATGTTCATTTATTAAAATTAAAGTAAATTTATAATTTTTTATTTAAATGTCTAAACTTATTAATTTAAAAAATGGACAGCTTACGCCCGAAGAAACACAAGAGTTACATAAGTTTTTTGAAAGCCAAGCTAAGCAAGGTATTAAGTATTGGGAAAAAAATACAGATTACACTTTTAATGGTGTAGTTTATCGGTTTAAGAATGATATTTATCAACGTGAAGGGAAAAACGCTTCCATAAGTTATGAAGTAATTAGCAATAAGCAAGCCATTGGTAAAGGCACTTTCGGTACAATAAAATTAATTAAGAATACGGTAAAGTTTAGTCAAAATAATACCTTTTTTAAAAAAACCAGTAAGAAAGATGGCAGTCGAAGAGTTGTTAAATTACAATTTCACTCCGAAAAAAATCCAATTAGTTCAGTGATTAAAGAATATGGTTTCTCTAAAAAAGCAGATCATCTTGCAATTAAAAAACCAACCATAATAGAGGAAAAAAATTGTAGTTTTACCCGGATGAAACAGTTAAAGGGAAAAGAGCTACGCGTAATTTTAAAGGAAGACCGAGAAGGTATCCGAACTTTAACACTTACGGAACGTGCACAATTAAGCGTGGCCTTACTAAAAGCTTTAAAAGAACAAGTTATAGAAAAAAATATTATCCATCGGGATATTAAACCATCTAATATCATGGTGGAGTTTGGCTCACCTATGGTCGTTAATATTATTGATTATGGTCTTAGTATTGCTACAAATCAGTCTAATAATGGCGGAGCAGGGACGCCTGTATACTCCGCTCCTGAAGTAATAAATAATTGGGGGAAAATTAGCTCCAAAAGTGATATTTATTCTATGGGAAGAATATTAGTACAGCTTTGGGGAGGGACTAATGACACTTATCGAGTTAATAATTTTAGTTATTTCGTAAGTGGTGTAGCAGGCATCTTAGAGGATTTATTTAGTAATATTGATGGTTTAAATAGCATTGATAAAAATACTATTTATGAAGCTTTAGAATGCATGGTACAACTGTTAGAAGATAAACGCGCAAATATTGATAAAGCGGTTAGCGACTTTAAAAAAATTGAAGAATCTTTATTGTCTCTACAAAAAATTAGTCAGTCTAAAGAGCGAGCTCAAAATAATAACAATAATTCTGCATTAATTATTTTAAGTAATGATTTAACTAAAACAAGTTTAGAAGAAAATCACCTGAAGAAATTTTTTTCTACTCATAAAGAATTACTTATGCAAGAAAAAAAATCTGGATTTTTTAAACATCCTACTTCAATTAAAGGACATGAATCATTAGTTAAAATATTAGAACATGCTGCAGCGAAAAATAACCGAACTAGGTTTGCTTGTGTAATATTGGGCTGGTTAAAAGAAGATGGAAGTTTGGCTGCCAATGCTCCCCTTGAAATATCAGAAGCTTACAGCAGTTTAAATAACTCTAATAAGGGAGTTTTTAATTTTAAAAAATTTAAATTTAATCATTAGGAAATACGTTCCAACTCATGCATGATTTTCATCTGTTCTTGTTCCTGCTCTATAAAGATAAGCATTCTTATTTTGGAGCCACTGTAGTTTGTAAGTTATCACCTTCCGATAATTGCTTCTTATCAAATAAACCAATAAAGCTCTTGGTGAATTCCTCTTTAGATAATAAAGAAGAGAGAATATCTGGATTAATATTTATCTCTTGACTAAAAGGAAGAAGTGGTTTCCCAACGCTTTTCATAAGTGAACAAATAACCATTTGCGCGATTGAGGCAGAACCACGAGAAAAGGGACATGCATCTGCAATTGCCTGATAAATACCTCCTAGTGCAATGAAGAAATCTTCATCAGATAATAGTTGTAACTTTTTTAAATTAATCTCTTTAAGCGGCAGAAGAATAGTTTCAACATCTTTTAATTTAGCAGAACGAAGATAAAGATTATAATTTCCTGTGCCTATATTATCTAAATTTTCATTAAGTGGTAGCACACCAGTATCACCCTGTTTTAGTAACACAATCATCTTGGGGAAGATAGTTGAAATAACATACTCACTGTAAACTCCGTCTGGTCTAATGCCCTTTAATTTTGTTAATAAATTTTTTATATATGGAACTTGATCTTCGTATCGTCCACTAGGTACTGATAAGGGAGTAACAGCTCGCTCCTCCTTAGTTTCACGAATATCTCGATATAAACCAAAAAGATCCTTATATTCTTGTTTTAAAACATCCGCTATTAATCTTCGTTGGACAGCGCATATCATCATTAATTCATAAGCATTATTTATTTTGCCTTCCTTAAGCAATCTAGCATTTATCAATGTCGCATTATAAGATAAACTTTGAAAAGAGGTGGAGATGCTTTTGTTATTCATTACTTCTTCAATAGCATCTGATAGATTCTTCAATAAGTTACGCTCTTGATTAGGTTGTTTATTACAAAAAAGATTTGCAATTTTGTCTATATCTGCCTTATCTAGCCCAAGAAATAATAATAAGTCCAGATTCTCAGTTAAGACATGTTGAATATCCTTAACATTAAATTGGATTTCTGTTGAAGTAAAATCTTTAACTTTATCTTCCTGAAGCTCAGAAAGTACACTAAAACAACTTGTCAATTTTTTCTCATTTTTCATTTCATATAACGAGAGGCATAAACGTTGAGAAATTGCTTCTAAGGAAATTAAAAAAGCTATAGGCCAAGCAGTAGATAAACCTTTAGTGTTTGGACAAAAAACAAGTTCTTCATTTTTATCATATTGTTGCTGCTTAGAATCAGAGGAGGGTTCTGAAAATATACTAAATGAGGTCTTACCTATTGATGTTTGTTCTACTAATTTGTTATCTTCTCCATCGCCTACTTCTTGTTTCCCGCCTTCTGGTTTATCAGGCTTTCCACGCATCCTAAGCCCTCCACCCATTGTTTATGCATAATCTTTTAAAAGTATAGGTTAGAGAAAGCTTGATTTCCAATACGAGCCTAAATGGCTCTTATTAAGGATAAATCTTTATATTTCTCAAACAATAAAACGCAATATAATTTATATTTAATAGATTCTTAATGTTTAGGTGACATTAAATAAATTAACAATTAAGTGACTGATTTATGGATATTTGCGAGTAGGTTAGGGGTAGTTCCATACCCGGTCGTTTATGTTCAGTAATTTAAAAAAGAAAAGAGGTAATTGTTTTGACTATTAATTACCCCAGTCTCTAATAATTAAATGAAATAATTAAAAAACTATAAAAGCTATACATTGCAATTAACTTTTGTTTAGAGGCTTTTCTAATAGATGGCTCCTGAAAATAGTATTAACTGACTTAAATAATCATGTAAAGCAACTAGATAGGCTGTACTATACTAAAAATTGGCTCGTACAACATCCGATTTAATAAACAAATTATGCGATTTAATTTGTCTTATAAATTTGGGTCACTCTGAATTTCACTGCTAGCTTAGTTATCTTAATTTAGATTCAAATTTTGTAAAATAATTAGCAAACACATTTAAATCTGTGGTCCTAGTCCTTTACTAAAAATATAAGATTCATTAGCTTCATTCACCAAGTTAGCAGATTTTTCTGATTTAACCATTGGATAAAGAGATTGAATTATTTCTTGGTATAAATTAACTGTGGATTTATGTATTTTACCTTGGCCAAAAAAACCAGCGTCTACTTCTCGTTTTTTCAATAAGTCAAATTCTACTTCTTTTACAATAGAAGAATATTGATTATGTGAAATTATGTTTCCAGCATTCGCATGAGCTAAAGCCATTGTAATAATATTTCTTATTCTAAAAGCACCTATTGAGTAATTTTTTTCACCTATTTTTTCACCTCTACCATCTAACTCATAAGTATGTGAATCAATAAGATTTAAAATTTGATTTAAATTATTTATATATATTTTAGAAATTTCTGTTTTATCTTTAAGAGTCTTAAGGTTATTAATATCTAGTGCTCTAAAAAAATCATTTAATGACTGAGGATTAAGTGCGGGTAGCTGACCTTCTCTCATAGCATTTGTTAAAATATTTGCAGTACTAGGCTCTGTGCAAAACTTATCTAATCCTACGATAGACTTTACCTCTTTAAGTTTATCATTAGCATGCGTAAACAATATTTGGACGACTTCGTCCCCAATATTATATTTCTTTAAGAGTTCTTGATATTTGTCGAGATGTAAAACACCGGGGTCGTTTGTTAGATCTTGGAGTAGATCTGTAACGACACGATGGATCGCTACTTGCCTATTGTCTAAATTAAATAGAAGAGGTTCAAGGTTTAATTTGGGTGCCTGCCCTTTTTTTACAGCATTAAATACGGCCTCTGCTGTATTAGAATCTTTACAAAATTCCTTAAAACCTACAATAGACTCTATCTCGCTAAGTTCATCACCAGCATGTGTAAATAATATTTGGATAACTATATCGCCAATATTATATTGCTCTAGAGGCGCTTTATAATTATCTAGCCGTAAAACCCGAGGCTCTCTTTTTAAATCATACAAAATATAAGTAACAATATGTTTTATTGCTAATTCTCGGTTCTCAAACGTAAATGCTAATGTTTTATTAGAATACCCATCTCCTTCTTTCCTTATCCAAGTTTGTACATTTTCCATGAAAAAAGGGGCATCACTAACGTTATGATCGCTAAAATTTCGGTTAAGACTATTATTTTCGTAATATTCTCCAATAATTTGCGGCCCTGTAGTTAACATTGGAGTTGTTTTATACAAGTAATAATAAGGAATATCTTTAAATTGTTTTTGATAACGAATCACATGTGAGTCCACTGGAACATCATTTATAAAGATCTCAGCATATGTTTTGTGGTATTTTTTTATTACTTCATAACAAAACTCATCTAAAGTTTCTTTTCCATGCTTATTAGCCATTATAATATCATTATTACAGAGTCCTTCCCTCGTAGGAGAAAAGCTATTGCTATATTTAACCCCTCCTAAATTAAGTCTTATGCCATATTTGGCTGCAATTTCCTCCAATTTTCTTTCTACTTTAATATCAATATCCAGATAAATACCAGGCGTGACACGCAATATCATTAGTCTTAATATATCAGCTGCTGCTGCATAACTTTGCCGGGCTTTTTCATTAAGATAAAGCGTGTATAGCTCTTTTTCTAATGGATCACCCTTTAAAGGAAAAATGGTCTGAATTTTGACAATTTTAATGCCTCTATCATCACACCAGCGCTGCATCGAATCAGGAATAATATCTCTATCAGTCCAAAATAAATGCGCAGCATTTGGATTGGTTTCCTTAATTGAGGCTACATTTTCCTCCAAATAATCAATCGTGTAAGCGCCTTTAGTGTTATTAGCAAAGGTCATTTCTCGTACCCCTAAAGCTGGCCATTCACTGCCAAGCCAAATAGTATGAAAAATGTGTGGTATATAGTTAGGTTCGGTGTTTAATTGCGGAGCTAGATGATTAAGAAGTTCAATTCTTGGTTCTTCATTTTGCTCAAGAAATGCACGTAAATTATAAGGATCTCTTCCGATAACGTCTGTTCTGTTACCAAAAGAAAAATCTACATTTTGATTACTTTCAACTTGAAGGCTCTTTGAAGAACCATCTATTGCTTTCATTAAATTTTGTTTAAAAATTAATAAGTTTTCTTCAAAATTTGTCACATAGCACTCTTGCTCTTTTAATTTCTCTAGTTTTTCGTTGTCATTCTCTTTTTCTAAATCAACTTTTTTATCTTCTAAAGCTTTCTTTAAATCTTTCAATGCCTCATCCAAAGCTGGTAAACTTTTTGATAATAAAAAATGTGTTCTCGGCCCTTTAATTGGCCTTTGCGCTATTTCATTAAGTATTTTAAGATAACTAGATAAGAAGGTATCAAATTTTTCTATTTGTTCGTCATCATAAGCAATTGTGTCAACTTGCAAAGTTAACATCTTGTTTATTTTGATTAAGAGATAATAAAGTTCAATAGCTTGATTGTTATCATCATTGTTATCAAATTTTCCTGGCATTCCTGCATAAGAAGTCACTAAGTTATCTAATAAATTCATAATATAAATATCAAATATTAACCTAAAGTGATATATTTTATACTATTTGATAAAAAAAGTATATAAATGATTTAAAATTAATCAATATAAATTATTTACATACTAATAAATTTTAATTATAAAATTTATTATAAAGTTCTTACTAATAGAAAATTTATTTTAAAAGAAACGACCTATAGATATTTATAAACGTATTTCATGTCTTTCTAATAAGAAAGATCTATACTTATAGTATTAAATATTAGTCCGGCATTGAGTTATTAATAGCTGTCAAGTCTTCAGCCATTTGAATTAATACGCTATTTAAACCGATTTAGGGTGCGATAAATCCAAGATCAACCAAACCATAAGTATACTTATCGTATATTTTGTCTCTATCAGGAGCTTGAACATCTTGGCAGATTTTTCATAATAGGAGACAGTATCGATGTTAAAATAACTCATCTTTGGAATAATAATACATCTCTTCGGCTTGACTAAATTATTTTCATATCAAGTATTAGCTATTTCATTATTGCGAGCAATGTTTTTAACATACCCTGAACTTATACTTTCAGAGCTGAAATCATAATTTTAGGACAACATTTACCTTGGGAAGTGTTGCTTGAGATGGTTCTCTCGGAATTAAAGCGACCTAAGTGTGGCTGCTATTAGACGAGTAGACCTTGTAAGCGCGTACTCTCATCAGGTATTTATTTGTTACAGCAGTTGTTTGATTTAACTGATAGAGCGACCGAGCAAAAAGTGGCATTATTGGTAAGCTGGGCGGGAAAAGCGCTTAATCTTTTTTGCTACGATGGTCCTAAGCACTATAAAGTTGAGCTGACTTATTAAAACAATTAGTATTCTATTATTTTAATTTAAAGCGCCAAGAGGTGCGATGAGAAGTCATCTCCGCTACATTCAAGCGTTTATAGCAAGGTAAGTCGTATGCATTTAGAATAAAAATACTCAAATAACTATGCTATCGTTTACCACTGGGCTCAGCTCTATTGCTCCTGAACTAAAGAAGCAGTAGAACTGGCATGAAGGTTAAAAAATATTTTTATACAATTTAATTAATAAAGGTAATAGTATTTTTCCTAAAAGTTTCTGATATTTAAAATATGAATAAGCAAGCTTCGCTAAGAAATTCATTAATAAACACTAAAGCTTTATTTTGTAACAATGCTGTTTAAACCTTCTTACATGAATTGGACGAAGATCTTTTTGCTTTGCTATAAAAACGACATTTATTTATAATTTAATCTCAACTCGGTATAAGAACATCAGTGCAGTAGATTAATTTGTTAAATTTCTGTTTAGGTTTTAGGTCTCAAGGTATAGGTCGCGGACCAGTAAAAAAATTCATAGCAAAGTTATTAGGTTTGCGGTAGTTATATGTTCTATCTAACGAATCACTTTAATCTGGTCAATGACTGTTTCAATTAATGGGAAACCTTGCTGAGTTAATTGCTCTTCATATTTAGATATGTAGTCTCTATAGAGTATAAGACTATGACTGCATTTGTGATTGTTGTTCGTTAACTGCATTAAAAATGACTATCGAAAATATATTCCTAGATTAAGGCTAAATTGGCCACAATCCGTTTAAGTCTATCTGGATTATCATCAACGTAAATAGACGTTGTCACAATCGAAGCGTGGCCTGCTAATCGAGATACCGCTTTAATATCACCCCTTGCTCAATTAACTTGGTGATAAAGGTTCGCCGACCTGAGTGAGAACTTGCGCCCAAAATTCTTGCTTTATCATATAATTTTCGAAACCACCTTTGTAAGGTATTAGGTGTAAAACGGCTTCGGCGTTGCGTTTGAAAGAAAGGTTTTTGACGAGCTACGCTATTATCTCTTAAATGATTAAGATAAGCTTGTAACGTTTCTCGCAATTTTTTATTAGTCAAGTAAGTATAACGTTGCTTTTCACCTTTGGTCATAGAACGTTTAAGGCAAATTTCGTCGAGTAATCGGTAGTGGCTATCAGCAACATCAGTAATGGTTAAAGAAGCAATTTCTTTTGCTCTGAGTCCTAAGCTAAACGAACAATAAATCATCGCTACATTGCGAATAGCAAATGTACTATCTTTAGCCACTGCCAAAAGTCGTTTGAACTCAGCATCTGTTAACACTTTTGTTTTACCTTCTCTAGCCATGATCTTTAATCTAACTTCCTGAAAAAATAATATTTTAGCTAAAAAAGGTCCTCTTAGCAAAAATAAAAGTGATATTTCCTTGCGAGCCCTTGCCGTAATTAATGAGGTCCTCAAATAATTACAGGAACCCTTTAAAATGTTAAGTTGTAGTATTGATGCTCTATAATATATATACCAATAAAAAAGTTGGTTTATAAAGTTAAGAGCTACCCTAAATTTAATAATCTTTCGTTGTCGTTTAATACAGTAGACAACTACCAAAATAATAAAAAGACTATACAATATGAGAAATTAAAAAACAAATTGATGATATGAGATCAAAAAAAGAATTATTTCAATATTATAAATCAAAAGAAACAAAAAAATTATTAACAGGTAATTTAGCTTATCGTATAAAAGATTGTTTAAGAGATACATTAAACAATGTTAAATTTTCTTCTAATCTTAAGCCTTTTACTCCTTTTAATGTAACAACTGATAGTAGCGATAATTCAATACTATGGCCTACCGATAAGCACTTAATAACATGGCCATTTTTTCTGCTAAATAGAACTGTAAGCCATACCCCTGATAACAATAGTGGTCTTGTGACTAGTTATAAAAAATTACCAAATCAAAAAAACTGGCAACAAATATTAAGAAGAGTCAATATTTTAAGTAATATTTATTTTGAAGATAAGGAGAAGCAAAATTTATTTAAAAATTTAGAACCAAGATACTCTAAATTTGTTCAAGACAATATTCAGGCAAGAAGTGAAAGATCTGGCAATTGTATTATACTGGCACATTGTTTGTTTTATTTTTTATGGAGTAAAACAATTAAAGCGCATGATAATTTAATTAAACGAATTGAAATCGTCCGTTTTAAATCTCTCGATCATTGTTTTGTGATAGTTAATCGTAACTTTAATAGTCTATGCTCTGATTATAAAACATGGAATGGATGGATAATTGATCCTTGGCGTGGGGTTAAAGGTAAAGCATCAATTCTACATAGTGATGATTTTCTCTCTTATGTTAAAAACTTACGTAACTTTAGACCAGATATAATTTCTTCTAATAATTCTCCTTTAGAAGTAGAAGTTACTTCAGGAATTACCTATATTAATTTACCTAAAAATATTTTTCTCTTTAAAAAGTTAGACGATTTGATACGTCATGGAAAAATGGAGTTTGTAGGAGAAAAAGAATCTTTTAGCAAGAAAGATCTTGATATTCATAAATCAAAATTTTTTGCTGTGAGAAAAGAAATCGAATTACTCTTATTAAAAAAAGAGGCTAATAATTTTCCAAATAATGTTATTAAATTAGATTCAACCATATAAATAAAAAAGAAAAACTATTTAAATCCAAGTTATAGTTATAATGAGGAAGAACTGAAAGACATTTAATTTTGATATTGACTTGCCAATATTAAATTTATTTTTTCCATGAAATTATTAATTTTTATTATGAAGTCAAATATCGATACAACGTTGGCTTAGAAATATTAAGTACCTTGCAAATATCTTCAATTGCTAAAGCCTTATCTGGATGCATACGTTTCGCTGCCTGGATTTTTGAAATATCTTTTAAGCCATTCTCCCTTTTTACCGCTTGCGCAGCAGAGAGTTTTGCTGAGTTCGCTCCTGAATGAGTCGTCTTTCGAACTGAGCCATGGAGGAAAAAATATTAAAGACCAATTTACCAGAAGCAGTCGTAGTATCAGTTGCCCCGTCACACAATGATTTAAAGCTTACTTTTTTCTCTTAAGGTTTCAATAAGTGTTTCTAATGCACTATGAAGCGACCTAACCTATCAAGTCGCCAAACGACCGACACATCTCCAGATTCTAAAATTTCTAAACATTGGGTTAAGCCAGGCCGCTCAGTTTTTAAGCCTGACACTTTATCTTTAAAAATAAGATTTTTCTAACAGCCCGCTTTTAAGAGGGTATCGACTTGTAAATTTAAATTTTGCTTAAGGGTGCTTACGCAAGCATAGCCAATTAATCGTAACATGACTTCTTCTCAATTACGTTATTTTTAATGGGTATTTAATACTTTGATTATAATATAGGTTTTAATAAAAATAGTAATGTAAAAAGGCAAGCTGAATAGGGGAAATTTAGAATAAGGGATTGTGAGAATAAAGCGTCTCAAAAAAGGGCCCGGCCTGTTGCAAAAGGTTAGCAGGTAATTAAATGGAAATGACATATGAAAAAAACTATCCGTTTAATATTGATAGCAATAGCGGCCATATAAGCTTGTATTTGCCCGTTATGAATACCACGGAAATGTGCTTTTGCAAGCCTATGGTAGTTTTTCAACTCATTCATCAACTTTCAATTTGCGCCAACCTTTCTACTAGTTTCTGTTTGAATAAGGCTGTCTGCATATCTAATGTAACCTGTTGCAATAAGTGAAAATGAGTATGACTTGAGATTACTCGAATGTCTTGGTTTTTCTTTTTAGACGCCTGGCAACTTGTTTTAATTGAGCAATCTCGACAATGCTTTACCCTAGAATGGTAAAGCACATAATCATTATCTAATATTTTTCCAGGGTTAAGCTTATGATTGGCTGGACAACGATAGGTATCGTTGTTTGCATCGTAGTAAAAGCCAGGTGTTATGGTTCTTTGCGCTGTACCACTACGGGTATTAAATAAAGGAATATAAGTGGTGATACCCATTGATTTGAGCGTTGAAATGATATGCCCTGAACCACATGGGCGCGATCAGTGATGGCTTCACTAATGTCATAGTTTAAACTTGATTTGATAGTATCAAGCTGCTCAAGGTAAGGCTTTGAGTCATGAACAGGTAATTATTATGTAAATAATGATTTAGAATCCTTTCCAATTTACAAATGGGTAGATAAAAAAAATTCAACTCATTATTGTGATCATCCTCCGTTTTAGCTATTTCAGCCCGATAGTATCGATAATTAATTTATTAATTTCAAATTTGTAGGTATTAATGAATAGTAAAATTAAGGGAATCTAATAAATCTTCATTTTTCGAGGTGCTTGTTTATTACAAAATTATTTCTTAGAGATTTTATCCTGACATTCGCAATATATAACGCTGGCTCACCATTATAAGATTAAGTCAACAAATACTAATTTGTTATCAAAAGGGTCGTTTTTCGAGATTTAAGCATAGTAATGAGTTAACCAATGAAAATGGTATTAATACAGATTTGATGAGAAAAGAAAAGTGATTAATCTTTGGTGTATTCATTTAAAAAATTCAAACTTATTTCAATTCTCCTTTTACCTTGATGTAGGTTTCATCTAAGTGCCAACGATTAGAATATCGCCTTTTGTACCAGTCTAGCGCTTCTTTAGCTCTGGCGCATAGTGCTAAACCCAACGATAAGCTGTTGTATGATTTAGTTCAAGACCGCGTTCTGACATCATTTCCTCTAGATCGCGATAGCTAATGCCGTACTTACAATACCAGCGTACACATTGCAAGATCAATTCGCCATGAAAGTGACGCCATTTAAAGGCTAGAGGTTTAGTCGAACGCATTTTGTCATTCTATTATTCATTAAGTTAAATCAAATTATAAACGAATATCGTTTTTGCAACAGAGCCATAATTCCCTACCGTGGTAATAGTATTTGTAATACGGCCAGAAAAACTAGTTGGCAGTCTATCGTTTAAGATGTGCAAGTTTATTCAGTTAAAAGCTTATGCTATATAATTATATCTCGCTTTGTTGCAGTTCTCGTTAGATACATCATTAGGTTTCCTTGAAAATAAAGTGTAAGGATTATCTAAGACAGAGATAATTGAAGCTAATTTTTCTAAAGCAGCTTGTATTTTCTGCTCATGATAGCATTTTTTTATTATTTCCAAGGTAGGCCTATCTAAACGAGATAATAAAAGAATGAGAGCGCTTTCATCTTGATGTTTTAGTGTTAACGATAATACAGATTCATTATTTTTATTGAAAGTATATATGATATTTGACTTAAAAAAACTCTTATCAATTTTTTCTATAAGCATTTGAAATGCTTCACTTGACTGGTAGCGAGCTGCGCACATTAAAATATTCCAACGAGTGCTGTTATTATCAATATTCATGACCTGATTTAAAAGGTTATTATCTATTTTCTCTAACAAATACTTAAAACCTTTTTCTGATTGATATTCCGCTGCACGCATAAAAAATTCCCATAAATCATCTATACTAATTTTCTGATTTAAAAATGAATTATCTAATTTTTCTAATAAATGTATAAAGCTTTGCTCTGGTTGATATTTTGCTGCAAGTGTTAAGGCATTATGGCCATCTTTATTTCTTAATAATAGAACTTCTTTTAAAGCAACATCATCAATTTTATCAAGTAAACAAATAAATGACTTATCACGGCGTTTAGCACAAAGGATAACTAAATTATCATTATTTTTATTTTTAAGCCTTGTAACCTCACATAACGTTTTAGAGCTAGCATATTGTAATAGGAAAATCAGGGGTTCTGAGTATGCATACTTTGCAGAGTTTAGAAGAATATTTTTTGAACTTTTTATATTTAAAACTTGGGTTAATAAAATTTTATCAACTTGCTTTAAATACGATAGAAATCTTTTCTGGTCATTAATTCTACCTATTTCCGATGCCTCAAGCATATCCCAATTTGTAGGTCTACTATCAAAAGCTCTTAGATTATAATCTCGTAGTATATAATGTAGATTTTTAGTAGCAGAATCTACCTTCCTGAATGATTTAAGTGTGACAAAACCTGTATGGCTATTTGAATGAAAATGAGAAATAAATTGTTTAAGATGTTTCATTAATTACTATTCTTTAATTAAAATTAACTGCATTAAATCATAGTAATGGGTTTTTAATAATATGATTTATGTAGTTTATTTTTACATTTTTCATAAAAAGTCTTTCTTATATTACAATTAATTAAGTTTTTAATAAAAAGCATTTAGCCAAGTAATTTGCAGCATATTAAACTTATTGCGAAAGGTCGGATTTAAACTAAGCTATCATTCCACAATAAAGAATGGCATTACCTATAGTCATGGGGATGACGTTGCAAAAATAAGGTGGTTGTATACTAAACAAATTTAGCTAGTTATTTCTATGAGTTTTAAAAATCCATCCGATTTCAAATGACATCACTTTCATGGCGAAGTAATCCTGCAATGTGTACGCTGGTATTGTAACTTAATAAAGTCTCAAAAAACGTTCCTTTTTCGAGACTTACATTTTCTCTTTTTGGAATCTATAGAAGAGCTGCATTCTAAAAATTTTATATATTTTATTTTAAACCAAATCCATTTAGCATTAATAACTGTTTGTAATTATAACACTAGGTGATATAATTATTTAAAAGAGAAAAATTTGGAAATATATAAAATAAATGCTTTTTCTGAATAGGCTCAAGAGTACAAAATTTCCGATCAGGTGCTTATAGATGCAGTCTCACAAATGAATAAAGGTTTATTTGATGCTAATCTGGGCGGTAATGTTTATAAAAAAAGAATTCCACTAGATAATAAAGGTAAACGAGGAGGCGCGAGGACTATAGTTGCCTTTAGATTTAATAATAAAGCTTTTTTTATATATAGTTTTGCAAAAAACAAAAAAGCTAATATTACTGATAAGGAACTTAAGGCTTTAAAAAATTAGCCAAACTTTATCTTTCTTTATCCGATATAGAAATTATAAATGCATTAGATTCTGGCAATCTAATTAGAGTAGGTGAAAAATGAGAAAATCAATTTTAGATGTTGTGCATGGCTCTGCTAAAGGTCTTTATGATGCTGGCATCGTAGATGCTACTACAATGCATGAATTTGATGTATTATGTTTGCCGCCTATTAAATCTTTTACAGCACAAGAAATTAAAACCTTGCGTCTAAAAGAGCAAGTCAGTCAAGTTGTTTTTGCTAAATATTTAAACACATCGCCATCAACTGTTCGCCAATGGGAACAGGGAGAAAAACATCCAAGAGGCACCTCCTTAAAACTATTAAATTTAGTAGCTGATAAAGGGTTAACTATTTTAGCGTAAATAACTTTAGTGAAAGCTACTTGCATTTTAAGCATTTAAAGAGTCTCAAAAAGGGTCCTTTCTTGAGACTCTAACTAAGGTCTTATTTTGCTACTTTAGACATGTAGGCGTGCTTATAGTTATCATCAGTCTCTTCTTCCGGGGAAGATCTTTTATGTGTCGAATTAAAAAAGCTTTGAGAAAATGAAGATGAACTAGACACGTTTTTATACTGTCGAGCACTTTCCTCAAGCTCAATGTTAGGCCTGCTATTGTAATCTACTATTGGGCTTCCTTCTGCAAAAGAAACATCAGTTGAATCTTGTAAAACAAGATCATCTGGCCAGGAGGTTAACGCCTCCAAATTAACGTCTTCTTCACAGGATGTTTCTTCATCTAACGTAACCTCTTCAGTAGAGTTATATGAGACGGTGTCATATTCAGGATAGGGTGATTCTTCAATGGGTTCGTTAAAATAATTAAGATAGCCTGGTGGTAAATAAGTTACATTTAAAAAATAATTCTCCTCTATTGACATGGGTTGGAATTTTTCAGAAGTTAAATTAGGATTAAGCGAAGTTAGAGTTTTTTGAAGTTCACTTAAATTTTTACTGTGAACATCTAAGCTATGTTCTAGTTGTTGTCCAGCGGTCTCTAGGCGCTGATTGTTAATTCTATTTGTTTGGTTGAAAGCATTGAATGAATAACAATTTCCATCATCTTCTGCGTTAATAGATGTAACCAAATTATTTAAATTTATATTGTCAAAACAAGGATTATCAGTGTTTAATTTTTGTCGTCTACGGGTCCTTACTGTAAGCATAGTGCTGTTTGACTCTTGCGGAATACTAAACGAATCAGCGTAATAATTTCCAGCCAAAACTGGTTCTGTTTCAGAAATATCCAATATTTCTTGAGTTAAATTATTCTGTGTTTGAGTAGAATAATTTGATGAATAGCCATAGTTATTAGTAGCGTTTTCATTTTCAAAAGAATCAACAAAAATCGCCGGTAAAGCAGTAATTGAAGGTGTGCTTAAATTAGTATAGATAGGGGCTTCTAATGAATAGCTTTTTGTACTAGCGACCATAGGTTTAAAATGTAACCCCTTTGTCTTTCGATTGTTATGAGCAGTAGTACCAATCTTCTCTAATGTAATCAATTCATGTTTCTCATTATAAAATTGGCATTTTATTTTTTCTTCTAGAAATGGAATATGACTCAATGACCCTTCATAAGCGGTACAAGTATTAGTATAAACCCAAACTTTATTTTTTTGTTCTTTCTTATGAGTAGTTGATGCTTTATTTCTTTGGACTTTATTTAAGAGCATAATAAAGAACCTATAAATAACTGTTTAATTATAGTACAATAAAATCATATTTAAGTCAATTAAATAAATTGTATTATAATCAGTAATATTATTTCTGCTGCAAACAAGATTAAATTTACAAAGTCATAAATTTTAAGTAGATATTAAACGTAGCTATATAGGTCAAATTGTTCATTGATAAAGGAAATCTCTGTATAGGTGCCATACACCCACTTATCAAATTACCATTTTCTAACCATTCGCATGACTTCCAATCCTTTAATCGTTGCAAATGCTGTCTTGATAGACTGAAAGCCTCTAAATTATTGGTTGATAATTCAATTAAGCTTGCCGCGCTCATAATCTAAGCGGTTATTACAATATTTTATTTGCAAACGGTCAACCTGTAGCCCCAATTTTATACTTTCATTTTTTAATAACTTAATTATAAATTGAATTCTAATGGATATTGATAATGCTAACATCGCAAGTTGAATTGTTCTTTATAAGCTTCTTTAGAAAAAGTTTTCCCCCTTTCACGTTACAGTTATAGAGCAGTTAAAAATCAATAAAGTTGTGTCGCAAATATTATCAAAATTATGAGAAGTTAAATTACAAGCATAGTCTAATATAGGCATAAGATAATGTTTTGCTGTTCTCCATAAAAGAATTTAAAAAAATATACCCCATAACAGCTTTAATTTCCAATGTAACAATATTTTATTTAGAAAAGTAGAAAAGGGAAAACCTTGTTAGCTTTTCATTAGTAATTTTTTAATTTATATGTGCTAAAATTAAACAATAATATTAATCATATATCATCTTATGGCATTGCATAGGGCATTATTAAATTTACATAACTTATTAGGTTATAAGGAATCGGCAGGCTTGTGTCATGGTTTTTCGTTGCGCTGGTTAGAAGCAACTTTTTTAGGCGAGCAAGAGCTTCGACGTTTTGAATTACGTATGGCTCTTATTCAAGTCCTACCACCTGACTTACTGTTGGCGAAAATACAGCAAACACAATCTAAAAAAGGGCAAAGTCTTTCTGATGAAGATAACGCCTTACTCGGCATACTTGCTTTTTTTGATAGCTTAGAACTATTTCATTCACCTGAGAAATATACTACCTTATTTGAGCAAAATTTAAATCAAAATGATGTTTCCCTTATTTCACCCATAGCATCTTCTGCTATGATTGAGGCACAAGGCCATTTAAAAGAAATCTATTTACAGCCTAAAATTCTAGCACGAGATGAACTTTACAACTATCTTCATGAATTAGCTTATTTAATAAATAATAATTTAAAGGATAAGAATAAACCCATTGGTTTTTTACTATCAAGCTATGATCATGCTATTTCATTAAGTTATATAGCCAGTTTAGGTTGGTTATTTCGTGATATAAATCAGCCTTTAACAACGATGACAAGGACAGCTATAGATTATAATTTGGTTGATAATATCATTAAGGCTCTTAATCCTAAGGATTCATCCCCCTATGTTGCTTTTAATACAAGTTTTATCTTAACTACCAATAATATTACTAATTTTGAATTAAAAAACTTAATTCCTGTAGGGCCAAGTACTGAGGTATTAAAGGAATTCACTCTGCGGCAAGGTGAGGATGGTATTACATTGGCTTTATTAGCTGCTCAACAAAATGATACTGCGTTTATGGCAACTTTAGTTGATGTTGTTGATATAGATTTTTTAAATAGAACAACGCCGAAAGGTCAAACCCCCCTTTATATTGCTGTAGAAAATAATTTTATTCAAATGTTTACAATTTTAGTTGAAAAAGGGGTTGATTTAAATAAGGGTGATGCAAGCGAGGTAACGCCTATTTCTTTGGCCGTAGAACTTGGTTATATTTCGACCTTTATTTTTTTAGCAGAAAAAGGCGCCAATTTAAATAAGCCCGATATAAAGGGCGTAACTCCTCTGATGGCCGCTGCAAGGTTACGTCACCTATCATTCATTACTATTTTAGCCGAAAAGGGTGCTGATTTTGACCAAGCCGATAAAGATGGTGTAACCGCTGCTATGATTGCTGCGGCAATAGGTGATGCTTCGGTTATGACAGCCTTAATTAAAGGAAGAGCTGATATTAATAAAGCCACGAAAGATGGTACTACACCGACTTTTATTGCAGCGCAAAGGGGCCATGTTGATGTAGTTAAATTACTACTAGCAAGTAAAAGGTGTGATGTTGAAATTTCTTTTGAATCAACCATAGATGATTTGGTAAAATTTGCAGCTGATGAGTCAGAAAGACAACAAAGTCCTGAAATTAGTCAACGTATGCATGAGTTTTTAAAAAACCAATCTTCAACACAGGTTAAAATGAAGCCTTATGATATTGCTAAAATAATGGGCCATAATGAGATTGCTAACCTTATTGCAGACCATCTTAAATCGATAAATCATAATTTTCATCAACATAGCTTAAATAAGGACCATTTTTTTTTGGCAAGCTCCTCATTGTTCTCTAAAAGAAAACAAGCAGAAGAGCTATTAGCAGACGAGTGTAACTTTAAAACCACAAGAAAAGGTAAATAATTTATAGCTACAAAAATTATTTTTTTGCAACTAATTAAAATTAGCTATAGTTTTATCTTTATACTTACTTGGCTTTGGATCAAGGTGTCGGGGATATGAGCCCCTAGGAGCGCTCCATTTGTATTTATTTCCAATGAGTTGGTTAATTAAACTATGTAAACTAAATTGTTCACTAATAAAGGACACTTCGGATAGTGTTTCAACAATTAACTTATTGAATTGTCTTTTTTTTGGGAGCGTTACAAAAATAAGATGGATGTTACTAAGCGAATTTAGCTGGCTATTTCTATGAATTTAAAAAATTCATCCGATTTCAAATGGCGTCATTTTTATGGCGAGGTCATTCTGTAATGTGTGCGTTGGTATTATAAATATGGCCTCAGCTATAGTGTTCTAGAAGAAATGATGGCAGAGCGAAGATTATCAATTGATCACATCAGCATTTATCGTTGGCTGCTATGCTATGCGTTTGAACTTAAAAAATGATTAGATTGGTATAAACAGCGAATTACTTACCTCTTATTATACGCTATAGCTGCTATAAAAGCTTGTATTTTCCTAGCATGAATCCTACTGTATTAAGTTTTTGCTAGGAAATAACAATCATGAATATTTATTAATCTTACATCAAAAAAGTTTAAGGAAGTGGAGAGCAGCTCTTAGTCTATTGATGTAAGAATTAATTGTAGTTTTAAATCATCATACCGATATATTTAACACCAAAATAAGGTCCATGAAACCCATAACTAGTGGAAGGTGTTACTCCACCTGAAACTAGAGTTAAGGCTTCAAAATAGTTAGTGGCCATATATCCACCATCAACAATAAGTTTACTCGTTGGCATATTGTAAGTGTAGGCAACACCTAATTTAACATCAAACTCTGGAACAATAGTTGTAGAAGAAGAATTAAAGAAAGGAAGCGTGCCACCCGATTTATCCAGTGAATCAACATCTCCAATTAATAAAGCACCCGCAAGTCTGCCATAAATATTGAATGCATCATTAAAATTATAAGCCAAGTCCATACCAACACGAGGACCTACACCTTTAAATTTTTGAGTAGTATCATTGTAGTTTGGAATTACATCACCATCGGTAGTAGTAATAGTGACTGGGGCATATTCTTGAAGCTTTATATTTACATATTGAATACCTGCATGAAAACGCACATCTTTAAACATACCAAAGTCTGCATGTTGTCCAAATTCAACGTTAACTGCATCCCAAGTATAGGTATCTCTATTATAAGCAAATGATAAAGTGCTGCCTGTGACTAAGCTATCATAGGTATTACCCGAAGTTACAATATCATCTCTTAAATGATACCAGCTTGCTGTAATATCAGAGCCTGTACCAAAATGGTAAGAACCCTCAAGTTTAAAGCCCCATAACCAGTCATCATGTTTGTCTAAGAATGTTCCGTTTGTATTATAACCTAAGAAATTATCAGCATACTGGTTGCCATTAAAAGCAGGTCTTAGATACAGAGCGTGAATACCTACGTCAAACCCTACAGATTCACAAGGTACAGTAACATTTCCAGGTACACAAACAGGACCCATGGTACCAGCAATAGCAACGCCACTACTTAATGCGAGTAAAGATAAAACAATTTTCTTCATTATTAATTAATCCTTAAAAACAATTCCAATGTTAGCTTTCAATAAAGCAAAGGATATAATACACCTAAACAATACAAAGTTAAGAAATAATAATTCTTTATTAGGCGGCAACATATATTTTCGATTAGGTTATTTTAATAGTCAGATAATAATTGGTTTTTAAATAGTCGTTTTAAAAAGATTTTTCATAAATGCAAAAAAAAAGAATAATTGTTTTAAAAAGTCTCAAAATTACTAGAATACACTTTTTTGTCATTTAAAGAGCATCATGCTTTCCCCCCTTAACTTTTTTTTCAACCCTACCGACTAATGCATTGCTTTTAATTTATTCAAAGCTGCCCGCTCAAGAGTTATATTTAAAGTGCGGCATGTTAGATAAACAACAGTCTTTTCTAGCGACGATTGCCTTACTAGATAAGCAAGAGAAAGCGGCGGTTAATTATCAACAACGATTAGTCATGAATTTATTGAATTCGCAAACACATTTGACACTAACCATTATAATTTTCTCAAAGTCCCATCATCATCGCCTCATAAACACTTTGTTGCGGCTTATAAAAAATCCTTTATTTGAATTAACAAATAAGTTAGCGGTAATACAACTACTAGGTAAATTAAAGGGTCAAGAATTTGTGTTAATGGATGCCGCTTTGGATGAGATTGAGTCTAAATTAAAGAGCCAACATAATGAGGAAATTTATCAGGCGTTTAAATTATTAACTATCTTGATTCCTTATCTTAACGCAAATACCAATTTTGATAGGCTGCTTCAAGCCGTTCAGTTAAAACTGGCAGATTATAAGGAGAAAATACGGGAAGCGGCGCTCAAGGGTTTAACCTTACTTGTTCCCCATTTGTCACCCAGTAAAGTGAGTAGATTGTTTCAATCTGTTCAATTAAAATTGGCAAATAATGACAGGAATGTAAGACAGATAGCGCTAAAAAGTTTAGGCGTGCTTATCCCCAACTTGCCACCCAGTGAGATCAATCCATTACTTCAACAAGCGCAGTTGAAACTACTGGATAATGAAAATAATGTACGAGAAGCAGCGCTTAGTTGTTTAGCTATGCTTATTTCTAGCGAGCCCTTAAGGGCGGTGTTGCAAAAAATATATTGATGTTAAAAATATGAGTTTAGGGCGTAGTTCAGCTATAGATATAAAATCATTGGTTGATAAAGGAGCTTTCATTGTCAGATACATACATCCACCTATTAAATTGTCCTTTACGAAACATTCGCATGACTTCAAAACCTTTAATCGTTGCATAAGCAGTTTTCATAGAGTGAAATCCTAAAACGGGATTGATAAGTCGTTTAAGCTTACCATGGTCTGATTCCAAACGATTATTACGATATTTTATTTGCAAATGACTAACATGCGGTGCCTTTTTCAAAAACCGGTGGATATGTTTTATTTAATACAAATGATTAACCAAAAATGTTACTTTGCAACCGATATTCCGTTTCGAATTTTGATTGTTGATGATTCTGAATCACTTGGAGAATATTATTCTTTAATTTTGAAACAAGCAGGCATGGTCGCTCAATCTATTACAGACCCTATGGATATTTTTACTTACCTTGAAAGTTTCCGACCAGATTTAATTTTTATGGACATTTATATGCCTGAATGTACAGGATTGGAGCTGGAATCAGTATTACGTCAAGAAAATAAATATAATAAAATACCAATCATTTTTCTATCTACAAAACATGATAAACGCAAGCAGTTAAATACTTTATGTGTTGGTAGCGATGATTTTCTTACAAGGCCTATCACGCCTGCTCATCTCATTTCAGCTGTAAGAACTCGCTCACAGCGTGCTGGTGTTTTAAATTATTATATGTCTACTAATAGCTTAACAGGACTCCTAAATCATTCAAGCTTTTTAAAGCGCCTAGAACTTGAACTTGATTATTCAAAACAGATTGGAGCTTCATTATCTTTAATTATGATTGATATCGATCACTTCAAGAAAGTCAATGATACCTATGGCCATCCTTTTGGTGATGTTGTTATAAAAAGGTTGGCCACGTTATTAACGCTTCGTTCACGCAGTCAAGATATTGTTGGCAGATATGGTGGTGAAGAATTTGCTATTGTATTACCTCGAACCAATGTCAAACAGAGTAAAAAGTTAATCGATGAATTAAGGCAGCAGTTTTCACAGAACTCCTTTAATAATACTAATAATGTTTTTGTTACCTTTAGTGCAGGGATTACTCAAATGAATGAAGATAGTGATATGAAAAAAATGATTGATCAAGCAGATCGAGCACTTTATGACGCGAAACATTTAGGACGTAATCAAACCGTTATTTTTGAAAATAAATTGTAATGAATGGTTCTGAAAGGGCCTCAAAAAACGTTCGTTTGTTGAGGCCCCGGCTGAGTGATGTCTCGCATCAATAGATTTGATGCGAGCAGATTAATTTAGAGTAATCTTATTTAATCTTCCTCTTTAGTAAGAGCACCAGTCGTTGCATCAATTTTTACTTCAAATTTATTACCTTGAGCATTTTTTCCTTTAACTTCCCATCGACCATGCTCATATTCAATTTTTCGAATATCGGTATAGCCGGCTTTCTCGGCTGCTGATAGGGCTTGTTGAATACTAACTTTTGGTTGAGTCGAATCTGCAAAAACGGTTGAACATCCTAAAACTATTGTGGAAAGCATTGCTATCTTTATTTTCATTGTTCTCTTCCTTGGAGATTATAATTAATTTAAATTAATATTTAAAAAGCTTCCTAAGCATCTATTTTATAGTGCAATAATGATAAGAAAGAAAGTATCCATTCAAAATTGACATTAAGTAGAGTATTTGTTCCTTTGGTTATAGTATTTGCAACGCAGCCCAAAAAACTAATAATTAACTTTAAAATACTACTTTCAAAAAGTGGAAATTTTATTGCAATAGAGCCAATTATTATGGCTATGTTGCAATAAAAAATACAGCGCGTAAAATCAAGCTATTCATAATTCATTCATTTTTACTTATGCAAAAAAAAATTGAAGCCTTGTCTTTATCAAATAGCCCAATTTTTGTAAATAAATTAAGAGCAAAGTTACATGGTTACTCTTTTCTTTTTATTAACAAAAGAGGACAGCTTTTAAAAGCACTTTCAAGTGAGTCGGATCATTTCTTGCAATTTAATGAACTAGAAAGTTTTACGCATGCTTTTCTTGAGTTAGAAGCCAAAATGCATCAAAAAGATATTCATATTATTGTTATTCGAGCTTTTGAACGAGGTTGTAGTAATCACCGTGTTTTATATGATACTGGTATTAAAATAATACTATCTAATTTTTTAAGAGAATTAAATATTACAGAAATCAAAGACCCCAAAGTTTATGGTGTTACTGGCGAATGTAAAGGGAATATTTCTTATGAAGACTTAAAAGTTAGTTCAACTATTTATTTAAATAGTTTACCAATATATTTTAATACAAAAGGAACATTATCTAATCAATATAAGCCAATAATACAATTAGTGAACGATTCTAATCTGTCAGACCTAGAACTCCAAGAAATAATAGATAGATACCAAGCTGACAAAGCAACAGGACTATTAAATTTAAAACCTGGTAAGCCGTTGAAAACCTATATCTCTAAGCAAAATTGGATCCTTGATACAAGATGGGATATTGATGTAACTATAGAGAACCCAGAAGAAGATAACGATTTAACACATTTAAAAAATAATGCTGTGAGTTCGTCTAGATGTAATTTTTATCGAGCAACGCCCAAATTGGAAAGTAAAGTCGCAGGGAAAAAATTAGAGATAGAAAAGAGTCCCTTAATTTTTGTCTAAAATTGTTAGCTTCTAATTTTTAAAGCTTTTTTTATTGAATCAAATACTTGTTAATAATTTATTAATAAATAATGGTTATAATTTAATCATATTTATTGATAGAGTTAACTATGAAAATTATCGTTGCAACTTATTATAATAAAGCTGAAAAAAAATTGGGCATACTTATAACGCATGGAAAAGCCTTTAGCGACCTTAAACTTGATGAAAAAAAGTTGCTTGGTCAAGCAAAACTTCAGGTTGTATCAGCTAAGAAAGCAAATTTAGCAGATTTTGATTCTAAGTTAGCTGAAATTAAAGTAAAAGACTTTGAGTATGCTAATACTATCCATATTAATTTTAAAGAAGAAGACTACCCTTCTTCAGTAGGATTACAGACTTATTTACTAGAATTAGATAAATTTGTTAAAAGTATATTAGATGACATAAAACAGGCTTATCCAGATGTTCAATCAGTAATTTACGATGGGGACATTAATTTAACCTTTCCTTCTAAAGCAATTTTCCCTAATTTTTTACTAGATAACAGTATCCATAGTATTTTTAAAGATTCTGAAGTAACAGTAAATGCTTATAGTAGCCTTCAACCGGTTGTTAATGCTGCGATAAAATTTGCTAAAGCATATCGCGCAGTTATAACACCATATAATCCTTCCTCTCCTAGGGTGAATACAATTCGCTCAACCCAATCAGAAGCTTGGGATGCTTTGGAAGATGATATGCGTAAATTATCTATAATCAGAGCAAATTCTTGTAATGGAAATTTACTATTTTCAAGTCAGGATGAACATGTAGATGGGAAGGAAGAAGTTCCAGATAATAATTTCAAATCAAACGGATAAACTTAGGTTCATTTTATTAAAATCTCTCTTTTAACTAAAAGTACACAAAAGCAATTAATTGAGCTTTAGTATAAATAAAAAAGTGTTAGTCTCATGAAGGGTCGTTTTTGAGACTTAAATTACCTGTTTAAAATTTGGCTAGCTAATTAAAATAGATTAATGCCGCAGTATTAATCTAAAATTTTATAACTTTATTTTTGCACAAAAGCGGTGAGGATGGGGCAGGGTTTGGAATCAGTCTTCTTACATTCTTTAATTAAATGATAAAGTGCATTTCGGGCTTCTTTAAGCTCAAGAATCTGGATATCGATTTTTGCAATCCGATTTTGAGCAATACCTCTTACACGCTCCCGATCATTTTGGGCGTCAAGCTCTAATAACTCTTTTATCTCCTTTAAAGTAAAACCGGCCTTCTTTGCTGAAAGAATGAATTGTAGACGACTAATGTCTTGCTCACCATAGCGGCGAATTTTTTTTGAACTAAATTCCTCTATGCGTGGGGGAATATTCGGTATTAATGACACTAACATCGCAGGTAGGATTGTTTTTTATCAATTTCTTGAGAAACCGTTTCGCCGCTTTGGCATTACGCCGATAGGATAAGTAAAAATCAATGGTGTTACCACTTTCATCAATGGCTCGATACAAGTATTTCTATTTGCCTTTAACCCTGATAGGTCTCATCCAAGTGCCACCGCCTGGCATAACGTTGCTTATGCCATTCAAGCCGTTTTTTAAGCTTAGGTACGTAATGCTGAATCCAGCGGTACACGGTCGTATGATTTAGTTCAAGGCCACGTTCCACCATCATTTCTTCTAAATCTCTATAGCTGATGCCGTATTTACAATACCAATGGACATATTGCAGGGTTACTTCGCCGTGTAAATGAAGCCATTTGAAATCAGAAGGATTTTTTAAGCTCATAGAAGTAATTAGCTAAATCCACTTAGTATACAATTATCTTATTTTTTGCAACACTGCCGAAAATGTTAAGAAAAAAAGAGGTATAATTCCCAGTGGTCAACTACGAAATAACGAAGGTAAATTAATTAATTTAAAATTACTTACAAACCGTGTACTACAAGAACAAAGTATTTGTGCAAATACAGGGCTGAAATGGTAAACCAAGAGCCTGTAATAAATACAAGAACTTCAAAAAATAATCAGAAAAAGCAAGGCTCAATAATAAGTAACCAACTGCAAAGCAATGAAAGAGAATCAGCTAATTTAGAATTAACAACCCAGCCTATAGAGAAACAAAGAGTTTGGCTACTATCACGGACTGATCAGGTATATAAAGGGCCCGTAGACACAAGTCTTTTGCATAATGTCGTTAAGGTAAACGGAGTAGCAGTTAAAGGTCAACTACGAGATACCAAAGGTGAATGGGTAACTTTAGAAGCGATTACCAAGGCTAAACAGTGGCAACGCCAAAGGGTTTGGGTGTATTCTGGCACAGGCATAAAGTACCTATTTCCTATAGAAGAAAATGCTTTACAAAATATTACCCGAAAAAAAGGTGTAATAGTAAGCGGGCAATTACTCAATTCTGAAAATCAATTAATTAATTTAGAATGTATTACGCGGACTGCCCAGGGGCAAAGTGCTGAAAACGACTTGCTATCTGCAATAGACGATTTTGATACCCATCAGGTGGAATCAAGCGAATTAGAGCATTCAATTAGAAGAGAGGAAGTCGATTTTAATGCCATGGAAATGTATGACTATTTTAAAGACCCCACTAATTTCCTTTCAAATATCCCATCACCTGCTAGCGTAGAATCAGAACCTATTAGCAAGACACCAACTTCTACATCACCACCCAATACATTTGTTTCCTCTCATTATACACTAGGTTTCTTCCAAGCTTCACAATCGAGTACTGATGATAAGTTTGAAGAATCTCCAGTTAATAAAAAAATGAAATATAGATATAGATAAAAATTTAAGAAGTAGGAAAACTTAAGTCTAGTAAATTTTACAAATGTAATTAACATCGATTAATCCTCATCCATGAGGAGCAACTATCTCTTTACCAATCAATCGACTCAAGTTATGCCATAGCAAGCTCAAAAAAATACGCAATATTACATCACTGAATTAATACTTTTTTATCAAACCTATTTCTTTCATGTTTTAGAAGGGGAAAAGAAACTATTACCTCGGCACTAAACTGTCCACAATATTATAAATTCCACATCTGCTCAGGCCCATAATCTAACTTCCTTCACAAAAGCAAATCGAACTAAAAGACCTATACAAATTACCTATCCGAGAGAAAATTAAACTTAATTTCCTTGCAATAAAAGAAAAAGGTAGTTATATAAGCAGTTTGTATAATACTTTTTTCGATGTATCCCTATATAGAATAGGTAAATTTTTCAATTACCGGAGTATCTATGTTTAAAGTATCGTATCAACCCAATGTAAACGATTTAATCTTAGCTAATAAAATTTCGACTTATGATATTAGACAAGCAAGTACTGAAGAAGTAGAAAAAATGAGTCAAGTAGCTGAGCTCATTCTCGCTGATAAACTTTCGCCTTTTGATGCTCGTCATTACAATATGGAATCCATTGATAAACTGTACAGAGCTACACCATTAATTCTTGCCAACAAGATTTCTGTTTTTGAAGCTCGTCAAACAAACACTGAAGCAATAGAAAAAATGAGTCAAGTAGCTGAGCTCATTCTCGCTGATAAACTCTCGCCTTTTGAAGCCCGTCATTACAATATGGAATCCATTGATAAACTGCACAGAGCTACACCATTAATTCTGGCTAACAAGATTTCTGTTTTTGAAGCTTGTCATTACAATATGGAATCTATTGATAAACTGTACAGAGCCACACCATTAATTCTTGCCAACAAAATTTCTGTTTTTGAAGCTCGTCAACTTAGTTTTGATAAAATCAATAAGCTCGTGCCCCCCGTAGCTGTGATAATAGATCGCAACAGATTTTTTGGTACTCCCGGTGAAGATAAAAACCATAGACATGGGCATGAAGAGAATAACCAGCCTGGTATGTATTAATAATTTTTTACTCTAAATTTGACTAATTGATTCTTTGTGAAATGATTGTCGAAAACCTAGTTTTATCAGATAAAAAATGGACAGCACTTTGCTGTCATCGAACATGGATATTTATTATTTATATCAATTAATAGTATTAATTATAAGGCTGTGACTCTTAATGTTAGAGCCTTATTTTATTAATCTATTCTTAAGAATTTTTTATATAAGCTTATAAAAATTCAGTCTTATTAATAATTACTCTAATACTAGCTGCATGTATTTCCATACAGGCAAGGGTGCCAAGCTTTTTTAATTAATGCTTTAAAGATTTTGTATTGACTGAGCAACTTAATTACTTTAGAAAGCCTTATTAACTTAACTTTGAAATTAGTTTAAACATTATAATATCAGTTTAGAAGCTTAGTATTAAACACGAGAAAATAAAATTGCTAAGCTAAAGCCATTTGAGCCTTAACTTAACAATATAAGAAAATAATTAAGATTTAATAAACAGACTATTTAAAATTTAATTTTTAAGTAATCCTTTTAAGGCAAAATAACCAATAACCCCAAAAAACATAGATTGGATAGGGTGACTTTCAACATAAGCCCACCAGTCTTTACCAGACTCTTTTACTTCTTGTGCGCCTTGCTCTAATAATCTGCCCCCTTCTTCATGAAGGTAGTTTTTTCCTTTTTTAACCATTTCTGAAGTATTGTTGTAATCAGACATATTTATTTCCTAGTTAGTTTTTTATAGAAGCGTGTATCTAAATTAGCACACACAAATATTTGAGTCAATTTTATTGACATAAAATGTCACAAATACAAATAAAATAATATACTAATTTATTTTGACGAAATATCTGTTACCATCTTAGTTATCTAATCAAGATAAATAACGGAGCACCTATGTTATCGTCAGAAGAAGCAAAAACCTTATGGGATTTAGTTAAACCCTTAGAAGTTGCCATGTTAGTTACGGATGTAGAAGGGGTATTACAAGCTCGACCCATGCATTTAGTGCAAAAAAACTTTGACGGAAATTTTTATTTTTTCACAGAAAATCCTACGGAGAAGACAGACGAAATAGATAAGCATCACGACGTCTGTTTATCCTTTAGCTGCCCAAAAGCTCAAACGTATGTCTCTATCTCAGGAAAAGCTTCCTTAGCTAGAGATAAAGAGCTAATCGAACAAATGTGGAACCCTTTTGTAGCAGCTTGGTTTCCACAGGGAAAAGACGACCCTTCTGTCACATTAATTAAAGTAGAATCCTATCAAGCTGAATATTGGCAGGGAAAAGAAAGTAGAGCAACCCAACTCTTTAAATATGCTAGCGCTTATTTAACTGGAAAGCGCCCAAATATTGGCGAACATGAGCGCTTGTAATTGATTACAGTCTTTAATTATAGATTGGTTTGAAACATAGCCAATCTACCCTTAATACTTATGGCAAAACGAAAGAGGTTGTTTTTTACATAGTTTAATTAGCTACTTCTTGGTTCATGTAAACTTTTTAAGGTTTACCCTGATTTTTTATTTTTTTACAATCGATGGCAGGGTTAATAACCTTTCTATCTTGAGCAACAATGGCAAGTGTTTTTCTTTTTAACTTGTGCTTTGCGTTAAAGAGGGAATTAAATAAACTTTTCATAACAAGGCTCCTTTACTTAACACGATGAATAATATGAGTCACCACGCCTAACAATTTAAATTCCATATCAGCACTCAATTTAATAGGCTGATAATGAGGATTTTCAGGCAATAATTGAATTTCATGGTCTAAAATAGCTAAGCGTTTAACCGTTGCATCACCATGAATGACTGCAATAACAATATCCCCTGAGCAAGCTTCTACTTTGCTGTCAACAACAAGCATGTCACCCTCATAGATATCTGCATCTATCATGGAGTCACCAGAGGCTGTGACTAAAAATGTTGATTCGGGTTGAGCAGCAAGATGGGTATTTAGATCAATATATTCTTCTCTACTGTCATCAATCGGTGTAGGACACCCTGCACGAATAGTGGTTGAGAAAAAAGGAAGACCGACCTTTAATGGGCTTGTCGACAAAGAGGCTTTCACAGCATTTAAGCGCGAACGGGGGACACGAACCGTACAAGTACTTTCGCCATATCGTCCACTACCTTTAGGACGGCCAGCACCCACTCGTTTACCACCATGCGTCATAAAGACTCTCTTGATTTTTGTTTCAGTTTTCAAGATACTACCTTTACTTCGTTTTAAAGTAAATACCGAGCTGATTTTAAATCATCTAAAAAGCATGGCTTATTAAAGAAGAATAAAATCGGTGCAATATTAGTAAATAAACAAGACACAAGTATTAACGATTTAATTTCTAGAGCAAATCTAGCACTCTATGAGGCTAAGAAAAAGGGAATGTAATGTTCTTAAGGGTCAAAGGACATTATTTTATTCGCTTAATTATAACTTAATAGCCATGATTTAATGTGTAAAAATAAATTATGTTTCTATCTTATTATGAGCCATACCGATGGATTTTGTACTTTAAGATCAACAGCGAGAGCTGTGTATATCTCAGTTAGTAAAATTTGATAGGTTTACTAAGTTATTAGACTAAACCTAGCCTCTAGGTACGAAAGCAAATATATCCAACTGCCATTGTATTTTCTTTTTTTCTAGTGAAAAGAGCAAAGAATTAAATCGACAGTAAACGATTTATTTACCATATATGTTATTTAATCAGTAATTTTATGGACATAATTATGATCAATAGTTATAATTTATAACCACTTTGATTTGGATGGCGATAATGTATAATAAATTTCTTGTGACTGTTTTTTTGTTATTTTCTGGAGTAACTTTTGCAAATCCTGCTATCTTTTCTGCTATGCCTTTAGATCAGTTTAATGGGCAGGATAAAGAATTAATTAATAATTTTTGTACTCAGCTAATTCTTAGTCTCACAGCAAACTTTGATTTAATTAATGATCAAAATGTTTCTAAAAATACATGGATTACTTTTGAAACGTTAACGTATACTACCTTAAGTTCACCTATAAATGAATTTCTTAAGCAATTAAGCGATCGTGGGGCAGATAAATGTCATATATAGCAATAAACTAGTGCTACAAAAATAGTTAGATTTCAAACATGTTTAACTTTAGATAGAATTCAACTGTATATTACGAATTGTTCATTAATAAAAGAGATTTTAGTCCGTGTTCCATATAGCTACGTATAGAATTGCCCTTTTTGAAAAAAGGTATTTAGATGCTATTACTTCGATAACGTCATACGGTACTAAGATTGTTGTGTTGTTTTGCTCCAGTTTATTTGGCGGGGAAATTTTTTCTTCTTGTAGCATAATAATATCCCTTACTTATAATTGCGTAATAGCACGTTTGTATCCCACTTTGAATAAATATCTCTCAGTCAATTTTAGTTAAACAAGCTCTTTATCCAAAGCTGATTATCAATAAAGATTGGCGGATCTGTTGCAAAAAAGATTACAGGTAAAAAATCATAAATTTTATACAGATCTAACTTGTATAAGCCGAATTGTTCACTAATAAAAGAGACTTCGGTACTTATAACATACATCCGCTTATTAAATTGTCCTTTTTTGAACATGCATATGATTTCAAATCCTTTGATTGTTATGTACGTATTCTTCATAGATTGAAATCCTCGAACAGGATTTATTAGCTATTTAAGCTTATCATGATCCGCTTCCAAGCGATTATTTCGATACTTTATTTGAGTAATGCGAATATGTAGAAAAGGACAATTTAATAAGTGGATGTATGGAATGAAAGAGTTTTTTTATCAACGGACAATTTGGGCTTTACAGTTGAGGTCTATTCAAAATTTAAGATTTTTTACCTGTAATCTTTTTGCAACAGAGCCAATTTAAATACTAAGCCAGTAGTAAATTGCTAACTTAATGGTAGGATAGTTCATTATATTTGAGCTAATTTAAGAGAGGCATGCCTCTCTTAAATTGTTTGCACTTAAATATTACTAGTGTGATATTTTGACCAACTATTTTCTAAATTTAAATGGTCTTTATCTTCTACTCCGAGAATAATACCACCTGATTTAATCCCTTTTTCATAAAACTTGGCACGCTCTTCAGGAATACCCCAACCAACTAAGGAGCCAATTAAACCACCGGTAACACTTCCTGCGCCAGCGCCAGCTATTCCTGCAGCTAAGGGGCCAGCAACGATTAACCCTAAACCAGGAAGAATAAGACTTGTGCCCATAGCCGCGATAGCTGCAAGTGTACCACCTATAACCGCACCAGTAGCACCACCAACTGCCATACCTTCCATCGCCTTACTTCCATCTTGCATTTGTACTAATTCAGAGTCGTAGTATTTTTTACGTGACTCATCAGACATCAATACCGTAATTTCTTCAGGTTTATATCCTTTTTGAATGGCTTCTTCATAAGCTTTTTCCGCTGATTCACGAGTGTCAAATAAACCAGTTGTAAAACGATTATTATTTTGATTATTCATTCTGCTGCTCCTAATAAGTATTTTTGATAGAATACAAAAACGGCTTGAGATTAACATACTAGATGTTAGAAAAGCTAATTTATGTGATAACAGTTAATTATAAAAAGGAGGGAATATTATAATGGGACATATTGCAGAAATTATAAAAGTTGCATAAATATCAATTCAGTGCTGATTTCAGCTGTAAATGTGAAATAACTGGTGATAAATGAAATTTCATTTTGCTTGCCAACTATCCAGATATTAAGCTGTCCTGTTCTAAACATGCGCATAATTTTAAAGCCTTAATAATAGAGTAAGCGGTACATTTTTAAACTTTTAGTAATCAGATTCTAGCTTATTATTGCGATAATTAATCAGGATGTTCTGAGCAAGAAAAGTCTCAAATACGGTCGTTTTGTGAGACTCTTTAGCAAGACTTATTTAGGCTTATAATGAATCCAAAATCATGATTTCTTTAAGAAAGATGCCTCAGGAAAACAAGCAGTAATTTAAAGCAAAGTCATATCTGCAAATATAGCCTTCAGCTTTTCGTAAAGAGGCCTCATTTTTACTACAGAAAAATTAATCTGATTAATATTTAGACATTTATTACCTATAATTATTAATTATAATTTAACTTTTAAGTAGAAACGCCTATGGCCATGGTTAATATTACGAAAATCATGATAGAGCTTGGTTATAAAGTTACTGAGCGGGGAGTATGCTGGGGCTATATGTTAGCTCGTCATCAGGCAGTATTAACTGGAAGATTGAAAGATTTTAATGAGCGATTGGAGCGCTTAGCAACCATTAATTTAGATTGGCTAAAGACTTATATACAAGTCGTAAAATCTGAAACAAATATTTTTCAAAAACCACAACCAAAACTAAAAATGCACCCCATTCAGCCTTTGTATGCAATGGGGGAAAATGACGAAGGAATGCAACACCTATATAACATGTTAGCAGCTAATAAACAGAAGCAAAAACGACGCCAAGAACATTTAGAATTCGAAGCACAACTTATCAAATTTGATAGCGGCCCAAATCAAGAAAAACAGATAATGGATGATATTTTTGCCTTCTTAGGTAATGTTGCTTTATATCAAGAGCCTCAAAACAATCGAAGTTGGTTAACTAGTGATGATAGTGCTCCCTTATATCAAACTGAGTCGATTGCCACTGTTGCCCAAATTGCTGCATCTCATGAATTAGTAGCAAGAGGAAACATCCAGCTCCTACCAGGATTGGGTACAGATTACCTTTCCAATCAATATAATATTACTCAGTTACAAGATTATTTCACTAACCTTCGTAAAAAATTACAGGTACTTCAACTCATTAATCCTAACGATGAAACCTTATCCCGTGAAATTGTTTTAACTCTGGGAGCAAATATGCATTCAATTAGCCTCCAATATAATCCTCAATTAGATGAATGGACTTTGGCAGGGTTGAATCTTCCTATAGAAGGGGTAGCTTTTAGGGGCGAGGATAGTACAAAGCAATTAGCAAAAGAATTAATGCATTCAAATATTCTTTTTAATAGAGAAAATAATCCTCGTGGTGATTCTATCCTAATGGAGACCTTTGCATTTTCAACTGGCGATTATGCGGAAATAGCAATTAAGTCTGGACGTTCTGACTTACTGGCCTTACTTGAATCATTGCAATTTGATATGAACGATATTTATAAGAATCATTCCTTAAGTGAAGCAGCCCAAACGGGAGATGAACATTTACTTAAGTTCCTTGCAAAAAAACAGAATTTGCCTCTGGCAATTAAACAAGCAATACAAGCTAATGATGATAATTTAATCAGGATGCTAGCTCCTCATATTAATTCTGAACAATTTTTTAATAACGATTGTCGGTCTATATTTGATCTGGCTTTTTCACATCGACATCAAACTATGACAGGAATTATTCAAATTTTACTGCATACCAAAGCGCAAGATTTTCAGCTAGTAGAATATAAAATTAATGTTATGCATTTATGGCGAAAGCAATTGACCGATGCACTTATCAAGCACCTTAAAGAATTACCAAAGCAAGATGGAGACGAAATTCTCAGTAAAATTTATACACAACAAAATGCCCTAGGAGTTTTTCTGAATATGCCAAGAGACTTTATCAGCTATTTTTTTTCAACGAGAAAATACAAAGGTGAAAAAGTAACTAAAAGTATTGAAGCATTGCATTTAGCTTTTCCTGATGAAAAACCTAGACCGGGGGAGTCAACCTCCAGAGTAGTGTTGTAAAAATAAGATGGTTGTATACTAAGTAGATTTAGCTAATTCTATCTATGAGTTTTAAAAATCCATTTGAACTCTATGGGATTTTTAGAATTCATTAGATTACTATGCCAAAATTCAGATAGCATATTACAGCCTTGTTTTTGTAAGAGGGCCGAAAATACTAAGTAATTTTATAAAAATAAAGATATTATCAATCCCATATTTTATATACAAATTGATCAATATAAATTCAGTTGCTTAACACAATTTTATGCCGAACAAATAGAAAAAAGAATGAGCAAACTATTAGCTCTTATAATTAATTTAAATTTTATTGCAAGCACTCAAATTTTATAAAAAGAAAATATATTTGATTACTTTAATCGATTGTATAGGTAAGTGTTAAGTCTAATTAATGGCGATATGTTGAGGTTAAATATAATTAAGGTTCTTTTAATAGGACATTCTATAGATAGTATTAATTAACTGTATAAGATAAGTGCTCAGTGATTTTTCTATCATTGTACCTTAAGTAACAAGCTGAGTTCATTGTATCGATTTTAATAATTGAAAATAATTAAAAGGATGTATCGATTACACAGATTAAATTTTCTACTAATTTTTAATTTTTTCAATTCCCTCATTGACGTATTTTATGAAAAGTAGAAAAATAATTTATAAATTTTTAAAAAATTTAAGGTAATGTAAAACTTACAATATGTTTGATTATTTCTCTCGTTTGAGTCTAAGATCCTTGTCTGAAGAGTTAATGTTAAAGATTCCTTATAAAGAGGCCCTCGTTAAGCCAATGATTCATTTTGGAATGATTACTTCAGAAAATTTAATTACTTATTATAATTATTATATTTATAATCCTGTCTATCATTTTTTTTATGAAGATGAACCAGAATCTCCTTTTGTTCAATCTAGAATTAACTATAAGCTTAAAAAGTTTCTTCTTGTCTTGGGATACCTAGATGAATCAAGTATTTATAATAATTATGAAAGTTTAAATGATGGTTGTTGTTTTGGTTTGTCAGTTTGCTATGAATACATGGCATTAACAGGCAAATTAAAGTGGTGGAAAGCAGCATTGAGAGCTATCTCTACATGGGATGAAAATAGATTATCTTTAAATAATAAAATTGTATTACCTAATTCAGAAGAAAAAGGGCCAGTCATTTTAAAAAAATTATTTGAACGGTGTTTAAACTATATTCTTTTTCATCATAATATATATAACATAACTCCTGAATATATTGATTACAAAGGTTTATCTGAAAAAGAAAAATTTTTAGCTACCCAATTTGATTTATTTAATTTAAAAGCTAGACACTTTGAGTTCATCCATCAAGGTGTAATCCAAACACCTAAATATTATGAAAATATTGGTTGTCATTTTTCGCATCAAAATTTAAAAAGTATCATTAATATTGCGTTAGTCAAAAATTCTATTTGTATTTTGACGTCACATTCTCACGCAATTGGTATTCGTTATAGTATAAAAAAAAAGCAATGGTATTTATACGACCCAGATAGCCTGTCCAGAAAATTACACCAAAAATTTTCTTCAAAAAGAAAATTTATTCATGCCATTATTAATATATTAGGTCATGATATTACTATAGGATTAGTTAAATTCAATGTACCTAAAAAAAGTAATAGTTTAGAAAGCCATTTTTTAAAATTATTTAGTAAAAATAATTTAAAGCTCCTTTATGGAAGTGGATTACATTCTTTATATTTTACATATTCACCCCTTGTAGAATATATTTTAAAAAGGATAAGAGAGGAGAAAAATTCTGCTGTTATTTTACAAAGAGCACTTTGTAGAATAATTTTCCCTTTTGAAAGTGGCTTGATGAGAGTCGCAGATATTGCGCTCGAACATTTATCAATTTTTTTTACTATTGTTCAAAAACACCCTAAGGGCTCTAAATTATTATCAAAAGTATTGCGTGCTTCACTTAAGTTAATTTTAAAAGATGATAGGATAGATATTTTTAAATTATTAATGAAATATGGTGCAAAATTAGATCAAGTTCAGCAGAAAGTGATAGAAAATAGTAATGCTAATGCTATTAAGCAATTTATAAAAAATAAAGGTAAACCGTTTATCAAAAATACGGCTAATCCTTTTGCTTTCTTTACATCTCATAATATTAATTCTTTGCAATATTCTCAAGTAAATACAATATCTCCATTTTAATTACAAATGATTTTAAAAACTCGTTACTAAAAAATAATATAAAAGAAGGTATGCCTCGTTAGGCACCTTTCACACATGAATTTAAAAATAAACCTAATAAATATCTCTATATATTTCTGTTCTTTTAGATCTATTATCCTAAACAATCTTAAGAGGATTGATTGTTATAAACCTTGAAAGGTGACCAAAATACCATTTGCAGCGGCCCGAAGCTAAGAGAGAACTAAGACCAGAAGGTTGTTTACTTACGTATAGAGAACATCACCAAATTAAATACCATACTATATCAACTAGAATCTGACTACGAAAAATTAAAACACATGCTCAACCCTGAACTTGAATTTCACTTGATGAAAACTGCTTTTGCTATGAGGGGTTGAAAGCATGCTTAGTTTAAAAAGATTTAATTTAATAAATGAATGATTGGTCTTTATAATGAACTATCTTTTACTAACCAATAATTTCATATTTATAGCTTTTTATATTTTTTGCAACAGCGTTGTTTCGTCTTATTTAATATTAGCTAACAGTAATTGTCTTTCTTCCAGATTTAAAAACTCAGTTTTATTAATGCTAGAATCAAATAAGCTTAATATTTTTTTATATTTATTAACAAGCTCTTTATTTAAGGTTTTACCAAATCTCCTCGGTGGATTTATAATTTCTTGGTTAGGTAATTGATCATATCCTGATAAAGTAATACGTTGTCCATAGTGAATATCAATGATTTCATTAAATTGCAGGGGTTGAACAGAAGAAAAATCTTGAGCTTTTATAAGTTCGTCTACAGGATAGACTAAAGGTTTTTCTGTGCAGAAACTTGTATACTTTATTAATGTTTTTCCACTAGCTATGTAAAGAGCTTTAATGATTGGGAATATATCTGTATTTAAAGGGCGATAATGTCCGCTATTATTTGTAATTCCTACTAAAGTACCTTCTTTAAATTCTAAGGTACCGGTGGCTAATACCTTTTTTCCATTAGCTAAATAAGAATGGTGTAAGGTTTGGTCACAAAGTAATTTAGGAACTTTTTCACATGTTAAAACAAAATTATATTCACCATCTAAGAGTTCATCTTTTCTATTTTTAAAAGCAAAAGGGGAGGTGAGTTCAACTAAATAATCTTCCTGCCTCGCCGCTCCTATATATTCATTATGAAGCTGATAGAGTTCCAATAAACGCATTGCTTTTCTTTCGAGCTTAAATTCAGGTTTTAAAGAAATATTAGTATTCATTAATATTCCAAAGAAAACAACAGAGTCTGGGTAAGGAGTCTTCAGCAGAGACGTTTTTTGCTTTTTAGATGGTTTAACGATTGAAGTCTCACCTCTTTCATGACGATTTTCTGATTTACCAACTTTATTCGAATCATTCTGTTTAGTTGTAGTATTATCAAAAAATTTAGGCATAGATAAATCGTGTACTATAAATTTTGCACATACTATCACTCTAATATTAAGAAATTATTAAGTTATTTAAATTCATTTTGTCAATAAGTACTGGGGAGGAGCATTCAAGAAACTCTTTCTTATAAGGACCAAGTTTAATTACCTCTAAAGACTTAACCTTCTTAGTTTAAATAACGTGCGTTTTAAAATAGTTGCTTATTCTAAATTATCTCTTAGACCTTGTAGCCTAGACTTTGTATCATTTATTAATGGCTCCTTATAATAAGATTGATATTAAATTTTATCAGAAATGGTCGTTTATGCTACTTTGTAATTTTTAAAATATTATCGTTTGTAAGCGTCAATTAATTGTGAATAAAAAATTATAAAAATTTAGGAACTTATGTAACGCAATCGGGAAAAATACCCTTTTTAATTATTAAAGATGCTACTACTCGTCACAGAATGCGGAGACAACATTAGCGTAATTTTATATTTTGTTCCAAAAGATGCGGTGGCGTTGTATTTCTCGATATAAAAAACCAAGTGGAAACAAAACCTATGCCTAAACCGATTACTGTATTAATAAAACGCATAGCAATTATTTTAAAAGAGATACCTTCGAGTGGGTCGGTAAGAAGCATAATACAAACAGCAATGGCCAGAGTATTTGCGGCTTTTCCATATACAGTATTAATAACCATAAGATACCCACAAAAGAAAAAAGTTATTGAGACAGGAATTAGGGTAAGCCAAAGATGTTTTCCAATTAAAAGTGCTGAAATTGTACCAATCATTGCTGCTAATACATGGGCTATAAATCTTAGCCATATTTTTTCTTTCACGTTGATTAGATTTTCTTCCATAATAAATAAACAGCAGATTGTTACCCAATAACCTCCAGGGTATTTAAAATATAACCAAGGCAAAAAAGTGAGGCTTGAGGTAAGCCCAATTGCTAAAGCAGTTTTAGTTAAATACTTATTCTTAGACCAATTAAATAACAGCTCTAAGTTACTGACGAATTCTACTGTCAAATTTTTCTTGATGGGTTCTTTTTTTTGGAAAAAAAGGCGAAGGAGGGCGTTGACTAATAATATAGCTAATATTCCAGCAAATACATCCAAGACTCGATGAGTGATAATGGTTATTATGGGTTCAGATTTATTATTAATAGACAAGATGATGATGACCGTAATTCCTACAATAATCCCAAAATAACTAATGAATGTACGTTGAAGAGAAAGATAGCTGCTCAATGAAATAATGATAAAAAAACACAAAATTAATATCAAAATATTGTTGCCTGCAATTAAAACAGATAGATAAGCAAGGATGGCACCAATCAATGTACCAACTCCACGGGCAATAGATTTAAGGGAAGTATGAGTCAATCCGGGCCTTGTTACTGCTGCCACGGTAATAACAGCCCAAAAACCGTAGGGCCAGGGAATAACAAATGAAAATATACAGGCTATAATACCTGCAAGGGTCATTTTGATTGCAGTCAGTAAAGCAGATAAAGTGTTACTTTTCATAATTGAATTGGTAAAGGAAGGATAATATAAAGACTAAATATTGTTATTCTTCAAATAATTAAACTTACTATCAGAGTACGACGGTGTCAAAACAATATTATAAAATTTGCCAAAGAGAATTTTGGGAAGGAAATTAGCATAGCTTAATAAATGTTGGGCCTCCTGTATCTTAAAAAAGATCGTTACTGTTGTTTTGGCTTTGTGGTTTTTCTATTCCTCATTCATGCCATTAAACATTACCCTTAAATTTATAAAATCTTACTCCAAGTTCAAAGAAATCATTGACTTCTTGAAGTACGTTGTAGGTAGTAGAGCGACCTTAGACCTCTAGCTATAAAATGCCTATTGATCTTAGGCAATTCTAGTATCTTATTTATAGTAATATAGTTCTAAATACAAATTCACCAGAAATACATATTTACAGGCAGAAGGGTGGTATTGTAGAAGATAGTTGGGTGGTTATCGCCTTATTAATGGATAAAAAGAAATCTAGAATTATTAAAAAAGGCTATACCTTAACTGCTAAGGAGCAGCAGTTGATTAATAGCTTAAGTGAAAAGCATTATTTTCACATAGCTAAAAATATACCAGATAAAGTACCTCATTCCACACACATCTAAACTTTGTACAAGGTAGTAATAAAAGCAGGAAGCCATTAACTATGCATGATCATATAATTATTAGTAGCTTTAAAAAAATACTTAATCTGATTAGTAAACAGCCTGATAGCTATACTTCGTCTTCTTTACTTAATCAATCAAAAAATAGCCAGATTTTAAAAATAAGCCGTCCTTTGTGTATTGCGTCAAGTGGTGGCTCAGGGCATATTTCAGCAATGATGGGTATTATCGATACACTAAAAGCATCTAACAATCCTGTAGTGTTTCCTCAATATCAAGCAAAATTAATTGGACGAAAACCAAAATCTTTTAAAAGTAAGCTTGTTCGTTTATGGATCCATTTAAGTTCAATTGCGGGAATTGGTTATCTCATCAATAAGCTATTGCATTTTTTTGGTGTTCTTGAGTTACCTGATGAAAAACAATTTTTGCAGGAAATGAAAAAAATTGAAAGGAATGAAAAGGATCCTAATAACCCTACGCAAGGGCGCCAGCGTCCATACGTGGACTTCTTGTTAGATGTACATCCTCAAGGGTATGAATCAGTTGCTGTCGTTAATGTGCTTCACCGCCAGGAAAGGTTTGATGACATCAAATGGTTAGTTAAACATAAAAATTTAAACACGCAACTTTATTATAAAGAAATTTATAATTATTTTTTTAATTTACTTATTCAAGCTGCTGAACAAGGCCAAGCTTATACCGAAATTATTTCAACCCAACCGACAGAACTAGGTCTTCTTTGTGATGTAGTGATTGCTTATAATAAGTATATAAATGAAAAAAATAAAAATCGCACTCATCTACTTACACCAATTTCTATACACCAATATTTAACCGACTTACCTACGACAGGTTGTGAACACTTCCTTAGTACATTGGCTAAATTAACACCTAATCAAAAGGCGCAAATGCATGTCTACGCCGTGAATTTTCACCTTCCCACCGTTTGGCCTTTTATTGGTCAGGATAAAGACTTTCAGGGTATCCACAATATTAAGCCACACCAAAATCCAATGATTCGAGCGGCATTTAAAAATAAATCTTTAATTAACTATCTTGATAAATCTCAAAAATTTAACTTAGAGATTGAATTGAATAGTGAAAACAGCTCGCTAAACCAAACATCAAATTCAATTATAGATAACATTGTTATACCGCCTCATGCAAAAGTAGCTTCAATCATGCTAAGCTCTGTAGCTACTGAGGCATCTATTGATTATGTACAAGAATTATTAAAAAATAATTACGATAAAATTTTTCTCTTTGGTGGCTTGCAAGACCATATTTATCAAAAAATTCAAGCTATTATTGCCAGCTATCCGCCGCATGAGCGAGATAGTGTCGCAAGCCGCATTGTTTGTTTAGGAAAGCAAAATGATACTAATATTGCTCCAATAATGGTGCGTAGTAATTGTATCGTTATTCGGGGCGGGGGGTTATCAGTCATGGAACAAATGGCTATCCCACATCATCCCAATCAAGTCGTGTTTATTCATGATGCAATTAATATCGATTCAAATAAAAAGCAAAATGGTCTAAGCTGGGAGGATGGTAATACTAATGAATTAATTGATTTTTTAAGTTCTTTAAATATTTTCGTAAAAAGAACTTCTCCACAGCGCTTTTCTAATGATTTATGCTTAAGTGCGACAAAAGAGTTACTCATTGATCCTAATGACAAGCCGTGCCTAGAGCCGGCGTTATCTTTACACGATAATCATGCTTCTTCGTCTTCTTCTAATATCCCAATAATAGATAAAGCAAAGAAATTTTTTACCTTAAGTAAGTCGTGTTTTAATTTTTTTTCATTGTTTTCACCTGGTGCACCAATTAAGACTGAAATGAAAGATGCAGCTGAGTGCGCTTCATATAAAATAGAATTGATTTAAGACACAAATTTAACCATTTGTTTTCAGCCACGATTGTATTTTGTAAGTTATAAATTATTAAAGGTTAAAACAAATCGCATAGGAGGAACGAGAAAAAAGCATTAAATTTTTGCTTCTTGAAAATACCCGTATAAGATCAAATATAACGCGTGAATTTTAGACTTTACTTACTTTTCTAAAAAATTCTATACAAGTGCAAGCTACTCTTGCAATCTCAGCTTTCTGTGAGAAATGGAATTTACCAAATTCCCCCCAGAGCAAAAAGTATAAAATATTATCTAATAGGTTAATTAATAGTTTTGCTCTGTTGAAGAATTGATAGTAGTTATAATTTACTCAATTTTCATCATATACTGTACTAACCTGTAGCGTTCAATAAAACCTATTCCATTATTTTGATTTCTATATTCCTTTGTAATTCACTTAATGCAAATTGACATAATCTATATTGTAATTTTCAATAAAAGAATCTCAAAAAGGGTCCGGCCTGTTGCAAAAGGTAGCAGGTAATTAAATGGAAATGACATATGAAAAAAACTATCCGTTTAATATTGATAGCAATAGCGGCCATATAAGCTTGTATTTGCCCGTTATGAATACCACGGAAATGTGCTTTTGCAAGCCTATGGTAGTTTTTCAACTCATTCATCACATTTTCAATTTACGCCAATCTTTCTACTAGTTTCTGTTTGAATAAGGCTGTCTGCATATCTAATGTAACCTGTTGCAATAAGTGAAAATGAGTATGTCTTGAGATTACTCGAATGTCTTGGTTTTTCTTTTTAGATGCCTGGCAACTTGTTTTAATTGAGCAATCTCGACAATGCTTTACCCTAGAATGGTAAAGCACATAATCATTATCTAATATTTTTCCAGGGTTAAGCTTATGATTGGCTGGACAACGATAGGTATCGTTGTTTGCATCGTAGTAAAAGCCAGGTGTTATGGTTCTTTGCGCTGTACCACTACGGGTATTAAATAAAGGAATATAAGTGGTGATATCCATTGATTTGAGTGTTGAAATGATATGCCCATGAACCATGGGCGCGATCAGCGATGGCTTCACTAATGTCATAGTTTAAACCTGATTTGATAGTATCAAGCTGCTTAAGGTAAGGCTTTGAGTCATGAATAGCACCTGTGGTTATTTTAATGTCTAAAATAACGCGACTTTGGCTCGTTGTGCAGACATGCGCTTTATATTTTAAGGTGCGAGGTGAGCCCTTTTTAAAGGCTAAACTTGCATTAGGATCGGTTTTACTTTGATGAGTTTTATTAGAGACAGTTCGTTTAGTAAGTTTAACACCTCGCTCGCCTTGGCTCGCATCTTTACTGCCTGATTTAGATATAAGTGAATTAAGAGACGCATTCGCTTGAAACAAGGTACTATCCGTCATCACACTTTTATTGTTAAGTAAACCCGCTTGCTCACATTGCCTTAGGATTGCATTAAAAAAGGACTGAAAAATAGTAAATGATAACCGCTTAAAGAAACGACTAAGCGAAGAATGACTCGGCACGGGACTGCCCAACGCTAGCCCGCAAAACCAACGGTAACTGACATTGCATTTTACTTCTTCTATAAGGCGTCGGTTTGAAGGTATTGAAAATAACCGATAAGCAACATACGAAAACACAGTTCTGGCGAGATAGAGGGCCTACCATTATTGGCACTATAGCAAGGTGCAGTTAAGTCATTAACAAAGGAAAAATCAACAGCTGATTAACTTTCTTTAATAAATGAGTTGGCGCAATCAGGTTATCTATCATGAAGTTATTCGAATTAATTAATTCATTCCTAAATACACCTTGCATGAGTTATTACAGCTGAGTTAAGAGCTGCTGATTAGCTCATACCAATCTCAGTGTGTAAAGTTCTTTCACCTTTTGCAACAGGCCGGGTCATTTCTTGAGATTATTTACAAACGACCCAGTTACATTTTTTGCACCTGTTCTAATATAGGCGAGCTCATTTCATTTTATTACTTCTTTAATTAAATCTACCAATTTAGGAATTCAACATAACTTGAAAATAATTTAAGGAATTTGTTTATTTCTACGAATTATTATTAATCCAATTAAGCCAAGCACAATACCAGAAACTAAGAAGCTTATATCCGAATAAAATTGTCCTGCCAATGAAGTTCTTTGTATGACATGGTGTAATTTTAAAATTAGATGATCAATTGTTCCTTCAATGATGTTAAAAAGCCCCCAACCAAGTAATAACAGGCCAATGAAATGCTTTCCTGAATAAATTTCTTTATTATTTAATCCCTGCCATAATAAAAAAATACCTATTACAGTACTTATCCAAGTAAACGCATGAAATAATCCATCCCAGAACATATTAATTTCAAGGTTGCGGATCGTGTTTGGGAAAAATATATTTGAAAGCATATTATGAACTTGCAAAATTTGATGAAAAACAATTCCATCAAAAAAGCCACCAAGGCCAATACCTAGGAGAAGCCCCGCAGCAAATAAAGGTTGTTTATCATTCATAATTAATCCCTGATAAATGAAATCTTACCGTGATAAGCGGCATAGATGATCAAAAAAAAGCATATGAAGGGTAGTAGTGAGTAAAATAAATAAAGCACAAAATTGGAATTAAAAATACCATCTCGAACTTGCTGCCCTGTTTCAGTCAGGCAAATTGGACAAGCAAGTGAAAATTTTGTAGCTATTGTACTAAAAATAAAAACTAGGTTTTGAAATACTTTCATTAACTATCCTTATTTTAAGTAGAATTTATGAGATAACTCAAATTAACTCTTTTTTCATCTAAAAGCTAGGAAGATTAGATATAAGTTGCCCCCAAAAAACTGTTAATTTATGTAATTTACTACCTAATTAGGGTTAAGTTATAGAAAGTAGAAATGCGAATTAACATCTAAATTAAAAATTAACCTTAGCTCGGTTTAGGAGTACTTTAAATAATTGACATCCTATTTAAACGATCAATTTAATATGTGGATGGTTGGCAATTACAAGGAAGTATCCTTCCAGTCAAATATTAATTAAGCAAATAGGCTAAGACCGAATGAGCCCAGAAATTAAGATATAAAATTAAGTTGCTAAATTATAGTTAAGAAAAAAATGTAGCCCACTTCCTACGACCACTAAAACATGAAAGACTTCATGATATCCAAAGACACTAGGAAAAGGGTCAGGCCACTTAAAAGCATAAATTATAGCGCCTAAGGTATAAACAATACCGCCTATTATTAATAGTTGAATATTTGTTGTATCTAATGACGCTTTAATTTCGGGATAATAGAAAATTCCAATCCAACCCATAACAACATAAAGAAGCGATCTTGTCCATTTGGGCACGTGAGACCATCTGGTCGTTATAAATATACCAATTACCGCTACTAACCAGATGATAGATAAAAGATGTAATCCAGAAGTATTGGTTAACTTAAGCAAACAAATAGGGGTTGCTGTTCCGGCTATTAAAAGAAAAATAGCAGCATGATCAATACGTCTCAGTAATAAATATTTTTGTCGGCTCCACATGCGCGTATGATAAAGCGCACTTATACCATACAGCCCAATAAGACTAAAACTATAGATTATATTAGCGCATATAGCGCGAGCGCCATTACTGTAAAAAATGAGTATAGTGCATGCACAAAGAGCGATAAAAAATGTTGCTTGGTGCAGATGTCCTCGAGCTAAAGGTTTCATACTTAATAGTCTATAAATGTTTAAATTAAAAAGGTATGTCGGGATGGAAATTACCTGGAGTTTATAAGAGATAATATCCTTATAAGACTCATTACAGCAACATAGTATACTCATGCATGTTGAAATTTCTGCTGCTTAAAGAATTTCATATAAATATATATACCTTTTAAATATTTGCATATATTTGTGCTTCCTTAAGTCGGCCGTGTTGCAAATACTATTAAAGATAAGAAAAGTTAAATTTTAGGTAGATCTCAATTGTAAATTCTGAACTGTTCATTAATAAAGGATACTTCAATTCTAGTGCCACCTAACCAGAAATTGAATTGTCCTTTCCTAAACATGCGCAAGATTTCAAACCTTTTGTTAGTCGCATAGGCGGTTTTCATCGATTGAAAGCCTAAGGTTGGATTAATGAGCCATTTAAGTTTGCCATAGTCAGCTTCTAAGTAGTTATTACGATATTTAATTTGGTGGTGTTTGACTCGCTTAGCTAGACTCCATTATAACTTAATCTTTATTTTTGCAACGCAACCAAATTTACATTTTACAAGGCTTCCTAAAAATGGGAGTTACATAAAATGTAAGCCTTAAAAAACGTTCGTTTTTTGAGATCTCCTCACTTAAAGAGTTAAAAACACTTATGAGTACTTTAAATTTTCATAACGGAGTATTTCTTGAGTAGGGACTCTATAGAAGAGGCCCAAAAAGGGTTATTCTGAATTTTTTGGTTGTTAACTTTTTGTTATTACCCAGGTAGTAAATTATTATAATTAAAGATATCAGTTTTAATTTGATAAAACTCTAGTTGCTCCGAGAGCATAAAGGTTACCTAAATAGCTTAGTAAGCTTACTACAATTTAGTGTTAGGGTAATAGTTAAAGCTTAGTTTTTAAACTACAGTTATCTGGTGCTACCATCTGTAATCCCTCTTCTCTTGCAATTCGTAATGCATAGGCATGATCATCTGCAATTTGCTTTTGCTCTTCAGGTGAAAGCTTGCCAATTCTTGCCTTTTCTTGATCAAAATCTTGTTCTCTTTCTGTTGCCTTTGGCGCTTTGCTAATCGCTAATTGAATTGCTTCCTGCTGTACTCTTACATCTTCTTGATAATTCCTGCTAAATATACTTAGATCCCGTATGGGTCCTTCGTCAACTGATTTAATAGAGCTTAATGACTCCGTATTATCATTGTCTTCTAGCTTTATAAGTTTAAGATTAAAGAGTGCCTGCGCAAAGGCATTATATAAACAGTTTCCATCCCCTTGTGTTTGAGAATCAACATACCAGTGTGTGTTGTCATTATTATATAAATGTATTGTCTTAGCATCGGAATCATTCGAACGATATAAACAGATGGGCTCTTGCTTTATGCCATGTGCTACAGGAGTTACAACAAGATTAACATTATACTTTTCTGCTAAAGCAATTGCTTCTATATAAGTCCCCCATGTACCTACTTTTTTCTGCTCATTTAAAAAGTCTTTATATTTACCTAGCCCAGCCGCTAAATATTCTCCCCTGAAATTCCGTGCAACAACTTGATTACTTTCATCAAGGTGATCAATTGCTTGTTTACGCAGTTTCTTATGATAAAAATTTTGAATTATAATCTGTAATGAAGACATCGCTTACCTTCTAAATATAAGCCTTTTAATAAGAGTAATTGTATCATAAATAGTCTTATTTGATCAATATTTAAACACTAATATCTCATTAATAGTAACTAAATTAAGAAAAAGCTACTTGATAAATTGTCTCTAGACTCTATTATTATTCTAGCTCTAGGACGGCAAATGCGTTTCGTAGATTTGTCTAGTTCGATTAATAATAGGGTTGTAAAGAAATCCTTTTTGGCAATGCTGCTAAGATTATTTAATATATTAATATCCTTACTTAAACCTCTTTGTCGTTGCTGATTTTCGTTCTTAGCGAAGCTAGTTGCTAATTATATGTAATGGTGGGCTATTAAGTATTGAACTTATATAGGCTTTACTTGCGTTATAAACATAGGGAAAATTCTGCTTAAAAAACTTGAGGAGCGAGTTTAAATAGACAACAATAGGGTACAAATACCGTATAGAACTGGCTGTTTAGGTTGAGTATGGTTAATTGGTTCGAATCAAAATATTTATGAAAAGGAATAGAGGAGTAAGGATGAGGATGTTCATTAATAAAAATAAAATTACAATTTTAATGGCGTTCACAATTAATTTTTTTACTCTAAATACAAGTTTTGCTATTCATAGTACGGTTAAAGATGCAGAGCAGCTAAAAAATAAGATTATTTATAATGAACGCTTAACCTACAAAACAACCACTAAAACAATTATCCTCCCTGTTAGTCGAGGTTTCGATCAAAAGGAAACTTGCCTGTGTTGGTCTTATGCTTTTTTTAATGCGCTAGAAACATTATATTTAATTAACCATCCTGATCTTAAGTTGGAAATTTCGCGTGGTGCAATGCAATACATTAATTTACAAGATCGAATCGATTTAAAAATTGATGGAATTGAAGATCATTTAAATCCAGAAGTTTATAAAAGATGTTGGGCAGAAGGAGGCACGCCACTATCAGCTGCATACCTTTTAAAAAATTATGGCGCATTACCTTATGATGAATATCATGATGTGATTTCACCTCCTAATTACACTAATTTGTATTATTCTATTTTTGTGGATAATACTACACCAAAACAAAAAAGAGCCCTCACTGATTCTTTATTACCCTTATACTTTGGTTACGATATACCGGAGACAACGCATTTTAATGGTCAAACGTTAAGTAGATTGGATTTTGCATTACAAATATTGCCTCAGGGCACATGGAACACTTATGCAATAGCTAAAGACGGAAAGGAACATATTGGCAACGGTTTAGATCCAGACGCGCGACGCAGTGAACAAACGCATTTTATAGTAAGAGATAAATTAATTCATAAAATAAACCAATCGCTAATGAATAATCGTCCAGTAATATACAGCAATAATTTACACGTTATATTAATTTATGGAGCTGATTATGATAATCGTTATCAGCCGATTAATTTCTATATTAAAGATACTTATCCAGACTATTTTTATAAAGCAGACTTTGAAAAAGTAATGGATAATATGATGGAGATAACTATTCTAGAAGATAATTAAAATAGGGTTCATTCACAGCTTGATTGCTAAAAGGTCATTTTTTTAAGACTGGTATAACAATATAGGCTTAAAATTTTTTAAATTTTAAGGCAGGTAGCATAAGTGATTAATAAATTACCTTTTAAGAATACCAAGGGAATTAATCTAAGGATATGATAATGTTATATTTTTTAAAAAGGAGTACTAATGTATAAACCTGGATTTTATAAATCAAATGTAGAATTAGATGAGAAAAAGGTTTCTGAAGAAGCGCTTAAGAATAATAAAAATTTGAATTTGCATAACACGTCTAAGCCTTTAATCTCAGGAACGGTCAATCAAGATGTTAAAATACAGCAAACCTTTAAAGGTTCTACATTTACCGGTAACGTTGATGACATTTTAAAGCAATTTGCTATTCCAGCGGATGACAATCACATGTCTAACTTTAAGCCTTAGTTTCTAGAGCATTAATTTAAAAAACTCAAACTTATTTCAAAATACTATTTAAAATAAGTTTGAAAAAATTTAATAGAGATTTATCAACGAATTGGCCTAATTAGGAAATTGGGTTGAACTTATAGCTGTTAAATCAGTTGAGTTTTTATCGGATTTAGGTGTAGCATTTAAATTAAATAGAGAACCTTTATATTGTGATACAGGTGTATTTTGTGACTTGTCATTCTCAACCACACCTAAAGAAAGAAGCTTAGCTTTTAATTCTAGCACTTCATCTTCTAGCTCAGTAATTTTATTCTTTAATTGTTGATTCTCGGTTTGTAGAAATTCTTGTTGGCTAGTTAATCGATCAACTATTTGTTTATTATTTAATTGAATATTGCTTAAATTAGAAAGAATACTGTTAGTGCTGGCGTTACAGTCTGTGCTTGTTGAAAACGCTCCCAAGCCTCTTTAATAAAATCTAGAATTTCATAAGGTACTTCTTGAGCTTTAGCATATTCATAAATGTTTAAATATGAATCACTATCTTCATGATGTATTATCATATCTAATTTAGCATTCCCTTTGGTAATAAGGGTTTGAGCAATGTTGGTTTTTTTAGAAAAAATATGATCAGGTCCATCAATAGCTTCTAACATTTTAGCCAATTTTTTATCATAAATATAAGTCATGCCAATTTCTTCAGGTGTATATTGCATTCCTTCTATAACTAAAATTTTATGTAATGGTGTAAGTCCCTTGTTATTACGAATAGTTGCATCAGCGTTGTGTGTAATTAATAAATCGACTGCCTTTTCTTTTTTTCTTTCTACAGCATAGTGCAAAGGCGTGTTTTGATCTTCATCTTGTGCATTGATATTTGCGCCTTTGTTCAGAAGCATTGTCATAATATTAAGGAATTCATTGACAGACGCGCGATGTAAAGGGGTTTCGTTATCTTCGGTTGCTATAGTTGGGTTTGCATTATTATTTAGTAAAAAATTAACCATTTCCTGTTGGTCTTTTTTTACAGCAGAAAAAAGTAATGTTCTACCTTTTCTATCCTGTTCATTTACATTATTTCCAGCTTTTAAATAATCTTGTACAGTCTCTATATCCCCGCGCTTAGCTGCCTGAACAATATCGCGTGCTATTGGCATTTAAAATCTCCAGTATTATTAAGTGATTAAAATAAATTCTTTGTGCCTGCAATGGTAGCATGATGTGCTTATTAAGCAATTAGTTAACTAGATGAGTTAACTACAATTTAATTAAGATTAGGGCAATGTGTAAATTATTGAAATTTACCTAACATAAATTATTCAAAACAGTATCATTCAGATAGCTGATACCATTAAATTTTATTTGGTCAACTTTTTCTCATGTAATTTTGGGGAGTAGCTAATTGTTTTATTACGACCCGTACTCTTCGCAAAATAAAGTGCTATGTCAGCCGCTTTCATTAGAGCTATTAGGTTATCGCCATCGGCAGGATAGGAAGCAATCCCTATTGATATTGTAATAGGTCCTAAATTGTATCTGGGAAACTTAAGCTTGGCTACTTTTTTATGTAATTGTTCTGCGCGTTCGATAGCAACCTCTTTTGAAGAGTTAGACATAAAAAAGAAAAATTCTTCACCGCCATAGCGGCAAGCAAAATCATGAGAGCGAATAGAGCTGCGTAGTAGTTGTGCTAAAGCAACTAAGACAGCATCACCCACGTCATGGCCAAAATGATCATTAACGCGCTTAAAATAATCAATATCTAATAAAACGATACTAAGTGGTAAGGCATGTTGTTTGGCATGTAATAACTCATCTTGTAGAGTGCTCTCCATATAACGTCTATTATATAATCCTGTTAAGGGGTCATGAAAGGAATGCTCTTGTAGCTCAATCCTTAGCTTAATATTAGAAATACCCAGCGCTATTTGCTCACTTAATATACCTAGTAATACTCTTTGATTTTCACATTCATGGGGATTGATTTTTTGCTTATTATTTTGTTTTACATAAAGCAATCCTTGCACTGTTCCTTGTATGGATAAGGGAATACAAAAAAGAGGCTCATAGCTTAGGTCAGTAGGTGAGACATGCTCACAAATTGGGATGTCAGTTATATTGGTTATCACACGACTAGTTTGTTGAGCTAGAGCAAAACAAGAATCCTTTTTAAGCGCTTTGATTTTCAACTTGATATCTCCCCAACAGAGAACGCTTATTAATTCTTGAGAAGTAGAGGAATAAGATAAATATAAAACGCCAGAAGTATGAGGTAAGAGGTGCGTCGCACAGTTCGCAATTAATCGATAAGCTTCTTTTAAGGTTTGGCAGCTAAGTAAATGAGCACTTAATTCACGGAGTAATGAAATTTCTTTGTTTCGCTTTTTTAATAAAGCGACATTTTCCTCTAGTCTTTCTCTAGCCTCTTTCGCTTCTTTTTCCGAAAAAACTACTTTTCTTACTAAAGGTAAAATCTGCAGATAAAGAAAAATTAAACTGCCACAAATAAATAAAATAGCAACGGGCAGAACGTATTTTAACTGTTGCGCTATAGGTTTATAAATTTCTGCCGTATCAATTTTTAAGGTGAGCCCTAGCGGCATATGAGGAATATAATTATAAACGGCAATCACCTGATGACCCCGATAGTCACTGGCATGAACAACACCTTTAAGTCTTGCTAATGCATAACTCATGGGTAAGGGCTTAAAATTAGTATACAAATCGACGGTAAAAACTTTTTGAGTAAATCGATTAGGAAAACAAGTCGCTAATTTAGAAGAGGACGCGACACACATGCTTAGTTCCCTGCTTGTATTAGGGACTTGATTATCTTTAAATATACGATTAATCCCTGTTAAAGGAACCTCCCCAATAAACGTAGCCAGTTTAGATTGAGGCACACCAGCATTTAAAATAAATTCCCCTTTGAGCCAAAAGCCATTCTTCCAAATTAAATTTATCTTTTCCGGGAAATTTAGAGGAATAGATAGAGGCGGTTCGCTACTTAAATGTCCCTGCGAATAAATAATCTCTCCTTGCTTATCTTTCAATTGAAACCTTACTAAATTATTAGGTTTTAAATAATTTAAAGCTTCACCTAAACGAGTAATATTTATAGGTGATTTCTTTATTTCATTTAATAAAAGTGGATTAAATGCTATTTTCGTTAACGTTTGTTTGGCACTGTTAATCTCATTAGAGATAATACTCGTTTTCTCTTGCAGATTATCTTGTAAGGCTTGTTCTACGGCGGCAATATTCATGTATGTTAGCCATGCAATACCCCCTAATCCGGCAATCATACTAATGCTTAGTAAAATAAGGCCGGTAATTAAAATGATTTTCTTATCTTCTTGTCCCTGGTAAAAATCTCTATACCACTTGCTGCTAGCCCAAGTTGCCCACCATGCAAAACTTGCAATTAAAAATCCAATGGCTGTATGTACGGCCATCCGAGTATAACTATACCACCTAAATATAAATTCAAGTTTTAAGCTATAAACAAGCAAACCTAATAGGGCAATTAATAGAATTAAAACAGTTAATAATTGAATAATAATGGCAGCTTTCCTATGTCTTCCATAAGGCATAATAAAACCTATAATAGAAATGAGTAGAAAACCTAGAGAGGTATTGGGTGCCATACGACCAGGCGTTGGGTTAGGATCTTCTAACCAAGGCTTGATGATTATTTGATCCGTTCCTAAATTATAATGAAACAAATCTTGTGACAACGTTATCAAGGCAATAAAAAAAATAATAGAGCTTAAAATATTTTGAGTAAATCTTTGATTTTTAAAAAAATAATTAGAATTGATGATTAAAAGTCCGGTCAAAATAAAGCATAAAGCAGTATTAAAAACCATCCCAACTAAACCTGGAATCAATTGTACCATTTTTGGAATGTGCGCGAGCCAGCCAAAAATGACTGTGCTGCCTAATAAAATAAGCAAAATAGAAAAGAATACAGCAAGTAAACGTTCCTGTTCCTTCATATGCTGTTCCTAGCAGTATACATGATTCAAGATTAAAACTACGCTATGTTTACGTGATGCGCTTTTTAAAAATAAAAAATATATGATACCTGAAATTATAGAGCCAAGTAATATGTCTCCTTTAACTCTAGATATTCAATGAGACAGAGCAAAAGAAGCGACTAAATTGATATAAAAAGCGATATTCTATATGTAGGGTTGCATTGCGCTTTAAAGTTGTGTTTTTGTAGCCTTTATATCTTTTGCAACAGCACCAAAAAACAAAGGAAAGACAAATATAATGATATTAAAAATAAGAAATTTCTTTAGTACAGAATCTATAAAAGAAAAAATACTTTCTGGGTCTTTGTCAGAAAGCCAACTCTTTGTCTATTTTTACCTTATAGTTATGTATGACGCGTTAGGGTTAACCCAACGGTGTTTATCAATGATCGGGAGACAAGCAACTCCTGTAGACTTAGTTAATATATGGGGATATTTCATCATAACAGGCGTTGGTCTTTTGATTCTATTTATAGCAAATGGTGCTTCAAAAGGCAGGAATTTTGTGAGCAAATTTTTTGCATTTTCTTTTACGGTTGGTTATAAGTATGGCATAGTTCTAACCCTATTGGATACATTATCAATAGTTGGCTCCTCAGCAGCCAATCAAATATTAAAAATAACGATATATTTAATTATTAATTTATTAATGGTAGCAAACATTGCTTTTCGCATATACCAAACTAGATAGGGTAATTTTTTTCAGAATGAGGATTAAAATCAGTTTTAGCAATTAAATATAAGTACATTACCTAACTATATAAAAGCATAAGCGCTTTATTTACATTAACTTGACAAGCCTCAAATTTTTCATTAGAAAAGGTTGATCCCAGCCTTGCTGTAAATTAAGTCAAAATTCAGGCTCTATACATAGGACATCAGCCAAATTAAGAGCGGTTTCGGGTGTAATTCCTTACTTACCATGAACAATTTAATTGAGTTTAGCATAAGTCTATTCTAAAAGGGCAGCAAACGCCTTTTGAGTGAAATTCATAAGAGTTATTAATTACAGAGGATGATAGATGCCTAATTTGTATTTTAGGAAAAATACATCTAACTTTAAGTTTAGACTTGAAAAAAATTATTTATAAAAGGAATATCAAAATGTCAAAAAATGAAAGCTTTAAAAATGAATCGCAAGATGCTCGCCGTAAAGATGAACACAATGCCGTACATCCTAATGAAGCGCATAAAAATTCAGATAAATTAAAAAGAAGTTCAAATAAATCTTCGCAAAAGAAATAGAGGCTTGAAGGAGGTATTCGGACTTACCTCGATTTTAGAATTATCAATTCGAAATTTATTTAAAAGATGGTGTCTAAATATTGTAGAACTGATAATAACTTAGGGCCATGCCGCTAAGAAAATATATGCTTAAATTTTCTAATTAATAAAATTTAATAAATCTTCACCAACTCGCAGCCTTGCTATATTGATAAGTCCATGCCATTCACCTTCATATTCTATTAATGTTGAGTTTAGAATGAGTTTAGGCGCTATTCTAGCTGATTTTTCAATAGGAACGATAATATCATTTGTTCCATGTATGAAAAGCGTAGGACAAGTAATACGCGTTAAATCATCACGAAAATCTGTTTCACTCCAAGTTTGTACTAAATCAATCGTTGCTAACGGCGATTGGTAAAGGTGATAAGATAAAGTTGTCTGTACATTTCTATAAATTGACGTGCATGAGAGAATAAAATTATTCCTTGCGAAACGCTTTCTAAATATTTTTAAACTTATCTATCCCATTGATTATTTAATTCCCCTTTTTGTGGTTCATTTTGAATTATCTTGTTTTCATGATTAGATGAACTATAAAAGCTTTTCTTTGGAAGGGAGCTTAATAATTGAAAGGTAAGAAGTTTTGATAAATTAGGGTCATTTTTCGAAATAAGATCTATAGGTACATTGCCTTGTTTATTTTTCATACTTAAAGCCTTATGTAAGGCTCTATTAATATTATTATTATTTTTTGCTAAATTTAAAAGAGGCTCTATAGCATTAGATGCTTGACTAGCTATCATATGTAAGGCATTCCATTTTTCATTATTTGAAATAGTTAAAGTCTTAGCAATACCTAGAGCGAGTGAGGCATCTTTTTGTGCCAAACTAAATAAATTTTCTAATTCGTTTGGTGCGTAGCGAGCAATTACTAATAATCCACTCCAATGAGTTTTATTTTCTTTAAAAATGGCGTGGCTTAAAGCTGTAGCTAGTTCAGGATTTTTAAAAGCTAGTTCAATAATTTTTTGTAGTTGTGCGGGCGCGTTGCGAGCAATAATATGTAAACCACCATTTTCTATTAACTGAATAATTCCTGCAGTATTTAGCTTATCAAAAAAATCAAATTTAACTTGGTTATCTGCTCTAAATGACACGAATTGTAAGGCTACTGCTTCATTTCTTAAGCATAATTTGATTTCTCCCACACATTGTTCTTCTGTATCAAAAGATTTTGTCATTGCCTTAATGGTCTCATGTGAATAATTAGGGTTATATACAACCCATTTCCCATTTTTATAACTTACATTTATAGCATGATCTTCGCCATGTCCAAGACAAATATTACCTGGAAATTGTTGTCGGTGGTTTTTTAAAATTGCAGCTAGTTCTGTTGTCGGAAAATAACCGCCAATAATATCTCGGCTCTGAGACCATAAAAGCTCTCCATTAATCATGAGTTCAAAGATTTTTTTACTGGGATCAAAGTAATGAACTTGATGGATTCCTTCGGGTAAAAAAGCTTTGACAGATATATTAGCCTGAGCATGCTCTGTTGCAACTTCATTTAATACCATTTCAAATAAATTGCCTAGCGTTAAAGTTCGGCATGGCGATTGATGATTTTTAGGTAAAAGATGATCTAATTCTACAGTTTTGTTTAATGCTTCAAAATCTTTTGGTTTCCAAGTAGCTACTTGTACAAGTATGGTTTTCCACCATGGCCCGTATCCTGTTTCTGAAAAAGCTGCTTCAGCGACTGATAAAGCAAAGCATTTACCTGCGGAGGTGAGAAAATCTTTTAATTGGGCCACATGCCTTCTAATTTCAACTTGCTTCACAATAGAAATTTCACGTGGTAAATTTTGCGCTGCAATTTCTTTACATAACTGCTCTGCTCTGTAATCGAGAAAAAGAGCAAGATTTTCTTTTATAATACGCTGAGTCATTTTTAATTTATGGCTATAGATTAGTTAAATTATAGGCAAATTGATTAGAAAATGATAATTAATTAGTCGAAAATTTTAATAAACGCCTAAGTTCGATAATTTTGTTAAATTTGTCAGAAATAATCTGTCAGTACTTCACTCATGAATATCACAGTTCAACATAAGAGTTTAAAGGATTTCTAGGTAGATTCCAGCGCCCAGAATATATTAAGAGCATCACTATATTCAAGAGGCTTAATAATATGTCCCCGTATGTTTAATGACTCCATAGCAAGTTTTTCTTTGGTGGTATAAGACCCTGTCAAAACGAAAACTTGAATATCTATAAAAGCTAAGTCAGCACGCAATGCCTGTAAAAATTCTATACCATTCATTTTAGGCATGTTGATATCTAATAAGATGACTTTAGGGTAAATTTTTTCTTCACCATTTTGTCCATAGAGTTTGTCTAGGGCCTGCTTACCATTTGAGGCAATAGCGATTTTAAGCTTAGAATTCAATTTATTGAATGCACGTTTTACAGATTGAACATCAATTTCATCATCTTCTACACACAAAATATCGATATTGGGATTAATAGATTTCATTCTTTCCTCATCTCCTAGTGACTAATCGTCGCTCTCAGATGTAATTATAGTATTATATACTTTCTTTATTGCTCAGGATCTCTAGGCCAAGTAAAGTTAAATCTCCTTTCTTTGCCTAATTCAGACTAAAATTAAATATTCCCAGCTTGAAATTCAACAATTTGCCAGCCCAGGCGATAGATTTTTATTAATTTATCAACTGGGAATAGAGTTTATTGCCGCCTTTTATGGTTGTCTTTATGCAGGTGTTATCGCTGTTCCTGTTTATCCACCTGCAGAGAAAAAATTAGTAGATAAACTACAAGCCGTTATTGAAAACTCAAGCCCTAAGCTTATTTTATCGAAAGGAGAGATTGTCGACCAAATAAAAAAGCTAAAGTACATAAAAGCCTTAAAAAATATTGCTTTTGTTAATTCTTTAATGAGAAATTTTTTAAAAAATGCAAACGAATTAACTCAATGGGATTTTCATAAATTTAAATGGATTAATACAGAGCAATTGTCAGATAATCTAGTACATGAATTTAAAGAAATAATTATTAAACCCGAAAGTATCGCATTTTTTCAATATACTTCTGGCTCAACAGGCCACTCAAAGGGTGTTATGATTAGTCACTTAAATCTCTTGAGTAATTTAGAATTTATTAATCAATATCATCAGGCTCGACCAGACACAGTAATTATCATCTGGCTACCACCATACCATGATATGGGATTAATTGGTGGCATTCTATATCCAATCTTTGTGGGTAAACCTGTTTATCTAATGTCTCCACTTACTTTTTTACGTAATCCATTTACTTGGTTAAAAGCTATCACTGATTTTAAAGGAACCACCACGTCAGCGCATAACTTTGCTTATGCGCTTTGTAATAAAAAAATTTCCTCTGAAATGAAAACACAACTTGATTTAAGCACAATGCATTTTTTTCTTAATGGGGCAGAGCCAGTTAAGGCGAATATTATCAATGAATTCAGTCAGTAATTTGCAAGCTGCGGCTTTAAAAAAAACATGTTTATGCCATGCTACGGCTTAGCTGAAAGTACACTTATGGTTAGTGGGCACCCAGGTGTTATTGTACGTCATTATGATAAGGAAGCACTTCTAAAAAATCAAGTCTATAAACGAGAACCTAATGACGAGAAGGTATCAGCTATTGTTGCATGTGAACAAGCTGTTCAGGACTTACTAATTGTGAATCCAGAAACCAAAATCCCTTGTACCGATAAGCAAATCGGTGAAATATGGCTATCTAGCGCTAATATTGCAAAAGGGTATTGGAATCAATAACAAGCAACTAAAGATTGTTTTCAAGCAAGCCTTAAAATATCTGATGGAAAAAATTATTTGAGAACAGGCGATCTTGGTTTATGGGCTGTTCTTTGTTATGGGTCGAATAAAAGATCTCATTATTATTCATGGTTATAATTACTATCCAAGATATTGAGCATTCAGTTGAACTTAGCCATTCTGCGATTAAACATGGTGCCTGTGCAGCTATTACAATTAATGACGATGACGGTCAAGAATAGCTTGCCATTGTTGCAGAAATTAATAAACAGGACTATGAACAGGATTTAAATGATGTGATAAAGGCCATAAGAGAGCAAGTTTTGCAAGATCATTCTTTATCTGTATATCAAATTGCCCTCATTCCACAGCGATCGCTCCCCAAAACAACGAGTGGCAAGATAAGAAGAAAAGTTATACAGAAAAATTTAGAAGAAAAAAATTTCGAGTATAAAATACTGTGGCGTGATAATAAAATAGACCAAGATCAGATTAGTAGTGACATAGAGAATACAGAAAATGCAATAAAGTGTAGTCTAAGCATTTTTGATAAACAATTCCGTGATAAAATACATGAGGAGTTAAGTAATATATTAGATATAGAAGTAGATTCTATTGATGATGATAAAAATTTTGCTGAATTTGGCTTAGATTCGCTAATGGCCGTGGAGTTAGAGGCACGCTTACAAGATTATCTTAAAGAAACTTGTCCGTTGCCAGCGGCTACTGTTATTAATCATCCGACGATAAACTTATTAATTTCACATATAAAAAAAATAAGAAAATCAATAGATTAAAAAAATGGTAATAAACTGATAGAAATTTGCATGAATAGTTAACAGAATATAGTTTCTTAAAAAACGACCGTTTATAAGACTTAACATCTATTTTTATAAGCGCTCAAAGTAATATTTTTTCAATCCATTACATACAGTTTTTCATTTCACAGAATTAATTTGCCATGAAAGTGACACCATTTGAAGATTAGAAATTTAGTCAAACACATTTATAATTCTATTATTCACCCAAGTTAGATTAAATTATAAACAAATGTGTTTTTGCAACAGAGCTATTTTAACTAATTAAAATTTAAAGTCAAAGGCAGCTTCTTATCCTTTACCATAAATTAGTAAGGAAGAATAGGCATATATAAGCTAAGCTAGCGTGATGATTTATCAAAGGAAAGAATAATGACATTATTTTCTACACTTATTAAAGAATATGAGACAAATTATTTCAGGCATTTCCCTGAGCAGGCACTTTTAAACTATCGAGATGATGCGAAGCTGGATAGCTTTTGTGATTTTTCACTTACAGGCATTTTGCAATGGGAACAAGAAGAAGAGCGTGTTTTATTGGCCCTTAACCAAATAGATGTTAGCCAATTAAATGATGAAGAGCAGGTGAGCTACTCCCTATTAAAGGAACATTTAGAGGCAAAAAAAGACAGCCGTATTTGTAAGACATACCTTTGGGACGTAAATCCACTAGATGGTTGGCATGTCCTTATGACTGATGTTGCCGATCTTCAGCCAGTCGAAACGCAAGAGCAACAAACTAAAGCTTTAAAGCGTTGGTGTAATTTTTCCGAAGTTGTCAAGGCTCAAATTATTAACTTACAGAAAGGCGTTAGTCAAGGTTTTACTGCGCCTAAGCCAGCCGTTGAGAGAGTAATAAATCAAATTAACCTTATCATTACTGAAGAAATTGAAAAGTCTCCCTTTTATTCTATGGCTGAGCGCAGTAATAATGGGGCGTTTAAAGAAAAAATTAAAAGACTGATTTACTCAGTAATTAATCCCTCCTTACAACAATTTAATGATTTTCTACAAAATGAATATTTGCCTATGGCCAGAACTGCAATTGGTATTTCTGCTCTACCTCCAGGAGAAAGAGCTTACCAAGTCAAGGTCAAACAGGAAGCTACGTTAGATATTGGCTTTCAGCAAATACATGAGCTCGGCTTAAATTATATGGAGAAATTAAAAAAAGAAACAAAAGATATTGGTTCTAAAATTGGTAAATACGGTACTATGTTTGAAATTTTTCAATCAGTCATGAATGACTCTAAAAATACCTTTTCCACTGAGCAAGAGATATTAGACTATAACCTGTCAGCGCTTAATAGAGTCAAAGAGAAGGTATCTGCTTGGTTTGATATGATGCCTAAATCCGAAGGTGTCATTCGCCCATACCCACTTTATAAGGCACAAACCGGCGCCCCTGGCGAGTATAGGCCACCAAGTAAAGATGGTAAAGAGCCAGGTATTTTTTATATTAATACTTACGAGCCTAATAAAATAAACCGAATTGATCAAGAATCCACGCTGTTTCATGAGTTAATTCCAGGCCATCATTTTCAAATGGCCTTGCAAGTTGAAGATGAAAGAATGCCTGAATTAAATCAATATTTATGGAACAGCGGGTATGGTGAGGGCTGGGCACTTTATGTAGAGCGATTGGCAGATGAAATGGGTCTATTTATTGATGATATTTCTCGTTTAGGTTTGTTATCTAATGAAGCACTGCGTGCAGCACGTTTAGTAGTTGATACCGGGATTCATGTAATGAATTGGACTAGGGAAGAAGCTATCTCATACCTTAAAAAACATACCACGCTCTCTGATGTGCTTATTGGAGCAGAAGTAGATAGATATATTATGTTGCCTGGGCAGGCCACCTCCTATATGTTAGGTAAATTTGAAATTGAAAGGTTAAGAGATTTAGCCAAAGAGCATCTTAAAGAAGCTTTTAATATTCGAGAATTTCATAATCAGGTTTTAAAAAATGGTGTAGTGACACTTCCTATGCTAAAAAGTCAAATTGAATGCTGGATTATAGAAGAAAAAAAACACCTTACCCAGCAAGCTAAAGACTCGCCAACTAATGAGAATAAAACCGGCCATGCTAATAATCGGTACCTATTTTTAGGCAATCCAAATCCAATAATAAAAGAAAATTGTGAAGATAAACTCCATTCTACTTCGCCGATAATTAACTAACTTAAGTATTAATTAAGGATAAGTTCTTTTTAATAAGAAATAGTGAGATTATTACCATAAATTTAATTGTAGAGTCTCAAAAAATGACCCTTTTTGAGACTATTTCATCTATTTATAGAGAATACCAGCATCCATGCTCTTAGCTTGATGAAGAAACGACGCTTTTTACATCAAATACAACTTTTCTTTAGCTTAGAGCACAAAACAGTACTTATCGAGCACAAATATTTGACTAATTATTAATCAATATGTTAATATAAATATCAATTTATATTTTAAGTAATAATAATGCCGAAATCACATAAATTGAGAGATTTTAATTTTTGCGATATACATATAGCAATTAGAGAATCTGAGTATGCTGTTGATGTTAGTTGGAAGTTAAGCAATATAACACCCCAATTTTTAAGTGACTTTCTAAAATATGCAATTACTGATGGAGAAAATAAATATAAGGTAGACTATAGGACGCTAAAAAATATGCCACCAGCAGAATTAATTCAGATATGCGGAGAAGATGCCTATAATAAACCACTAAAACTACCTAAAAAAAACTATCCTCAACAATATTCATTTAAAGAAATTCACAAAGCTATTAAAGAAACTGACTGTGTGTCAGAAGCAGCAGTAAAATTAAATATTCGCCAAAACACTTTGTCAGAGTATTTAATAAAAATCGTTAAATTAAACCCTGATTTAAATTACGAAAATTTAAAAATACTTTCAGAACAACAATTAGAAGCCGCTTTAGGTCTGATATATAATCAATCTTGGATAATACTTGAAAACACTGTTATCTATCAAGATGCAGATTTACAAATGCCTCCTCAATTCCCATCAATCAAATATTATGACGACTCCTATGTGATTGACACCTTAGATAAACTAATGGACATTTATACTCCAACTTTGATAACAAATAAAAATACTAAGCATAAACATCCTCGCGAATACGCCTTTAATGATATTCATAAAGCGATTAAAAAAGCTCGTTCTTTAACACAGGTCGCTGCAGATTTAAATGTTTGCCACGCAACGTTAATAAATTATTTAAAGGAAATTGCTAGAATAAATCCTGACTTAAGTTATAAAAACTTAAAAAGATATAAAGAAGACGAGCTAGAAAATCATCTTGGTCCTCTATATAAGCATTGTTGGGTAGTGTATGAAAACACTATTATTTATGAAAATACTGCTCTAGATACATTGACCCAGCCATCTTCCACCCCAACCTATGAGACTAATGTTAGTAGTACTTTAGCCTTAGTAACTGATAATAGTAACAAGAAACCTAGAAAATATCCGCGCGAATGTCCCTTTAATGAAATTCATAAAGCAATCAAAGACACTGGTTCTATAATACAGGCCGCTATAGAGTTAAATGTTGCCAACAGTACCTTACAATACTATTTAAAAAAAATTGCCACAATAAATCCTAACTTAACTTATCAAAACTTAAAAAGATATGAAGAAGACGAGCTAGAAAATGCTCTTGGCCCTATATATAGAAAATATTGGATAATACGTAAGAACACTATTATTTATGAAAATTCAGCCCTATACCTAACCACTCAGCCATCAGCAGCTTTGGACAAGAATCATACGGATATGAACGATACGTTAGCCCAAAACCTAGATGACTATGCATTGCCATTTACAACAGGTGTTGATGAAAATTTTGACGATATTGTTGTACAAACAGATAGCCCTACAAACGTAGTAGAGAACTTATCCGAACTGATGAATATATACGAGTTATTACCACCTATCGTGGATGATAATGAAGAGTTCGATTCTTTACTAAAGGGGTTTCAAAATGTTGAAGAAGACGCTGGGTCATCTTTACCACAATCCGTAACAACTAACTACGCAAATAACCAAACAAACAAACGGGTAATACAGGCATGCATGCCTAATCATGTTAATTCTAACTTATTTCAAAAAAATTCAGCATGCCTACCTTCTTCTTTATTAGAACAACCCAGCTCTAATAGCGCTGACGAGCTGCCTGTAAAAAGATCTAGGCTCTCAGCATTAGCAACTCATAGTCTATTTACCAATTCTCAACTTCCATCAGATACGAACACGAGTTCTAATTGCAAACAGGTAGAAAAATCTTCTAGAAGTAATAAACCTTCATGAGGTCTTAAATTAATTAAGGTGATATTGCAAAATATAATGGTTATATTCTAAGTGTTAGCTAGTTCTTTCTATGATTTTAAAAACTCATTAGATTTCAAATGGCGTCATTTTCATGGCGAAGCGATTTTGCAATGTGTACGGTGATATCACTCTGGCGTTAAATTATGATAATTACTTTATGCATAAGTGAGCTCTTTCTTTGGCTGATTTTGCCTGCATTAACCTTTTAATTCCTTTTCAACCGCCTGTCGTCTTAATAACGCTAACTCTTTTAGTAAAAGTTTTCTGTTACTTATCTCTAGAGCTATACTTTTTTTTAAAATATTAGTTAATGTAATATAGCAACATTATAATAATTCAACGTCGGAGTAATACCACTGGGTTCAGTACTATGGGCCAGAACTTAATAGAGCAAATTGAAACTAGACTCTATTTTATCAAGCTAACTGGTAAATTGTGATATTGCTGAAGAAGTATAATGATGGGTAGCAGAGGGGTTTGTATCAAAAAGTATGGCACGGAAAAAATAGGATTTCTCAAAAGAGCATAAGGTAGCGAAAAACGATCGTTTTTTGATAGTTTGACTCTGTTTACAATTACAATAAAGCTCTTTAATTAACTGCAACAGAGTCTTTTTTATTAAGATTAATAAATTTTTAATCATCCACCGCTTATTTTGGCAATAGACTTATGCTCTTCCTGTGCTGGTTTTTCTATTGGTTTCTTATTTTCAACGAAAAAAGTAGGGCTTGTAGAGAAACAATTAGTGTTAATAGCCTGAGGCTGTTTATCTACACATTTTTTTGTTAATTCAAAATGTTCTTTAATTAGCTTACTAATTTTCTCATCACCTATTATCTTGGCAAGATCATATGGTAGTAACTTGACGCGTTCTGATTTATTTGCTTGCAAAAAATAGTTCATTCGCTGAATAATGTGTGAATTTTCTTTAATATTTGCTAGTCCCATCGCAAGTTTTATCAATTCTTGTGCCGTCGATTCAAATGGAATTTCAAAATTACAATTATTCTTTAATAACGTTTCAACCACTTCAGGATTGCCATCGGCAACAGCAGTAAAGGCTGCAGTTACATTATATTTTGTCATTTTATCTAAATTTGCACCTCCCTTAGCCAAAGCTTTAATAACCGCAGTACAACCACATTTGGTAGCAATAAATATTGGGGGCATACCATCTGCTCGAGCCAAATCTAAATTCGCCCCTGCTTGCGCTAAAGCTGTAATTACATCGGACTTACCATTTTGAGCAGCAACGAAAACGGGTGTTTCACCATTTTCTTTAGCTAGGTTTAAATTTACGCCTGCCTCGGCTAAAGTTGTAATAACAGTAGAATGACCAAATTGAGCAGCAATTAAAGCTAACGTTACATTATCTTTTGACTGACGTAGAGACTGCTCCTTAATAATATCCTTGCTTTGTCTTAATTGGGTTAGTTTTTCTAATTTAGCTTTATCCTTATTATCCCCTGTAAGAAAAATACTGGTATTGAAAGCCACATAGGGTGATGAGTGAGTATCAAGAAAACCTCGTTTAATTTTCTCAGCTATTTGGTCTAAAGTGGTTGCTTCCAGCGGCTGGTTAACGTCTCGAAATAACCAGCCTTTGCGAATGCTATAGCTTAAAGCCATAGCATGATAATGACTCCCTAATAAAAGGCCTACAGGCGTATTAACATCATTTAATGTTTCATCCAGTACTTTACTTAAGTTAAGAAGGTAATTATGAATTTCTTCCTTAGTTAAAATATTAGACTCTGAATAAATCTCCTTTAGTCCTCCCTTCATTTCAATCATTGATGAAGACGCTATTGTTGAAATGAGTTCAATTTCCTGTTGACTTACAAAAGAAGGCTGAGTAAAAAAATTCTTATGTTCCGTTGGAGATTGAAATAAGTCTAAACTATTGAAAAAAGCGAGTATATCCAACATTTTTTCATCTTCATCAGTAAGCTCCTTACCTTTTTTTGCTTGTGCCTGCTTAAGCTTATCAAGTAATTGAGCTCGAGGAGTGTCTTCAATGAATGTAAGGCGTTTTTCAAATCTCTGTCGTTCTTCCTCCCCTAGAAAATTAGCCTCTAACCAGCGTAAGGCAAAACCTTGGCATAAACCTAAAGGAGTATTTGAAATATCTTTATAAATTAATGCCTTATATAAATCCAATAATAGAAGATGCAGCATAATAAGCGTTTATTTTGATAAATTTGCATGATTATAATTCGAAAAGATTAAGTAAATATTAACGGTGCATATTTTTAGTACAGCTTTATTTTAAAATAATATTGGAACTACTTTATTTCGTGTTGCGTATTTTTAGTATATTTATGAGCAAAATAGTTAGGATTGACTTTGAACTTCTTCATGACGTATTTACTATAAAAAGACTAGAACTCTCAGCACTAGCAGCTCATAGCTTATTTATTAACTCTCAATTACAATCAGCTGGTCAAAATTGCTTCAATAATAAACAGGTAAAAGGAACAAACTTTCAGAAACAATCAGGTATCGTAAAATCATTGACTTATTATTTTATAATTAGGAAAGTCTCGCAAAACGACCTTTTTTGAGACTTTCAACTTGTTAAATACACAGCTGAGATCTATCTAAAATTTAACTTTTATTATCTGTAATAGTATTTGCAACGTGGCCGGTGTTAGCCATAACTATAAAAAAATAGTCTGCACTAATTAAAAATTAACCCTAATTTACTCTAAAATTTAGCCTGACCTAAGCTGCTTAATATCCGACTCAGTCTGTTTTCTTTTTTTAGAAAATTCATTAGGATGAGCGTTGTTAGGCTGAAAGAAGAGACCCAGGCTAGGTGGCTGCGCCGTATTTAGTCTTAGTTGGTGAATTCTCCTTACAATTTCACTTGCAACATCAGTATGACCCATAATAGTTGCTATCTCATAAGGTGTTACGGCTACGGTATTAGCCGTAGATGACTTTCTGAGCAGGAATGCTATTCTTGTTTGAATGTATTGAGGTTTAGTCTCTGCTAATTTGGCTAATGTATCAACACTTATTGCACAGGACTTATGACTATCAGCACCTGCATCTAGCAATACCTTAACTACATCTATATGCCCTCTCTCTGCCGCTACATAAAGTGAGGTCGCGCCATTATTGCTTGCTAAATTTAGATTGGCCCCTGCTTTAATTAAGTGCTTAACAATCACTAAATAGTTTTTTAATGCGGCTATAAGCAGCGGGGTAGCACCATTGCAATCTTGTACATTTACGTCTGCTCCTAATTCAATCAGACCTTGGGCAACCTTCGAATGCCCCTTTGCTGCTGATAAATGAAGTAATGTAATTTTATATTCATTAGCCGTTAAATTTAAAGCAGCTACATTCTTGGTTTTAATGAAGTACTTGATAAGACGTTTAACTATTGCTAAATCATTGTTTGCAGCTGCTATGCTAAGTGGTGTATTACCTAGTTTAGTTGTTAAAAATAAGTCTGCGCCTGCTTGAATTAAGTATTTACTAATTTCTACCTGTCCTTCTCTCGCAGCCGTGTGAAGTGGAGTTAGGCCATCATTATCAACTACATTGACTTTAGCGCCTTCGTCGGTTAACTGTTTAATAAGGGGTAAGTGGCCAAAATTCGCAGCCATGTGAAGCGGGGTGATACCATCATTATTTGCTAAATTTACATTTGCCTTACTAGCTATTAAATAGCTAGCAACTTGTAAATAATGATTTTTTAAAGCCATAAGAAGGGGAGTATCACCATCACTATCAGCTATATTGACTTCAGTGCCTTGGTCGATTAACTCTTCAACAAGGGATACATGACCAAAACTCGCAGCAAGCCATAATAAATTAATTGAGTTAGCACGGCGAGAAGCAAGTTGTTTTGTTACGACATGCGTATGTTTGAATGCTGTAAGGGTTTCTTTTAATAAATTACAACGCGAGTCCTTTTTTGTTAAAACAAGCTTGATATTAAAAGCGGCATAAGTATTAGTCTCTGCATTAGCAGAAAGAACAAATCCCATGCTTATAGCTTCGACAACTTCTAATAGATGATTAGCATGATCAAGTGGATCATCATTAGCCACAACAACATCGAGCGGGTCTTGACTAACATCGCGATAGGACCAGCCAATATTTGGCGTATAAATTAAGGCAACAGCGTGATCTTCATTTTCGAGAAGAAAACCGAGAGGCGCTTTATTGTCTATACAAGCCCTTTTAAGCTCATGTTCTAACTCAATTAAATAAGTAATTATTTCTACTTTATCTTTTATTAATGCTTCAGAATAAAGGGTAACTAGGCCACCGCGGGCTAAAATAGCGTCTGACGAGGCAATGACAGACATTGCTTCAAAGTAATTTTGATTTAGATTCGTTTGCCCAACTAAAAAGCACCAAGTTTTTACATTTTGATAGATATTTAAACTGTCATAAAAACCTAAAATGTCAAGACGCATGCGTTCTTGCTCATTCAACATGAAGAGCGCCTCAGTACCAGCTCTAGCTAGCGCGCTAACTTTGTTTCTAACTAAGTCGATTTCATCAACCAAAGTTTCAGCTAGTTTATTATCAATATAATCATTCCTTTCATCAAATTGAGAAAGCTCCCCAATTAAACCTGCTTCTATAGCTCGTAGCGCAAAACCTACGCATACGCCATCAGTATCAGGACTATGGTTTAATGCTTGATATAATTTTAAGGGAGTTGTCATAGTAAATTGATTATAAATATTACTTTTAGTAATAATTTTATACTGAAAAAGGCTAGTTTAGAAGCTAGTAATTTGGAAAGTGATACTTTCCATAATGGCAAGAGAGGTAGAGGTGTTGCAAATACCATTACAGATAATAAAAGTTAAATTGTAGATAGAGCTCAACTGTAAATATTAAACTGTTCATTGATGAAGTATACTTCATTTCGATTACCGTATACCCACCTATTGAATTGTCCTTTTTTAAACATGGTAATCTTTAAAATCAATAGGCATACTGAAGCTTAGGAGAATAAATAAATTATCAACCACTTATCGTTTTATTGTTTTTCAACAGCGCCCTTTGTTTTAAGAGCTTTCACTAATTCACTATCGAAAGAACCTTAATAATTCACTTCAACTAAAAAATTCAATCTATTCAAAAATCGATGTCATTGAGCATTTCTTAAAAGAGGGAAGCCAGTCTTTTCTCAGGTAGCATGTCTTCGACTGGAAGATAGTTAAAATTTATTAAAAAAGGTATGAATAATGGTTCGCTAGGTTTAATCAGTTGGAGTATTTCGCGTATTTCATTATTTTTTGTATCTTTTTGGCTGAAGTATGCAAACCAACCAGACTAATTTTTGTGCTGCATTTTAGCGAACTTCTTTATCCGAATTCTTAAATTGGGCTCCCACAAGATTAATAAATCATAAAATGTACAAAATTTATACTATACTGAGTAGTAAATTTAATCAAAAGGAGACAAAAACGCATGTTTATTGTTATTACTACAGCAGTTGGCACAGGCCCAACTGAAATTGCAGCTTTCGATCACGCTTTATCAATCGCCGGAGTTAACAATTACAATCTACTTTGTCTTAGTTCTGTAATCCCCAGTAAATCAAAAATTATTAAACAGGAAGGTATTATAACGGAAAGATTAGGTAGTTGGGGTGATAGATTATACGTTGTGATGGCCAGAGAAATAACTAATTCAGTTAATGAGGAAGTTTACGCTGGAATTGGTTGGATTCAAGCTGAAGATGGTAGAGGGTTATTTGTAGAACACCATGGTAAAAGCGAGGCTTCAGTTAAGCTTGATATAAAGGACTCTTTGACAGCTTTAAGGAAGCATCGTAGTCATATTGTTTTCAATGAAGATCAATTTGTCCTGCAAGGTGCTAGATGTGATGGCTCTTACACTTGTGCTTTAGCAATTGCAATTTACCAAGTCTCTGATTGGGATAACAATCCATTTTATTACAAGTAATTTGCTAAAGAACACTTTGTTCATCTGTAAGTTCAATTTAACTGGGAACTTAGTTAGGAGGTATCATGGCTAAGCAACTCGAAAAAAGTTTACTGAGTCAACAACAAATTAAATTTCTACGTCATTTATTCTTTTATGATCAAAAATTTTCCATGCAATATTTCCTTGTTAACAATTACCAATATTTTTTTAAAAAAGCTTTACAATTTGAACAAAAAATATGGAATCAATGTCAGTATGGCGATTTAGAGGCTGAAGGTTATCGCGATTTAATCGATCAAACAAAATTTATAGGCGGATTTGATGAGCATGGCGATTGCCATGCTGTTACATGTTCTTTTATTAAAGGAAAAAGCTTGCCGCCATTTTTAGCACGATTCGAATTTTTTTCCCAAGAATTAAAAAATAAAATAATACAGCAATTTAATTCTGGTTTTATTGACGAAGTTGGTACTGCTGCGGTGGACTACCGAGGAATTAAATCCGGATCTGCGCTTAGAATGTGGGCATTAACCTTTCTTGATGGTTGTTTACGTGGCGTACAAGCTTGGGGAATTGTAATGGAGCCTGAGCGGGTTGAAAAAATGATAAATAAATATAATTTACCTTTTAAACAAATAGGCCCTACTATAGATTATCAAGGGGGGCATTGTGCACCTCATCTTATTACATTAAAGGGAGTAAAACAGAGTAATATTGCTAGGTTTGTACAAAATATTTGATGTTAATTAGATAGCAAGGGAATCCACTTATCACACTAGCTATTTTTTTATAGCACTATTATAAATAAAACTGGTGCTTACGGTTAAGGCAGATATTATGGAATGGTTTTATTTGGTATTGGCGGGTGCTTTCGAAGTTGTATGGGCAGTAGGCTTAAAATATACAGAAGGTTTTACTAGGCTTTACCCATCTTTAGTGACAGTTGGTGCAATGACTTTAAGTTTTTTACTACTTTCGCAATCATTAAAAGTGATACCCCTTGGTACAGCTTATGCAATATGGACAGGAATTGGCGCTTTGGGAACAGTAATTTATGGGTTATTCTTTCTTGGCGAGCCTGCTACCTTTCTCCGCCTTACTTGCATTTTGCTCATTATTATTGCAATTATCGGTTTGAAATTAACTCACCATACTTAATTTGGCCGTTAGCTGCATAGCAAAGTTATTCTGCCTAAATTCGCTTAGTATAGAGCCATCTTTTTTTGGCAAAGCGTCTATAATTATTGACCGCCATTTCGATTATCTAAAACTAAAATTATAAAGGCTCCTGATACTTGTAAGTGTCCCATTTTTATTATCATACTTAAAACATTCCATTTCGCCTTTGCTGTTCTGTTGGTACTTCCTTTCCTTTAATCTCAAGCGTTTTCCTTTTACCTGATATTGGTGATGGGGATAAAAAAGAATATGTTGCTATTGATAATGGTGCTAATTCAGGCAATTGATTTGGTAATGATGGTAGTAATTTAAACAATTGATCTCGTGGAGTTGAATTTAACGATATAACTGTCATAATAATTTTGCTATGTGCCAAAATAATTGCCAACTCGCATGATGATATTGAGATAGGTGCTGCCCCGACTAAAGACGATTTTCGCTTAATAAAGTTACCCATACGCTCTTTAACTTGACTTGATTCATTTGCTACTAAACGCTGTAATTCATTAATAGACATTGGAACTGAGCAATTACAATCAGCGCCAGCGTTCATTAAAGCTTCAACTACACTTAACTCTTTATTTCGCACTGCCCAAAAAAGTGGAGTAAACCCCTTTTCGTCTCTTAAGTCTACTGTTGCCCTGCCCCTAATTAAATGATTAACAATCCCTAAAGAACCATTTTTTGCTGCGATATGAAGTAGGGCAAGTCCTTCTTCATTTAGAAAGTCTAAGTTAGCCCCGACATCGATAAGATAGGCTATAAGTGACTCAGTTGCAGATATAGAATCAGCCTCTAATACTACGTTTCTAAGTGCTTCTAACTTGGGACCACGCGGATCATCTTTAAATAGGCGAAGTTGAATAGTAAAGGCCAAATCAGACCAATCATTTTCATTACAAAAATTTTGTCCTATAGCCTTTGCAATTGATCCTTTCTCAGCAGGATTTAATATATTACCTAAAGTATTTTCTTGGTCCGTAGTATTATGATATATCCAGCCAAATCTTGATCTATAAAATAAAATATCCACTTTATTTCTATTTTCTAACAAAAAACCTATAAATACTCTATCGTTTGCCGAAGTACTTTGAGGTTGTGCTGTTAAAATAGTATCAATTCTAGTTTCTAACCTCGCTAGGTAACTTATAGTTTCTTCTTCATTTCTAACTATTAATGATTCTGAATAAAACGTAGTTAGGACTGAAGAAATAGTAGATTCAGAAGGTACTTTAGAGCCCTTACTTTTAATATATCTTACGTCCTTATATAATTCCCAAGATAATGAGTTAAATTCAAATTGTAATTCAGATAAATTTTTCATACTATCAGATAGAAAATTAAATAGTTAGTTTGTATTTTAAACAAAATATAACTATTAGAGAAGATAGCAATTCAGAAACTAAAAATGTCCATTTTGGAAAAAAATACATTAAAATCGTTAATTTTCTTTCTATTTTAACTGTCTAACATAGTAGCTGCTAATTTAATTAGCTAAAAGCTATGCCATCTTTTAATGCTTGCTCATAGTAATAAGTTAAAAGTAAATTAATATTCTTATTATTTAACATGGCAGAGGGATAAATTGCGTAGATCATAATAGGAGGTGAAATACTTTCTGGTAAAATGGGAACTAGTTTGCCTTGTGATACTTCTTGCTGCACTGAAAATAAGGGCGCCCAGATAATACCTAGAGAATCAATAGCCGCTTGTTTTAATACAGTTGCATTATTACTTAAAAAATTGCCCTCAACTTTAACTACAGTTTTATTAAACAACCAATTATTATTTAAGCCATACAAGGTGTTGATTAAACAATTATGTTTCGATAAATCATTTGTATTTTGTGGATGCCCATGTTGTTTGAGATAGGCAGGGGATGCAAAAAGCTGACGCTGAATAGAAAAAAAACCCTTATTGGTTAGCTTTGGGTGTTTTACATTTTCAAATGAAAAAGCAATATCAAATTGATAATTATATATTTCTATTGATTCTGAACCAACTACAATATTGATATTGATTTGCGGATATTTTTTCATGAATTGAATACTTAAATGAGTTAGATAGGGAATAAGGGGTGTTACAGTAAAATAAACTTGGATAGTTCCTTTAGGCTCAATATTATGTTGGCTGATAGACTTGATTTCTTGTAATTTATCAAAAAGCCTTATTGTTTTTTGGTATAACAGCTGTCCTTGTTCAGTTAAAGTTAGTCGAGTCGTTGAGCGGATAAATAGTTTTACTTTTAAATCCTCTTCAAGCCAGGTAATTTGCTTGCTGATTTTCGAGGGAGAGATATAAAGCTTGCGCGCACCTGCAGCGAAGCTGCCACAGTCTACTGTAGTGATAAAACTTTTTAAGCAAGATAATAGATTCATACCCTTTATTCAAAGATAATTACTTAAATAATTATAGCAATTATCTTGCTTCTAGCTTATTGAATAATTTACAAGTATTATAACTTAATTTTTATGGTCTCTTCTGGTTGTGTTTCTACTTCATTATCTTTTATGGGGAAAATAAGGGATGGCGCAGGACTTTCTAACGCTTCAGCAAGGCTTATAAATTTATAGCCATTTTTTTGATACATCTCTAAGATATCACCTAGTAAATAGCTATTGAGTAAATTAGCATGAATTAAGAGAATTTGTTTGTTCCCAGTTTTATTGGACCTTTTTTCAGCGTTTAACGTTTGTTGCCAAATATAAGCCAAGTACTTTGACTTAATTTTTTGAATAAATTTTTCTCGAGAGCGAAATGGAACTTTATATACTTTCTCATTAAATTCAAAGTCTTTACTATCAATAGTTACAGGTGCCACAATATAATTATGTTCCTTAAGGTAAGTAAGGATTTTTTGTTTCGTTTGTTTACTACCTTCAGCTAAATAAGGATAGCGAAAATATTTAGGCGTAGAGAAAAGAGGGCTTAAAATTTTATCAGCACGGTCCATGTCTTTAATATATTTTTCGGCACCTATCTTATTTAAGTTAGGGTGCGAATAAGTATGGTTACCAATTATAAAACCTGCGTTAATAAATTGCTGAAGAAAATCCCATTGCCCTTTTTCTATGGAGCCTGCGATAACAAAGCCTGTAACAGGAACATGATATTTGGTAAAAGTATTTATTATATTAGTAAATCTTTCTCTAGAGCGCTGTTGGTTAGCTTCCGTATTCATTTGGGAAGCAACCAAAGGCAAATCATCCATGGTAATGGCAATTTCACGCTCTTGCGCATAGCAAATTGATGAAAATAAAGCTAAAGGGAGCCAGAAAAATTTAAACATTGATAATCCTTTATCAATACAAAATTTAATTTTATTTACTAGAAATTTTAATAACTATTTTATCTTAAGCGAATTATTCATTAATATATAATTTTTTATCTACTTATGGGCCAATATTTTTAATAAGTATAGATTAAAAGGCCTAAAAAGATATTTTCACAATAATTGATTAACCTAAATCCTATTGCTCAAGTAAAAGCTATTCGACATCCTCTTTGGCAACAGAGCCGCTACATCTATTATATAATATGTTTTGGCAGCAAAAGCCAGTAATGTCCCTTACTTTTCATATGCTCACCTAAAAATGTTGCAAATTTTCCAGATCCCCAAAAAATATCCCCACGCATGAACCCACGAATGGCGCCACCAATATCTTGCGCAATCATCAAGCGTTGTAGTTTTTTTTCCTTAGGTTGTTTTATAGTAGGTCGTGTTGTATCTAACCATAGAGGGGCACCAACTGGAATCCATTTTTTATCTACAGCTAAAGAATAACCTGGTGTAAGAGTCATATTTTGTACGCCAAGCGCAGCAGGCCTGTTGACATTTTCGAAAAAAACAAAAGATTTATTGGCATGAATAATTTTTTTCGCCTTTTCAGGGTGATTTTCTAAATAATGTAAGATAGCATTTTTAGAAGCTTTATGTCGTGTCAGGATTCCTTTATTAATTAGCACTTGGGCAATGGAAGTATAAGGAGCACCATTCTCACCAGCATAATTTAGATAAAGGTCTTTACCGTCCGGTAATTCAATTACACCAGAACCTTCTATTTCTAGAAAAAGCCGTTCTGCCGGGCTTTGGATCCAGGCAACCACAGGTGCTTTTGTCCTAAGTGCTCCTTTATCAATTTGCTCGCGAGTATATAAGGTTAAATACTTCCGATTTGGTAAACCATAAATTGGGGTATTGTATTTACCTTCCTTCTTTAAGCTACCCTTTATTTTGGGCATGTAATAACCTGTAAATACGCTAGAAACAGGACCATTTTTCTGCTCAAATTCAACAGGATGAAACCATACTTCAAAAAATTTTTTTGCAGAATTTTCTGAAACAGAGTCAAGTTCCAAGGCAGCTTTACAGGCTGGATACCAGTCACGAGCTTTTAATTTAATGTCTTGAGTTCCAATTGAATCTACTGGCGATTTTTTTAGGAACATCTCGCATGATGTTTGGAATGCTAATAAGGATTTTTGAACATTAGCCTTATCCCAGCCTGGCAAGTCTTTAAAAGACACATAAGTTAAAACAAGATTTTTATTATTTACACTAATCTTTTTAGGAGATGGCTTATGTGAGACGCTTTTTTTTACAACGACTGTTTCTGGGGTTCTCTTGGTATCTGTATCAATTTTTGCCAAAATTTTGCTGGCAATCATCTTTGCAGTATTCTCTATCACTTGGGATTCAAACACTATATTTTTATCATTTAGCAGTTTGGTTTGCGCTTTTGCCTTACCGTAAAGCCCAGCAAAAAGAAAGATAATGCAAGTAATGCCGCTTATTATGTAAATCAATTTCTTACTCATAGCGGTGCAATACTTACATAAAATGAAATTCAGGGCAACACTTTTTGTATTGATTGCTCTAGTTGTTTAAAAAAATTGATGTATTATCTCCAATATATTTTAATGCGGTCTAGGAAAAGAAAGGCATCTTTTTTAATAAAACCCCAAAAAAATGAATGAGATTATTGATGATGAACTTTTATTTAGGGATGTTTGATCAAGAAACTAAATATTCATATAATGCGCCCCATTAATTTTCTTCTCAAAAAAATGCCTTTAAAAGCTAATTAAAAATTTTAATCATAGAGATATAATGACAAAAAAGCATACAGGCGATTTACATAATCATCTTAACGGCAGTTTTAGTTTAGATTTTTTAAAAAAATTAGCTGAGAAAAACGGCTGTTTTGATGTTTATGAAGAGCTGGTACGTATCAAAGCGGAGTATCTCGAGCGTACTCAGCTGCAACCAGAAAATGGTTACTCTGATGATCTAATAGGCCTTATTTGGAAACAATTTGGGCTAATTCATAAAATTATTAAAAATTTAGATGACATCTCCAATGGCGTGCTGGATGTTGTTCAAAGTTCAACAGCAACATATCTTGAAATTAGAACTACACCAAAGTCAATGGAAAATAAAACCGAAGACGATTATATAGATGCTTTTGAATCTGGCTTATTGTTAGCTCGGCAAAGAATTGGCAATAAAAAAGCTGTTGGATTATTAAGTTTGGATAGAACAGTACACACCTTAAAAGACGCTAAGCATTTTATTAAGAGAATACTGACAAGTCCGCATAATCTCTTAATTGGCTTAGACATTTCAGGAAATCCTCTGGTAAAACGAACTTTAACAGGGAGGGAGCTGGCTGAGGTTATTACCTTAGCCTTAAACAGTGAAATTCCTATTGCTATTCATATGGGAGAATCAGAAAGCCATATAGAGAAGCAAGATACTGATATTATTTTATCTGCCCTTGAGCAGTGGAAATCTTCGCAGTTACTGCAAAGTCCAAATCCTTTACATGGAAAAGTGCGCTTAGGTCATTGTATTTTTTTGACTAAAGAACAAAAGGAAAAGATTGCTAATCTTGAACTTCCTATTGAAGTATGTCCCTCTTGTCATAAAAAATTGAACTGGCATCTTGAAGCACAGCCCCATCCTGTGACAACAATTTATAATGATTTAAGTGATCCTATAGTTATAGGAACTGATGATGAAATAATCTTTGGGTCCTCTGCAAAAATTGAATTTAATAGATTAATAGGTTTTTTTTCAAATAATAAAGAATTAGATAGAAAAAAATTAAAAGAGCATCAAGCTCAGTTTCGATTTTCTAACTAATCCTTAACGTATAATCTGGCGTAACAATTAAAGATTACATCAAAAGTAATTAACCCTGTTCTTGAAGGAAAGTTTAAATTTAAGGTCTATAATTAGATAAAATTATGACCATAAATGAAAAGATGACGCAACGAATTATTAAAGAAAATCTTGCTCTTTTTCTCGATTATAAAGCTGAACAGTGGTGCAAAGACATTGCAAACCAAAATCTTCCACCGGATATAACGCTCGTTAAACAAAATGAAATTAGAGCACATGCGAAACATTTAAGGGATTATCTTATCTCAGGAGGCAAATGTTTTGCTTTATCAGTCGCAGATGGGGCTTTTTCAGCCACAGGGTATGGCAATTGGTGGAAAGCTATACTGGCTCAAGTAGCTACATGGACACCTAAAAATTTTGCTGCTCTGGACCAGACGATAGACTTACAACATCTTTTACCTGCAAACCATAAAGCTCCAGTTCGAATATTAACGTTAGAAAATTTGTTTGAACTGGTCTTAAACGCCGTTATTACTGAGCAGGCTCAAGTCAAGGTAGCCATAGAATTTTTCTTACCAGCAGAAATTAGACAAGTTCATTACTTTGAGCCAGATAAAAAATTATTTGAATTGATGATTAATGGCGAGCTTTTACAAGCTCAAAGTCGAGATATTATTGGTGGTTTTTTTACAACACCTAAGCTTGCCATCTTATTACAAGGCCAGCAGAAACAATTGTCAGGTAATATTTGTTTAATACATGCCGAAAACCATGTAATAAACGTGCAGTATGACGGGAAATGGCTGATTTATGATTCTAATTATTCACATGAATCCATTGAGACGATGACTAAATCATTTGATACGGCAGAGGAGTGTGTAGAAGAAATTAAATTATGCTTAAAAAGTGAAGCAGTAGCTTTAGAGCTTGCTTCTTTTAGAGCTACCAAACCCGTTAAATTTGATTTTTTTGATAAATTAAATATTCCAGATATTATCCAGCTCCTTGAAAGGGGCGGCCTATATGTCATTGCTCATCACGCGCCCAAACAACTGCAAAAAATTGTCGAGCTAGCCTTTAACTTCAATGATGTGGCAACAGCATTAAGTGTTGCGCTATCTCAAGAAAATCAAATTCAGAGGGATTGTTTATTAGTTGTTGCCCGGTATGCGCCTGACGAATTAGAAAAATTATTTATTTTAGCACGAGAAAATGCACAACTAGCCCTATCCATTGCTAAAGCTTTAACCATAACTAATGACCAACAGTGGAATGCCATGCATATGATGGCAGCCCAGTCATCCCCTATAGAGTCTCTATTAAACTTGGCAAAAATTAACAAAGATATCGATAAAGCACTTCGTACAACTTTAAGTATGAAAACCAAACGAGGGAAAACACCTCTAGACCATTTTTCAAAAGATAACCCAAACTTCTCTAAGCTGTTTACTTTTCAATTGTTAACTCCTCTTCCAATGAAAAGCCTGTTTCATCCTTCAAACTCAGAAAAAAAATTAGATCAAAAAGAAACATCGACTTCAAAGATATTACGCACTAAACTACAAATGTGAAATTAAAAATTATCTATAACTTCGTGGCATTGCTGTCTTTGACATTCTAAGTCCTACATCTGCTCGTACCTATACTCTAACTTCTTTTGCGAAAGTAGATTGTTCTAAAAAACCCATACAAATTATCTATCCGAGAGAAAGATAAACTTAATTTCAAAAAGGATGGTAACCAGTTCTAGATAGAAAAATCGTTTAACTAAACTTAACCTGACAAACACTTCTATTAAAAATATAAAAATCTGATAAATTTTATAAGTTGAGGTGGCTACCCCATCTATGTCAGAATTTATGGTTTGACGTCTAAGTTTGCTCTAAAACCGTAATTTCTTCCACGTTATCTATTTATTTCGGGTTGATCAAAAGCAATATCAGTAAAATATGTGCCCTTCGTAATCAAATGTTTATAGGGTAAAGTGATAATGGTTAGACTTACAGCGGTGTTGCAAAAACGATATTATCGTGTACTTTCTAAAAGTCAACAAGGAGCAAGTGATGCCAAAAGAGACGATGGAGCAAGAAAAGTTGGATGATAATTCAGTTGATTCAAATAAAATAAGTCCTGATGTGTACGAAAACGCAAGGAAGCTAAATACTCAAATTGCTACTAGAGGACCTGCCGTGCTTTATGCTTTAAGCAAAGCAAGTGAACCTTTAACTAAAGGTAATATCGTTACAGGTATAGGAGGTATGGTTATTGGTGCTTTTGGATTTTTTGGTAACCGGTATTTTAGAAATAAAGGCGATGATTCAGCTTATACTTATATGGGCCAAATAGTGGGAGGGGTGCAATTTACTGCTGGATTTATGTTGTTGTCAATTGAGGCATTTGAAACATATACCAATTCTGGCGAAGCCGGGCCTTTGTTGAAGGTTTTGGGAATGGCTGGAGCGGCACTCGCTTTAACTGAAAGCGCCTTAGTCTTACTTAATTCCTATTTGTACGGCGATGGCTCACCGAAAGCGTTATCAGCAGTCAGACCTAAAATGAATTAATCCACTTTCGGAAACATCTATTTAAGACTAAATATAGCAACTGTATTGAAATTAAATGTGATATAGTTGCTACATTTAGTGCGCCTTAAAGACCATCAATGTATGCCAAAAAATGGCGACTTAATTTTTAAAAATCCATTAAGGAAAATCCTTAGTTAAAATGAAAATAGCTGCTGTTATTTAATAACCCTCCCTGGTAAATTAATCGCAATTTATATAGTAAAAGTGTTGGTAAATGACTCTTCAGGTGTAAATCCGAATTTATTATTTAAACTAGAGATTCTATCAATAAATTGTTGTAACATAGCTGTTATATTTAATAATTCATCTTGACCTTGGATTTGTACTGGTGAATTAATTGGTTTTTTAAAATCATTATTAGCAAAAAGAGATTGATTCGAGCGGTATGTTTTTTCATTAATATTTGTACTACCACCAAAGAATTTTCCTTGAAAGCTAAGAGGAATGGTTGAGCTATTGAGAAGCTTTAGATCCACATCATCTAGTTTCTTCTTTTCATCAAGGGTAATTTGTTTGGACCGGTTAATATCTTTTCTAACTTCCTCAATAAATTCTTGGATGGATTTTATGAATTCATCAGGATTTTGCAGAATTTTTTTTGCTAAAACATGACTTATTTTATTACGACTTTTAGCAAGCTGTAGATTTGCATTTTCATCAAGTTGTAGCACGCCATTTGTTTGTTCTAAGAGCATATTTGCAAAAAAATCATTGATATCCGCAATTTTTGTTCTAATTTCTTTTATAGAAACAAAATACTTCTAAATTTGTTTATGACTCACCCGTGCAGTAAGTAGGTTGGGCTAAACAGAGTGCGGCCCAACAAAATCTGAATAATTACGCAGAGACAATTTAGTTGCTAAATAGTTGAGCCAATTATAAGTGTTTATTTCAAATTTCTAATATATTGATAGATGAAGTATAAAGGAGGGCATGTGTCCCAAAAACACATATTATTGAGAGCAAGGTATTAAATAGCATAAAAATATAAAAAAGTCTGATTAATTGTATTATGAGGTCGATTTTAATAATGCATATTATGATTATAGGTGTGTAAACTTAGCGACTACAGTATATACAATATAAATTTCCTTCTATATTATGCCTAAATTTTATACGCATTGAATTATAAAATGGTAAATATTATTGCTATTTAATTAAATTTCCTGCATTAAGAGCAAATAATAATTTAAAGGAAGTATATGCTTAGTAAACCTGAAGAAAATAAAGTTAAAAACCAAGAGCCTATAAACGAACACTTAAAAGTACCAGATTATTTAGTTTGTCCTATAACTAAATTAATTTTTTTAGAACCGATAATTGTTGTTCCAAGTGGCAAATGTTATGAAAAAGAAGTGATTGATAGGCTTTTGCAAGAAGCAGCTAAAGTTGGTAAACCATTGTTATGTCCTTTAACTGGAATTCCAATTAAAGAATATGTGCAAGGATATAATATTGAATCAGCAGTTGAAGACTATTTAAATTTATATCCTAATGCAAGCAACCGACAATATCTGCGAGAAGATAACAAAATTGAAGATAATAAAGCTGCAACTTCTGATAACTCTGAGCAAAATAATGACGTTCAATCACCTTCAGTAATAGAACCTGACATTTCTCAACAAATTACAGAGGACACTGTTCTAGCAAGAGCAATGCAAGAAAGCCCCCCTTCTTCAAAACTTCAACGCACTCAGGAATTTGAGAATCATCAGCGTCTAATACGGTCAGTGGAGGCTTTACATCAACAACGGCAAAGAGAGCAAAGGACCCAACAGAGGCAATCAACAACTTCTAATAGTCGCCAAAGTAATTATAACGTTCTGACTGAGACAGAAAAGAAGGCTTATGATGTTTTAATAACAGATATTCAAAATCTTATTTATGCTTTGGGGTTTGAAAAAGGGCCGCGACCTCGTGGAAAAATAGATAACTTTTCACGATTATTTTTTGCTGGTATTGAAAGTGATTTTCTTGAACCATTACCATGGCAAAAAATAAAAGTTGCCCCGGGTCCTAAACCCCAAACTATATATAATGTATTGAAAGCAGCTATTAGCTCATTGAAAGACATGGATCCGAGGGTATTAGAAAACTCAAAGGCACAATATAAAGGAGAATATGATCGAGTAAAAAATATTTTGGGTGGGCAATTATCCCTTAATCAAAATAGTTACGACTTGTTTGCTAAAACGATGGGACCTATTAAGAATCAACCAGGGTACCTTGCAAATCAAATTTTAAAACAAGTTAGCGAAATGCATGAATGTATTCGTTCAAAACACATTGAATTTAAACCTAATCAACCTCTCAGTTTGTAAAATCATAATGACCCTGATGCATTAATTTAGGGTCTTCTATCTTCATCAATTTAATTTTGCAAAAAATATTATTGCTTGGATGATAAAAGCTACGTCTTAACTAAATTTATAAAAAGCGTTTAAAACCTAATGCTATTTACTACACGCAAAATTTTAAATTGATTTTCAATTTTAGGCAGTTTTTTAACTTAGCTTAAGATAATAAGTATTCTAAAGAACATTATGTATAAGTTCTATTCATCATCTTAGCAAACTTAAAGTATTCATGGTTGAGAGCTATATGCTAAGTAAGTCTATTAAAATTTAGAAAGCTTTGATAGGGCGCAGCTTATGCCAAATTTTCAAAATATAACTGTCAACAATCAAATTAATATGCCCTAGCAATCAGAATTTTACTAAAGGAGTTGCATTAGGGTATCTAATTGATCAGCTTCAGCAGCCGGTTTATCCCAACGTATACGATTAATACGCGGAAACCGTAAAGCTAAACCTGATTTATGACGTGTTGATAAATTAACAGCATCAAAAGCAATCTCAAAAACAAGCTTTTTTTCTACCTCACGTACAGGTCCAAAGCGTTGGATAGTATTGTGTCGAACCCAGCGATCTAATTGTACTAATTCTTTATCTGTGAAACCAGAATAAGCTTTACCAATAGGTAAAAGTATTTCATTTTGCCATAATCCGAAGGTAAAATCGGAATAAAATGAAGAGCGTATACCATGACCTCGCTGTGCATACATAACTACTGCATCTACAATAAAAGGGTTGCGCTTCCATTTATACCAATGACCTTTAGGGCGCCCTGCAATGTAAGGACTCAAATTACGCTTAATCATAACTCCCTCAACAGCTATATGATTTTCAGCTAGAATCTGCTCTTTTAATTGATGTAGAGTTTGATTATTTTGCACGGTCAAGAGTTCTGATAATAAAATTCTATTGGATGGAAAGGCCTCTACCCACTCGTTTAATTTTTTTCGCCGCTCTTTAAACATTAATGTCGTGAGGTCAACTTGATTCCAGACTAAAATATCGTACACAATAAGGCCTGCAGGAAGCTCCATAAGTAACTTTTTTGAAGGTGTTTTTCTGTTTAAGCGCTGTTGTAATTGATTAAAACTACCGATACCTGTAGAGGTGTGAACTATCAACTCACCATCTAAAACAACTTCTCCTTGAATTAATTCAAGGAGGTCTGGAAAAGTAGCACTAATATTTTCTCCGGTACGAGTAAACAATGCTTTACCTTTTGTTGTTGAGACTACTTGTACACGAATACCATCATATTTTCTTTCAAACGAAAATTCTTGCGGATTAATTAATTCAATATCTTTTTCTTCTAAAGGATGAGACAACATAATTGGGTGAAAAAAGATATTCTCGCTAACTATAGGTTCAGAGGTTTTCTTTTCCAACCATGCAAATAAATCAATATAAGGGGGTTCTAATCCATGCCAAATTTTCTCTATTTGCTGTATATTTACTTGGCCATATTCGGCTAAAGTTTTTTTTAAGAAACGTGTTGAAATACCAATGCGTAAGCTACTTGTTCCTAATTTTAAAAGCGCCCAACGCTCTGTGGCATTGCATTGATTTAATAACTCACTTAAATAAGATTTAATTTGGTCTTTCGGTAATGAGTTAAAATTAGAAATAAGAACTGATAGAGGCGGTAAATCATACTCTTTGTTATCATCTTCTGTAGGTTTAGGCCAGAGCAGGGCAACAGTCTCAGACATATCACCAACATAATCGTAAGATAGTTCAAATAATACAGGATCAACTTTTTCTTGCATTAACTCTTTGATTAAAGAGCGCTTAAAAGTTGGAAAAACCAGTGTGTCAGCCATAATTGCTAAAGCAAAACCACGCTCAGGATCAGGTGTTTCTTTAAAGAACTGTTGAATTAAAATCATCTTATCTAAATGACTATAAGTAAAATAGAGCGTACTTAGCAAATGAGCAAATTTTTTCATTATTAATCCTCAGGGTCATCATACCCTAATAAATGCAAAGCTTGAGCCCAATAACCTTGCTGGGTAGCATAATGCACTAGAGCTTCTTCTCGTCCATGCGTTACCCAAACTTCTTTAGGATTAATTTCATGAATAGTTTGAATTAACTCATACCAATCAGCGTGATCAGAAATGATTAAGGGTAATTCAATCCCTTTTTGTTTTGCCCGTGCTCTAATTTGCATCCATCCTGAAGCCATACAAATTATGACTTGGGCAAAGCGTCGACTCCATTTATCGTGTAACGCACTAGGCGGACATAAAACAATTTTTCCTTGTGAGTTATGTTTATCTAATGTGCTAGCCGGCTCTAAATGACCTAATTTAATACCTTGCGATTCATAATAGTCACATAATTTCTTAAGTGCACCATGAATATAAATAGTTTCAAAATAACCAAGTATACGCAACGTTTTAATTAAACGTTGACATTTACCTAAAGCATAAACACCTACAAGATGACAGCGCTCTGGAAAAATAGCTACAGAATGAAGTAATTTATTTACTTCAACTTCAATAGGTGGATGTTTAAATATTGGTAAGCTAAAAGTCGCTTCAGTAATAAAAACGTCACAAGGTTCAGCAATAAAACCCTCGCAGGTGGGATCAAATGTTCGTTTGTAATCACCTGAAATGATTAAACGCGAACCTTTATATTCAATTACTACTTGTGAACTACCTAGAATATGTCCTGCTGGTAATAAATAAAGCTCTACATCATTTAATAGTAAGTGTTCATGATAAGATAAAGCATGTAATTGATTAGCGCAGTTGTCAGTGTAACGGACTTTCATAATATCAATCGTTGCGGTATGCGCAATAATTGCTTGATGTCCTGAGCGAGCATGATCAGCATGAGCATGAGTTATGATGGCTTTATCGACAGGGCAAACTGGGTCAATGTAAAATTGACCAGGAATACAGTATAAGCCTTCTTTTTTAATTGCTAGCCATTTTTTGGGATGCACCTTAATTACTTCTTTTAATCTTTTTTAAAGTATAAGATCTTAATTTGAAATAACAACCTGCATAATAGGATAATAATGCATTTAAAGGATGTTAACCATTTAATTCCCACCTTCTTGACTCAGTGGTTTACGCAAAAAAACTGGACTATGCACGCTTTTCAGCAAAAAATGTTTGCTCTCTTTGCTAAGAATCAATCTACCTTATTAGTTGCACCAACAGGCGGTGGTAAAACATTAGCAAGTTTTTTGCCGGCTCTGGTTGATATTCATTTAAATCAACCGCAAGGTTTACATACGCTTTATATTTCTCCCTTAAAAGCATTAACACAAGATATTCATCGCAACTTACTCCTACCTATAAAGGAGATGACGCTTGCCATTGAGGTTGCTATTCGTACAGGTGATACTTCTTCTTATCAACGACAAAAACAACTTAAAAAACCTCCCAACATTTTGTTAACTACGCCAGAGTCCTTAATGCTTTTATTAAGCTATACTACTGCACATACTTTTTTTTCGAAGTTAAAGTTAATTATTATCGATGAGATTCACAGCTTAGCCATTAATAAACGGGGTGATTTTACTAGCTTGGCTTTGGCTCAATTACATCAATACTCTCCTCAAGCGATGCGTATTGGATTATCAGCAACAGTGGCAGAGCCACAAAAATTAGCCAGTTGGCTTGTTCCTGTAGGAAGTAAAGTAGATATCTTAAACATCAAATCTCATCACAAACCCTTAGTGCATTTACTAAGTACTAGTACAATTCCTTATAGTGGCTTTAAAGCTAAATATGCTATTTCTAGCATTTATGAATTATTACTCAAACATAAATTAACTATTGTTTTTGTTAACACTCGCGCCCAAGCTGAGTATTTATTTCATCAGCTTTGGATGCATAATAAAGCAAATTTAGCCATTGCAATTTATCACGGCTCACTTAGTAAAGAACAACGCTTAAAAACAGAGTCGCTCATTGTTGAAGGTAAAATTAAAGCAATAATAGCAACTTCAGCTTTAGAACTTGGAATTGATTGGGGAGATATAGATGCAATCATTCAAGTAGGTGCGCCTCAAAGTATTAGTCGTTTAATACAGCGAATTGGTCGTTCTAATCATCAATTTAATAAAGCTAGTCTAGCTTACATTGTACCTACTAATTTGTTCGATGCCTTAGAATCTATGGCGGCTATTAATGCTGTTGCTAAAGGTAAATTAGATGACGAGGAAATGCATCCAGGCGCTTTGGATGTAGTCGTACAATTCATTATTAATAGTGCTTGTAGTCATCCTATTCAAAAAACAAGTTTATTTAAAACAATTTGCAGTGCCTATCCTTACCGTAATTTAAAAAAAGCTATTTTTTTAAAGTTGTTTCAATTTGCTGTTAATGGCGGTTATACCTTACAACATTACCCGCAATATCATAGATTAATTAAAGAAAACTATAAGTATATTCCTAGTTCCTCTAAGGTGGTAAGGCGTCATCGTCAAAATATTGGAACAATTATTGAAGCAGCCCGTTTACGTGTAAAAGTTATTAATAAAAGGAAGGATAGATATGTAGGAGATATTGAGGAGTCTTTTATTCAGGAATTAAAGGCAGGCGATTCATTTCTGTTTGCTGGTGAAGTTTTAGAATATGTTCGCATACATGATATGTATGTTGAAACACGTAAAATAAAGGCGCCTGAACCCAAATTACCTTCCTATCGTGGCGGAATCATGCCTTTATCTACTTTTTTAGCCCATGAAGTACTTAAGTTAATTAATCAACCAAAGGCTTGGGCAAAATTTCCTTCTAAGATTAGTGAGTGGCTAAAACTACAACAGAAATTTTCATTAATTCCAAATGACAAAGCTGTTTTAGTTGAGCAATTTAGGTATAAGCAAAGAAATTATTTGGTTATCTATAGTTTTGTAGGCCGACGAGCTAATCATAGTTTGGGGATGTTATTAACTCAGCGTCTAGAAGCTTTAAAGTTAAAACCTATTAACTTTACAGTTATCGATTATGGTTTAGCTATCAGTACAATTAATATGATTGAATCACAAACTATTTCTGAGCTATTTACTAGCAAGATTTTATATGAAGAGTTAGAAGTATGGCTATCTAAATCATTATTATTAAAACGTACCTTTAGACAAATTGCTATTATCAGTGGCTTAACGGAACGTCAAATAGCCTCTACGCATAAATCTATGAAACAAGTCACGTTTAGTACAGATTTAATTTATGATGTATTACAGCGTTACGAACCTGAACATATTTTACTCAAAATTACACGTAAAGAGGTTGATAAATTACTTCTAGACATCGAAAGGTTAACTAATCTGTTAAAACGCTTTCATCATAAAATTCATCTAAATGTATTAAGTCGTCCATCTCCATTCGCTATTCCTATTTTGTCTAACTATGTAACTGAAAAAATAAGCGGTGAAGCAGAAGAAGAGGTATTATCCTATGCTGAAATTGAAGCTATTGCCGATAAATTAATTAATGAGGTTAAAGAAATTGTTAATTAACGAGAGTGAAAAAAAGTTAGTGCAAGTAATATTTGCTGATTACCCATTAATTTTAAGTAGCTTAGGGGTTATCTATTGGCCAGCACAACAATTAATTATTGTTGCTGATCTTCATTTAGAGAAAGGCTCATATTATGCTAAACGTGGAAATCCACTTCCTTTATACGATACGTGGGATACGCTTAAACGCCTTGAGCATGTAATTGATTATTTCAAGCCCAAAATACTTTTATCTTTAGGTGATAATCTTCATGATCCAAACGCTTTTTTACGTATAAATAATTCAGCACAAAAACTGCTTAAACATATTTCTACTCGGTTAGATAAATGGATTTGGTTGATGGGTAATCACGATAAAAAGGTCATACTTAGCTTTGCAACGAATATTTATTTTTGTACATACTGGAAATTAGAAAGTATTACTTTTACTCATGACTTTTTACCTAATACTCCATACCAAATAGTAGGCCATTATCATCCTAAGTTGAAAATTAAAAAAATTACTGGTAAATGTTTTTTAGTGAATCAAAATAAAATAGTTATGCCTTCTTTTGGTAGTTATACAGGGGGGCTTGATATTAAAAGTGATAATTTTGAAAAATTAATGCAAGATGAAATATTTAACGTTTACTTAATTTATAAAGAAAAAATTTGGCACATTAAATAACAGTCTTTAATTAATAATTAACTATATTAAAAAAATTGGAAATGGATAGTGACAATTGCTTGGCTTTTGGGTAGTGATTCAGGTTATAAATGGTCTAAAAGAAGTTACAAGCAGAAAAAGATTAGGTTTTACGTGAAACTGTTTTTATTAAAAGCTTACTTTTAACTAATAAATTAGGAGGCTAATATGAGTAAACTTAAAAAAGGGGATAAAGTAATTTGGAATTCTCCTCAAGGAAAAACTAAAGGCACTGTTGAAAAAAAACTTACTAAAGATACCAAATTGGGTAGTAAAACATATAAGGCATCTGAAAGTAATCCCAAGCTAAAAGTCAAAAGTACTAAGTCCGGTAAAGAAGCAATTCATAAAGAAGATAGTGTTAAAAAAAATAAATAGGTTTCAATTAAGTATAAGTAAAGAATAATAAATAAAGAAATAGATAAATACAGCTAATACCTCCTTTTGTTCACAATGTATGCTCTTTAATATATTGCCTCGTTAAATTATTTAAAATATTTGCCTCATTAAGTGTCTTTAAATTATCAGCTCTGAAGTCATCCATATGATTATTAACTAAAGGGGCGATTGTCATCATTTAATATGCCATAGGATCATAGTGACTTTTTCAATACTAAAGATATATTATTTAATCAAATAAGTTAAAGACTAATTAATAGATAAATTAACTTTATAATTTGTGATTTCTTAAAACTTAGATACTTTTAAATCAACTAGCAATTATAGGTCAGGCCTCTGGCCGATATTTCAGTACTAACTATATATTTAAAAAACAGTTTATTGATATGGCCAATACAAAATTTGACATTCAAAAAAAAATTAGACAATTACAGCAATGTGGGCATCATTGGGGGAAAAATATTAATTTAGGAGCAAATAATATCTTTATTGGTTCTACTGATTGGTACGAAACGGATATATCAAGAGTGATTGGTTTAAATGGTAACCACCCAGGGAAAGGACCCGGAATAATCTTAAAAGATATTGAAAATGGACCTATAGATATGCTCTGGACAGAGGGCCTATTAGGCTGTATGTGCCTTGCTATTACAGGTAGAGATACAGAGGGAAGGTTAGATGCATTTTTTAGTCATGCAAGACATTACGATAAAGAAACAGCTGCAATAGATAAAGATAATCCTATTTATTTAGCAAAACAGTTTGTAACTACTCATAACCAGATACGCATTTTTTGGGGTACGGATTTTTTCTTTGGTAATAATCTCTTTACAAGCCAAGTTATACGCGACAAGGCCCAACAAAAATTAAGTAATGACTTAGGTTGTTGGGTTCGAGATAGTGATTGTATGCCTACTAGTAAGTTAGTTTTTTTCCCAAAACTAGGCCTCTTAAGGCCAGGTAAACCAGCAGACGTACAGCAAGATTTGAGCGTTGATGAAGATTTAGAAGATAAGATTGAATTTTCAGCTAGTAAATGTTTAAGCCAATTTATACCAAATTCAGACCTTATTAAAAATATTGAATTGCATTTAACTGAATTAAAAATACAGAGAAATGTGTTTTTTCGATTACGGCATCAAGATGGACGGCGCGATAATAAAATCTTTGTTTTACAAAAAGTATTAAATGCTTATCAAGTGGGAAATATTAATGTATTACGAGACTATGCTAGGCATGCCCAAAATAAAACCTCGCCTTTTATCAATTTAGAAGGAGCCAATGTTTGGCACGCTAGAGGAAAGAGTATTACAGCACAATTAATACAGGATGCATTTAAAGACGCGCATACTAAAATTTATAATATGGGTACAAAAGGTTGTGGTCTTAGGCCCGATGGAAATGATATGCACCTCAGTGAATTTAAAAGTTTAATTAAAAAAAATAGCTTTATATTATAATATTTTGGAATTAGCCAGCATAGGTCGGGTCTCTAGCCCGACCTATGCTGGCTAAAAAGGATAAATTAAATTTTTAGCTTAGGACGAACAGCACTTAACCCGCCGTCCACGGCAAGAACTTGGCCGGTTATCCAATTGTTACTGGTATTAAGAAAAAATAAGATAGCTCTTGCAATATCCAAAGGTTCTCCAACTCGCCCCAACGCATGCATAGAAATCGATACTTTAGCTATTAATTGATTAGAAAATAAAGAATCAGTAAGAGGGGTTCTAACCATCCCAGGAGCTACTACATTAATACGCAAATTAGATGAGGCATAGGTCGCAGCCGCCGCTTGAGCCAAACCGATAATCCCCGCTTTAGCTGCTGCAATAGCCTCATGATTAGCCAAGCCTGTTAAAGCTGCTGCTGAAGCAATGAGTACCACAGAGCCACCATGCCTCATGTATTTCCCTGCAGCACGAATAATGGCAAATGATGTAGTCAAAGAAGCATTAATTGTGTTTTGAAATTCATCAAAACTTGTGAGATGAGCACTTTTAAGTAATAAAGAACCTGCGCAATTCACAACGCCATCGAGGGTACCTGCCTGCTCGAAAACCTTATCAACTGCATCAAAATCAGTAGCATCCAAAGTAAAATCTGGTGTTATTTTATCTTTGTTGCGCGTGGTGGTTATAACTTCATCTCCTTGTTCTTTGAGAAGTTTACTAACCGCTTGTCCAATTGCACTGCTTGCTGCAATAATTAAGTAGCGAGCCATAGTTTGTTTACCTTCTACTAAAGTTGTTTGAAACTTATAAACGAATTTAAATTCCCACATTCATAAGGCTTGGTAGAATAGCCTCACATCAAAAATTTTAAACATTCAAACAGTGTCTTAACACCACATCATTCTTGTTTTAGGAGTTGTCTGAAGTATTAGGCGTTTTTAGAACTAGTGCAAAAGGCTCACTATCACTACCATCAATCGTTTGACTTAGAAGCTTAACGTGTACTAAAACATGCCGAGCTTTATCTTTAGGCGCGCATTTGCCATTTGATAGCCTACAATTTGCTACCTGATGAACAGTATCAATTGGGCTATCATCAAAAGCAATAATTTTATCCGTATTCTTGTCAATTAGTTCTAAAGAAAGATGGCTAAGCTTCCATTCGGTACTGTCTTTAAAATAGCCTACACGTCGTTCATGTACAAGCGTAATTTTTTCACCTACATTTAGAAAAGCTTCATAGGTTAGAGAGGAATTATTTAATGTTAATTTATCTTCAATGATATATCCTTTCTGCGCAAAGGCTTGTTCCATATTAATATAGCCCCAGCCATAAGTACGATTCCATTTAGATCCCATAATAGGAAAATGATTTCTAATAATACCGTCATAAGGTTCAGCTTTATCACTATCAGTCCAAGTATCAGCACTATTAATAAGTAGAGCTTTTATTGCTATAGGATTAGTAATACCTGCATCTTGGATTAATAAGATGGCTGCTCCTACATGAGGAGCTGCAGCACTAGTTCCTGTCATTAGGCGATAACCATTTTTATAATCCATGCTGTCGGTGTATTTAAAATGATAAGTTTCTGGATCAGGCGCACAAGTTCTAGTGTTATGGCCAGGTGCTGTTAAATCGGGTTTACGTCTACCAGAGGGTGTAGGGCCTCGGCTGCTTGTTGACCTTATACTGTGTTTGTCACGATTAGCTGTTTTATAATCAATACCATTTTCATTAATAATAGGGTTCATGTTCGCAATAGTCAGCGCATTATAATTATCACCAGGTACAGTTAAAGTAGTAGCAAATGGAGCCTGTTTAGTTGGCGCTATATAACCTGCATTACCAGCTGACTTAACCCACAGAATTTTTTTATTATTAACAACATAATCAACTACCTTAGCAAGCCCACTCCATTCAGGGCAGTTCGAGCAAGCGATTTTCCCATTACCCATACTGTAATTAATGATTGTGGGCTTAATTTCTGCTCGTGTTAGCATCCAATCTAAGGTGCTCATGGTTAACATGATATCTTCAATATTTGGTGTCTCTTTACCTGATAGTCCTAAAACAATTTTACTAGCGCCATAAGCAATCCCTTTATAAGTTTTATTATTACTAGCATAGATACAAGCAACACCTGTACCGTGAGATGAACGTACACCATTTAGATAATTTGAATATAGCGATCCTTCTTCCTTTCTTATAATTAGAGTTTTATTAGCTAATGCAGGGTGATTAGGATCGACCCCATCATCAATCAAACCAATAACTCCTTTATGACCTGTATAACCATGGTCCCACCAATTACTCACTTCGGGATATACAATAGATGGTGTTAATTTTAATATCTGAGTACTAATATCAAGTTCAGTTTTTCCTAAGTTGTAAGAGGAAATTTGAGCTATGGCAGGGTGACTTGCTAACTTATTGAATAAGTATGTCCTAGCAGGAATAACAATAGTTACAGCTGGCATAAAGCTTATATCTTTAATTTCAATACTAGAATATTGATTAATATCTTTTAAAAAAGCCTTTTTCTCATTAAAAGAGTGTAAAAAAATTAACAGAGAAATTTTAGGCTCTTTATCTACATTAGATTGTTGTATGAATTTTTTTTGCATATCCTTTAGCTTATCTACTACATCACTATCTATTAAAGCTTTAGCTAAAGTTAATGAAGGCGATAGGGCTATAAATAGGTAAGCTAAATTTTTTTTCATATTTTTGTATTAAGCCTATGTTTAGTAAACATTAACTTATTTTATAGCGGGAAACAAATTAGTGGTTGTAGTTGCTCGCAGATCTGCAGGCTCGAAACACTAATTTTACTTTGTTTTACTAAAGTTATATTTCTAATATAGATTTTAAATCCAGCTTAATTATGTCATTAGATAATTATAATAATGAAGGATATAAAATGTCTCAAAAACACAGGTTAGCAGAATCAATTAAGTTAGTTGTTAAGCGCTTTCATTACAGCAACACATCTCTAGCGATTACTATTAAGTACGCGTGAGCTGGACTTTCTATAAATTTAACTTTAAATTAGTAATTATTCGCCTAAATTAACTATGCTATGCTAAGTTAATTTTAATTTAATAGCGTTTAAGCATCTTAAATGAAGTTGTCGATTTTTAAAATATGGCAAGTAGTTTGGACGAGTATTAAAAGTGACTTAAGCTTAAAACCTTACATATAGCCATTATTAATATATAAGGCTCATAAATCTTTTGAAAGGACTTTTAAAAACTTCCTAGCCTCTAATCTTAATAAGATGCTTATCTAAAGAAAATTAATTTCATTATTTGCTATAATAGAATAAAAATTTATTAAAATGAGCTTATGGATGATCTTAAGTATGATTTTCGTATTATCATCATTGATGATAATGTAGAAATTCATAAAGACTTTCTAAAAATACTTACAAAACCTATTCCAAATGAACTTGAAGAGTTTGAAGAAAAACTATTTGAGAAAATCCCTAATTCTCCAGATAATTTAATTTTACCACGCTTTAAAATCGATACAGCAACGCAAGGTCACGAAGGCGCAGCACTTATCAAAAAGGCAATTGAAGATAAAAAACCCTATGCACTTGCCTTTGTAGATATTCGTATGCCGCCGGGTTGGAATGGCATTGAGACGATTAAAAATATCTGGAAAATTGATGCTGATCTTCATGTAGTGATATGCACAGCCTATTCTGATTATACTTGGGAAGAAACTATTGAAGAATTAGGACATAGCGATAATTTTCTTATCTTAAAAAAGCCTTTTGATCATATTGCAGTACGTCAATTAGCTTATGCATTAACAAGAAAGTGGAAGTTGCTTCGGGAGTCGCGCGTTTATACGCTATCGCTTGAACAAGAAGTACAAAAAAGGACGGAAGAACTAAAATTTCATGCGACACACGATGCCCTCACAGGGTTAGCTAATCGAGTACTTCTTCAAGATAGAATACAGCAAGCCATCGCTACTTATAAGCGTTATCAAACCCAATTTGCTATTTTATTTTTTGACCTAGATCGGTTTAAATTAATTAATGATAGTTTAGGACATTCAGCAGGTGATGAATTATTGCATATGTTAGCGCAACGCTTACAATCTGCAGTCCGCTCTTTTGATACGTTAGCAAGGCTTGGGGGAGACGAGTTTGTATTGCTGATTACTGAACTAATTAACCTAGACGACATAGCAAAAATTGCTAACAAAGTAATCCATATTATTAAAGAACCTTTACAAATTATGGGTCATACTTTAGGTGTTACTAGTAGTATGGGAGTAGCTTTATGTCCTCAAGATGGCCAGGAGGTAGATAATCTTTTACGTAATGCTGATACAGCAATGTATCATGCTAAAAAGTTAGGCGGCGATCAGTTTCAATTTTACTCTTATGAAATGAATGAGAATGTATTAGAGCAGTTAAAGCTTGAAACGGAATTATATCAAGCGTTAGCAAAAAAAGAGTTAGAATTATGGTATCAGCCACAATTTCATATACAAGAGCATAAATTAGAAGCCGTTGAAGCATTGATACGTTGGAAGCACCCTTCAAAAGGCCTACTTTTGCCGATAGATTTTATTCTTATTGCAGAGCGTACAGGCTTAATCATTCCTATAGGTGAGTGGACTTTAAAAGAAGCATGTAAACAAAATAAGGCTTGGCAAGAAGCAGGTTTAGCACCGATACGGATGGCTGTTAACATTACTTCTCAACAGTTAAGTCAGATTGATTTTATAGGAAAAGTAAAGTCGATATTAAGTGAAGTAAATCTAGCACCTCAATACCTTGAGCTAGAATTAAGTGAAAGCGCCATTATTAACCCTTCTATTATTGATAAGATTAATGAATTAAAAAGCTTTGGTATACAAATTGCATTAGATGATTTTGGTACGGGTTATTCTAATTTACATCATTTACGTACAATGGCTTTAAATCGATTAAAAATAGACCGCTCTTTTATAAATAATATTCAGTGTAATGGGAATGATGAGCTAATTATTCAGGCAATTATTTCGATGGCGAAAAGTTTAAATTTAGATGTTCTTGCTGAAGGAGTAGAAACACAAAAGCAGCTTGATTTTTTAAAAGGGTACCGCTGTGATCAAATTCAAGGCTTTTATTTTAGTAAACCCTTGCCTGCAGAAGACCTGACCCAATTATTAAACAATCCTGATGCAATTAAGGATATGTTAAAACAAGTCCGAAAGGAATAACGATGAAAAAGGGTTGGTTAGCCTTAAGCTTAAGCGTATCACTAATTATTATTCTAACTGGCCTTTATTTTTATTTATCTAATACTAAAACCCAGCAATTACCTACTTATTTTACATATACGCCAGAGGAACAAGCATCTTTATTTCAATTACAGTCTAATAAGTTAATGACTACAAGTTCCCTAAAAAAATGGGATAATTTAATGTTTGACTTAGTTAAATCTCATAAATTAGCTGATGCGCCAGCTTCAAAACTCTATGCTTATGTCACGACAGCCCAGCGTGATGCCGCTTTTTTGGCATTTAATTCGAAACATCAATTTATAGGGAGTCTTGATATAGTCTCTAGTGAAGTGCTTTGCTTATTCTTCCCTGATAGCTGTTTAAATATTAAGCTTACTGTTAATAATGATGATCGTTTTTCACGCCGCTTAAGTGATCTTGTTTTAGGTAAAATCAAACAACGGATTGCAAAAGACAGACTAAACGAGCGTTTATCTCCTCAACTTGCCGGAGAAGGCTATTGGGCTGGCGTTAAACCATTTTTTGGGCAAGAAGTTGGCTCCTGGGCACCATGGTTTATTAGCTCTGTAAAACAATATTTATCCCCTAATCCACCTAAGCCTAATGACCCCGCATGGCAAGCACAACTTAAACAAACAGAAAAAGCGTTATCTAGTATCACGCCTGAACAGACTAAGGCTGTCGTATTTTGGGCAGGAAATCCTTCCACCGTTACACCACCTGGTATTTGGTTGAAATTTGCTAATGATTACATGGATAGAGAGCAAATTCCGTTTTCTAAAGTAGTCTTTGTTCGCTCAGTACTTTCTATGGGCATAGCCGATGCAGTAATAGCATTATTTAATGCGAAATATACTTATTGGATAAAGCGTCCGTTTATGTTAAATCCTAATATTCATACAGTCATGCCTACGCCAAACCATCCAAGTTACCCGGCTGGACACTCCTGTATTTCTGCTGCTGCAGCAACGATTTTAACGTATTATTTTCCTAAAAATAAATCGCTTTGGTGGGAAGAGGCTCACCAGGCAAGCTCAAGCCGTGTTTGGGGAGGAATTCATTTTCCTATCGATGGCAGCGAAGGATTAAAGTTGGGCGAGAAAGTAGCTCATGCTGTTTTGCAGGCACAGTCACAAACTATAGTGGTAAATGAGTAAATGAGTATTCGACATAAAATTTTATTAAGTATGTTCTTAGTAGTCATGCTTTTTGTACCGGTTAACCTTTATTTACTAACGAAATACTTAGATGTTAAAAAAAATTTTTTGATTTTCGTGGATAGCACTGTCCCACGGCTTGAATCATTGTTAAGAATGCAAAATTTAAATAATCGCATTAATTTATTTATTGAAAATTTAAGTGTTAAATTTCAACAAACAGCGGGGAATACTAATACACCTGACAAGGTGGGCGCTGTTAAGGATGAGTTTTTATCTTTGCTAGAAGAGCTAGGAGAGCAAGCGAAAAATTACAGTTATTATCATCATCAGCAAGTAGATGTACATGTAAAGCGACTTACTAATTTGCGAGATGAGGTTATGATTTCTGCTTTAAATGTTTTTTCTGCTAAAGAACAAAAGCAACATATACCGCGTATCAATGACCAAGAAACAATACTACAAAATAAAGGAAAGCAACTTAATCATTACATTGACACATTACTCTTACAAGAGTCAGCTAATATTGATGATGAACGTGAAAAAATTAATCTGGCTGCTCGCCATTTAACAAACCTAACTTTGTTTTTAAATCTTATCATTATATTAGTTATTGTCATTCTTAGTTTTTTTCTAGCAAAAATAATATCAAATCCTCTTATTTATCTTAGTCAGTTTGCTAAAAATATTGATTATGATAATTTAGAGCCCTTACTTCCTATCTTGAGTCAAGATGAAATAGGCGAATTACAAGAGCACCTAAATCGAATGTTACTTAAACTAGATAAGGCTAAAACAACTTTGATTGAAACCTCTCGCTCTGCAGGAGTTGCTGAGATTGCTACCAGTATTCTTCACAATGTTGGGAATGTTTTAAATAGTATTAATACTTCCGTTGCTTTGCTCACAGAAACTAATCAACAATCATCGATAGCTAAATTACCTAAGTTGTTAGACTTGCTAGAAAAAAATAAAAATAATTTAGATTATTTTCTAGCTCATGATGAGCGCGGTAAAGTAGTTATGCCTTATTTTAAAGGGTTAATTGAAAAATTAGAAAATGAAAAAGTAAAAAGACAAGAAGAGTTAGAAAATTTAGACAAAAACCTCACACATGTAAATCAACTCATTATAATGCAACAAGAATCTAGTCGCCCTGGTGTAAGTCTTCTTGAGCCTATTGAACTCACTGAGTTAATTGAAGATATTTTGCCGTTATTTGCTAATCGGCTTAGAAAAGTTAATATTAATGTAGAACGGCAATTTAAGCCACTTCCATCTTTTTTATCGGTTAAAAATAAAATACAACAAATTCTGATTAATTTAATTAAAAACGCTATCGACTCTTTAGCAATCAGTAATAAAAATGAGAAAAGATTGGTAATAAGGTTAGAGCTACTTACAGAAAAAAGATGGCTTGAAGTTATTATTAAAGACAACGGCATAGGTATAGCCAAGGAAGATCTACAAAAAATTTTTTCATTTGGCTTTACTACTAAATCAAATGGACATGGTTATGGTTTACATAATTGTGCTTTGTTAGCAATTGACTTAGGTGGAGAGCTAAAGGTAGAGTCAAAAGGTATTAATCAAGGTGCTAATTTTACACTTAGCCTTCCTCTTGAGAAAGAATAATATTATTTTTATATTAATAATTGATACTGGGAAAGGAAGAGTTAAAAATAGTCTCAAAAAGATTATTTTTTAATAAAACTATTAAGTATTCATTTATAGAAAACCTTATAACGATTGTTTGGCAAGTGACTTTTTATTAATTAACTCTTTAAAGGTTTCTTCACAAATTGGCTTTTCTCCCCGAGTAGCGAAATAACTAAGAGGGGTAAGGAGAGCAATATCGATGTTTAAAGCTGGGCATAAAGTAACCCATTGGGCGAAGCATTCTTGATCTATTTCATGTAAGCCATATCCACTCTTTGAATTGCCAAGTTTGCAATAAGCAATAGAGGCAACAGCTTTTTTTAATAAGCCTTTTTTTAGTTGACTTTCACGAAACATGAAGCGTGTGCCACAATATACAACTGTCATTTCTAAACCTGCTTGATATTGGTCCATAAAATAGGGATCACTAATATTCATTTGATGAAGACGACTATCTGCTTGTGATATCCTACCTTGAGCAAAATCTTGGTAGAACCAAATTAGCCTGCGGATAGCAATTGCGGTATTTAAATCTACTTTCCTTGGGGTTGCAGCACCTTCTTTACCTTCTAAAAAAGCAGTATCATATGATGTATTACGCCCTAAGTGAAATGCATTAAATAACCTATCCGCTGACGTTTGGGTTAAACCAAAGTTGGTTTGATAATTAAATTGAATATGCCTTTGTTGGGCAAGAGTTAATATTTGTCTCCATTGCTCTAAATTAGTTTGGGGTTTATAAGTAGAAATTGAATGACCATTCATATCGGTGATGCCTGCCGAATCACCACTACTTTCTTTAAGAATCATCGCTAAAATATGGGCCCATTGATAAGCTGTTTGATCATCAAAATAAGTATTTTGGGCATTGGCCATATATTGATAAACGAGAAAATGCTGAAAAATCAGCAGCCTAAGATTTGAATTTACTAAAGCGCATTGTTTATCTTTTTCATTCTTTACCAGGTCAACCACACGCGCATTTAATAAACTAACTTGGTTATTAAGTGGCAAGCCCGTAAGATTAGGAAGCCAGCCCCCGTCCACCGGATCATTTGGAGACAAATGAAGATGATCCGCTAGCGAAGGGGGAGCATGTTCTTCAAATCCTAGTATAGTAGAGGCTGTTACTTCAGAGAAAAAAATAAGTATCGCAGCTTGAATAAAACGTCTTATCATAATCTCTTAATTATAATTCATTTTATAAAAATTAATCAATTTGTTCAAAATATTTAATATTAAGCTTTGCTGGCTTAAAAATTTATACATAAATGCGACTTAATCAGGGGAGACCTTGACTGTAAAAAAAATCTTTTAGAAATAGACGTAAAAGATAGATTTTAAAGCTCTTTTCTAAAAGTTTTAGAAATTATTAAGCGCAAGATAAGGATATTTAAATAAAAGGTAAATTTTTATTAATGAGAATTTATTTCAATTCTATCATCCTTTCTAATAGGTCAACTTGCATAATAGCTAAGGTTAGCCAAAATATAAGTATATTCCTTATTTACAAGGCTTAGCTATGGCATCTTCTTCTGAGAACATTACTAATCAAATTATTTTAGATGGACAGAAAACCTTTAGAAATTTATTAAAAACAGCAATCACTAATGACCAGCTTTCTAGTATTTTAGTAGGGGAAGAACATGGGAAAAGCCCATCTATAGCTGCTTTGCTAGCTAATATAGATGTTTTAGCTCAATCCAAAAGAAAAGTAGTCTTTGTGCTTGAACATTTAAACCAAGAGCAAAATCAGGCGTTATATGATGCGTTGGCGCAAGCAAGAAAAGGTGAAAAAACCCCTTTAAAAGGTTTTAAAGGAGCAGATATTGTTTTGTTCACTCTTATTTTAGCAGCAATTAACAAGGGTATTTTAGTTTTGGGGGCTGAAAATGAGATAAGCGATCCTTTCTCAGTAAATGATGGAAAATGGGATAATGATATAGATGGCAAAAATAAAGCCATGTTTGAGTACTTAAGAAGTGTAGATAGACTTATAAATCCTAACCAAGTCTTTTCTACCTTAATTAATAAGGTATGCGAGGATGGAACGTTATGTTTTTTTATTGGCGGTCGTAATCATCCACCCGAATTAAGAAACGGTGACAATGAAATAGTTGAGATTGGCATGCAAGCTCGTATTCCTAATAGTGTTACAGTTCATTTACAATATAGTGAGGAAATTTCTTTTAAAGAAAATGTTGCATATGTTAGCTCGGAAAGACGCCTTAATGGGCAGTATGACTTCTTAGTAGAAACAAATCGATTAGCTTTATATAAAGACAGTTTTGATAGTTATCACTCTTTAAGCGATAAAAAAGAATTGTTAGTCTCTTTGGTAGATGATTTAATTCAAGGTTATCTTCAGTTTCATAAAAAACTCCCTCCCTATCTTTTGAAGCAAGAAGTAGAGATTATACTTACCGCGATACAACAATCTTTAGATACAAAATTAGACTCTAAGGCGGTAAAAGCCATTGACCATTTCATTGATAAGTCAATCAAGCCAGATACAGAAAAAAAATGGCCACTCAAAATTTTCTCTAAGAAAGAGGCCTATTCCAAAGAGGAATTAGATAAAGTTATCTCTAAGGCTCTAAAGGAAGGTGATTTTGTAAAAAGTCTATCAAGCACGCGATTCATGTCATAACATAGCAGGGGAGGGTAGATCTATTGTAGTACGCTCAGTACAACTAATATTATATTTGGTATATGAACTAATTTATCGTTATTACAATAAATTAATTGATTAGTATTAATTGGAAATGAGTAAGTCTTAAAAAACATTGTTTTTAAGACCCTACTTAAAACAATTATGTAATTAAGCTGGTGCTTAGTGCGAAAGTGATTGCAAAAATTAAATATGCGCATAAAATAATCATTTTTTAAAGCTATTATTTATGCCATCGCCTACGTTTTTTGCAGCATTACCCGTAGAAATTGCTCTTCTTATTCATGCTAAATTACCTGCCAAGACCTTGTATAAGCAATGTCAATTAGTGGATAAATACCAAGCGTTTATTGCGACCCTTGCTTTATTATTTAAGCAAGGACCTGAAGCGATTGTTTATCAGCAACATGTATTAGACAGCTTATTAAATAAGAAAGTAAACCCGGTCATTGACGTAGCTTATTTGAGGGATGAAAATCGAAAACAATTAATCGATGCTTTATTTAAGCTTATCAAAAATCCTTTATTAAATTTTAAAAGTAAATTACCCGCTTTATTGGTTATAAGCAAACTAGAGAATAAGCCTGCTTTAATTGATATTAGCCTAATCCATAAAATTGAGGCGCAATTAAAGAGTACGGATAGCGAAAAAATCTGCTTGGCCTTAAATTGGCTGACTCATTTAGTACCTTATCTTCCACCACTTTATTTAGATATATTTATTAGTTCTGTGAGCGCAATGGTAAAAGAGCCAAGTAAGCATGCTTATCAAGCAATTAAGTGTTTATCAGCGCTTGCGCCGTTTGCCCAATCTATTGTGCTTACAAACATATGCGCTGAGGTTAGTCTTAAATTGAGTAATTTTTACGGTTCTGTTCGTCACACAGCGGTAACATGTTTAGCAGCCCTTGTGCCATACGTAAAACCCATCGTACTTACGATGATATGCACTAAGATTAGAGCGCAATTGACTGATGAAAGTTTGGAAGTTCGCCAAGCGGCAGTAAAATGTTTAACTGTGCTTGCAACGTGTATGAAAGCCGCTGAGCTTAGTATGATATGTAATGAAGCTAGAGCTCAATTGACTCATGCGGACGAGTTTACACGTGAAGCCGCTTTATATTGTTTAGCGGCGTTTTTGCCACATGCTCAACTAAGCGATATTAGTAAGATACTTATTGAGATTAAAGCTAAATTGAATGACCCTGATTGGGAGGTTCGCAAAGCAGCTATAAAGTGTTTAGCAGCACTTTTACCATTTGCTCAACCTAGCGAGGTCAACACAACACTTATTGAGGTCAAAGCTAAATTGGCTGATGCAAAGTGGGGCGTTCGCCAAGCTGCGGTAAAATGTTTAGTTGGGTTTGCAACATATATAAAATGCCCGGAGTTTACTTCTCTATGTATTGAAGCTAGGGCTAAAATGAATGCTGGAGCTGGGCATGCTGATGCGGCATATGCTTTATCCTGGCTTGCACCATACGGACAACCGCATGAGCTTAGTGCAATTTGCACGGAAGTTAGGACTAAATTAACTGATGCAGATAAGAATATGCGTCGAGCAGCAGTAAAATGTTTAGCAGTACTTGCCCTACATGTGCCGCTGACTGAACTAAGCAAAATATGTACAGAGATTGAAGCCAAACTGAAGGATGCGGAGTGGCATGTTCGTTATGCAGCTTTGCAAGCTTTAATTAAACTAGTGGTTAAGCTACCGTATGATGCACAAAAAGAGTTTATAAGCGCTAACAGTAACACTTTATTACATAGCGAATTTCGGGACGCTTTTTATCAGTTAGTGAATGCTCTAATCAGCCAACAAGGAAGAAAAGATAAGGAAGTAGGTGAAATTTTTCAATTAATACAAGAGTATGACCCAATTTTTCACATCTTTTCTACGAAATATAGTGATTTGTTATCTAACCATTTAGGCACAGATAATAAACAGTTTACACTTTAGGTTAGTTAGGTAATAGCAATAACCGATTAGGGGGTGATCAGAGTAAACTTAAGCAATTTATCATCCTGGTAAGAGGCTTTCAGTCCTTAAAGATAGCCTAGGACAACAATTAAAGGAAGAGAGCTGATAATCAAAATGAAGCGGTTTTTATAAACTAATTATTTCGGCTATATACAGCTAAACAGTGTCTCGATTTGAGTTTTTATAATTTTTACTTTATTTGCAACAAAAAGAAATAAATTACACCCAGACATATAAAGTATAAATAACATATTAAAAAACAAGCAATTGATTATTAAAGATTTTATTAAATTCAACTAACTTTATTATAAGTACTAATTCAATGTATTCACCATCTAAATAAGTAGTAATTAATTCTATTTGTGCAAAATTTTATCAATATTTAATAATTCATTAATAAAAATTTTGTATAATATTTGTTCTATATTTTAATTAGGAGCTATTATGCCACTTACTACAAAGCCAATACCTAGTGTTAATTTACTAACAAAGCTTAGTGAACCAAAAGTTGATGAAATTATCAAAGCTGGCCAGAGTATTGTCCAACTTAAAAAAGTATTTCTTGTTACAGAAAAGCAAATGTGTGATTATATTTTAGAGAAATATAAATCGCAATTTTCCTCTTTACCTAAAGCATTAATTGCCTCTCTTCAAGCGTACTTAGAAACTGAGGATAAAACGACCAAGCAACAAAGTAATCCTACTATTATAGTGGAACAAAAAGAGGAAGTTCAGCAGGAATTTACTTTAGGAGATATGCCAAACTTAATTGAAGAAGATATTCAATTATATAACTTTTTTCATCCAATTGAATTAGATTTACAAAGGACTGAAAGTAGCGAACAACATGATAATCCAGTTTTTAATCCAGAAGTCGCAGCTGGCCAATCTGAAGAATCTGTTCAATTAGATAACTTGCTATGGAAAAAGATGTTTGGGGATCAAGAGATAGATCCTTTAGAAGAATTAGATATTTTGTCTGCTTTAACTGGGAATACAGAAGAATTTACGCAAAATTCAGAAACTTATTTACCCCAGCCAAACCAAGCATACTCAATGGATGTGATTGCACAACCGGCTGGAACTTCTACTCAAGAGAAAGTAGAAGAGAAAAGCGTTGATTACAGTCATCTACAATGTAGTCCAGAATTACTAGATTTGCTAAAAAAATCAAAAATTCCGTTACCAGAAAGTGGTAAAGAAAATAATTTTATTAAGCCAGCGGGCGAGAGATTAACACAGGTGCCAAAACAAACAGTTGCCTTGCCAAAAGTCGAAGATATTAATGCGGTAAATAAGAACACGAAGATAGTAGAAGACCTGTTGGCACAACATGGTTACCCTGTACCAGCAGGTTTTGGTAAAAAGCGAGGAGGAGGTTTTTTTGTCCCTGCTGGAAAAAAATTAAAATCCGAAGAGATATTAGCTGAGGAAACCCAACAAAATCATATGAATAAAAAGCAGTAAAATTATTAGTGGTTTTACAGAAATAGTTTAACTCAGAAAGTATTAAGTTTTAAGTAGATTTAGTAGAATGGATAGTAGCGGTAATTTACTCTACTTCCATCACCTACTACCTTATCTGGATGGATTCAACATTGTATCTAAGCTACCCGAGCTACTTCAGTCATTATTTAATAATAAATTGGCTAATTGCTTCATTAGCAGATTGCGCTTGTTTAGGTAAAAATTGAGGGTAGGTATAAAAAGTATGTGGCATATCCTTGTAGGATAAAATAGTTACTTTAACATTGGCTGCCTTTAATTTTTCAACAAAAGCAATATTATCATCCCGTAATGGATCATCTTCTGCAATTAAAATCAACGTTTCGGGTAAGTTCTGCAATTGTCCATACATAGGACTGACGTAAGGAATTTTCCAATCTTTTTTGTCTGGAACATAGCAAAATCTTTCAAACGCTAATAAGCTAGAATCTCCCCGAGGGTTACCTATACCGAGCTCGAAAATAGAAGGGTAGTTTTCAAAATGAAAGTCCATTAATGGGCATAAACATAGTATTTTATCAGGTATGGCAATGGCATGATCAGCGCAATAAAGTGCTACTGCAGCTGCAAGGTTACCACCAGCTGAATCGCCCCCAATAAAAACTTTAGCCTTAGAATTAGCTCGTATATATTCATAGACCGTCACACAGTCTTCTAAAGCCGCTGGATAAGGATGCTCAGGTGCTAAACGGTAATCAATGCTGATAACTTTTATCTTACTTAAGTGAGCAATTTTTTTAGCCCAAGCTTGATGCTTTCCAGCTGTAGGTGCAATCCATCCACCTCCATGAATATAAATAAAGACTGCAGAACTATCTAATTGTTTAGGTATGAAAAGAGAAATTGGAATGTCTAAATTATCTTTACTCTTAATAACTTGTTTTTTATAGGAAACATCTAAATATTTTTCTAAATCTGGATGCCCGGGATCACCCCAAGCTGACCTTAAAATAGTTAGCCATTGTTGCACAATCGATTTATTTTTAAGAAGATGTTGATAAAAATGCTGAGCTGGCCCTTTTTTCATCCAGACAGGCTCTTTACTTTTCTTCATTTAATAAATCCGAAACTTGAGTTATTCTTTGTTCGCGTGTACCCCAAATTTCTATTACTTTAGGTAAATTCGCCTGGGACATAATGCCAAATAATTTCTCTCTATAAATTGATTTAAATATAGCATCTACTTCATTACGATAACTTTGATCAGTAGGACGAATACCATCATCTTCTATTTCTATTAAATGTTTTTCAGTGATTGGAATAAACAAGATGAGATCAAGGTTTTTAAGTGAATTAAGTACAGGCTCAATCATACCCTCTACAAAAGCGAGATTAATATCAGTTTGTTTGTGATTAGCGGTATAAAGGGAATAAGCAATATAATCGATAGGACAACGATCAAAAATGACATTATCTAATGAAGATAGGTAACTCTGTACGCGAGTGATATTATAATAAAGCTGTATACCATTATGAAAACGCGTGGACTTATTACCAAACTTAATATCATAAAACTCTCTTAAAACACGATAGGGCTCTTCCTCATGTTTATAATCAGGATATGCATATAAGAAATCTTTGACAAAGGTACTTTTTCCAACAGAATGAGTGCCGGAAACTGCTATGCGCATTTTGTTTTCTCTCAAATTAATTCTAATTCAAGATTAGTACAGTATAGCCCTGTTCTCAAATTTAACTAATAGATTAGAGATAGACCGATTTCATAGCCGAAACTATGGAGGGGTGATCCATACTGTTATTTGTTTAATTACAGGTGGTTTATCTGATTAAATTTTTTCGGCGTTGCTATTATTAAGCCCTAATATTTGATTAGAAGTATTAATACAGGCGAAAAAAATTAGATATATTGAGAATAATGAAACATAAACCTTTTGATAATTTAACAAATACAATCTTTATTATTCGCTGCTTCATAAAGGCCACACAAATTTTTGTAAGCCTCTAATAATATTAAATTTTTTTGCAACTTTTTATCTAAAAAATGATAAGATATAATGCCTATAAATATTATTTGGTTTAATTTATAAAGGAGTAATAGCATGAAGCAAACTGGACAAATAAAGAAGCAAGAACACCAAGTAAGCATGTATAATTTATTAAACTGGGGTACCGTTTATCGAGGTTATAATGCACTAGTTGCAGGCCTTGTTATGATGCAATATATTAATAATCCTGAAGCTGCCGCTATAGAGTATTTACCAGATGTCGCTATTCATGCTTTTGAAGCGATTGCGCCTAATACTTTAAACTGTTTAGGTGCGGCTGCTAACTACGTACGCGGAGTACAAGCAGGAATAGCCTTTTTTTCTAGTAACTCGACAATTCCTAAACCGGCTAATTTAGTTGATGTCGTTAATCATGGTATTAATGTTTATCATCGAGCAATGTCTTAACCCTTAGTTCTAGCATTTAAATTCAATCATGTAGCCTTAATGTAGCGTAGCGCAATTAAGGTTTATTTTTATGCAAATATTAATTTAATAACCTAAATTCATATTTTTAACTTAATTCTAAAACACTTATCTAATAAATAAAAACACCTTGATTAATTTTTGATATTTAAAGATACTACCTTGTTCATTTTTTAAATGAATTTTGATTAATACCCTATTAAAAATCTAATTAATGAAAATATTACATTTTTATAGGTGCAATTATTTTTAATAAGGCTTTGTTATAGAGCCAATTTTTAAAAGGTAGTTTAAATATGAAAACAATAAAATTAGCAGCGCTGGCTTCCTTATTTGTATCACAGATGGCTGCAGCTCTTCCTTGTGATGGATTTGAAATTAAGCTAAAAAACGACTTGGCTGATGATTTATTGGTAACTAAGATTAAATTACATGGTGGTAAGTTAAGCCCTGGTGGTATTCAAAAACTTGATAGTAAAACAGAGCAAGTATTTACAGTAAATAATACAACTAATTTACCTATGACTGGCGAACTTGTATTTCACACTATAACTTTACCAAGTAAAACAGTTAAAATTCATTTTAACTTAGCTAATACTGGTTTAGGTTGTAGTTATGCAGATACCTCACCTGCAAGTGATTACTCAGTTGCTGCAAGTGGTTCATTAAATCAACTTAACTACACAATTTATAATCGTTAAACAGTAATAATTACCTACATGTAAGTTTAAATTAGGCTTACGCGTAGGTAATTCTCTAATATAATTTATGCGGTAATATCTCTGCTTTGTATAATGTAAAGTTTACCATCGACTATTAGCCATTTAATGTTTTAGGCAACCAAAAGCTTTTCTACATTGCATCCTATCAAGACTATTATTAATAATTTTAGGTAAAAACTATCATTATTTTCAATATGAAAAATTTAGTGATAAAACTAAATTCAACACAGCTAAGCGCTTACCTTACGTCACAATTTTTTGAAATATTTTTGTCAAATTGATACTCTTTATCTAGTAGTATTTCAACTTGATTAATTATTTTAAGTCGTTGTTCTTCATTTTTTTTGGAAAAAATATCTTCGCCTAGATTAATTAATTGCTCACGATTAGAAAACGTAATATTAATTTTAGTGTGAGATTTATCATTACGTGGATATAGTTCACCAACACATTCATTCCAGGTTGGCGTATCAGTATATTCGCATAAAAAATCGCCCCAAAAATCAAAAACATATTCAGGTGTTGTATGGACTCTAATATAAGTATGACTCTGATCTGAATTTAAGGTTTCTATTGATAACTCAATATCATCAAATTCAGCCATTAGGAAATAAGCGCCAACGATGGCATAGTTTTCACATGTTCCTGTTCCATACAAATAAGCGTCCTCAAAATACTTAGAATATAGGGAAAATGGCTCAATAATTTTTTGTAGATTTCTTTGTTCTTTATCAAAGAAACGAAGGCTATCAGCTATTACTGCGGGAAGCACATCAAGCTCTTTTCTAGAGTGGTTAACTGGAAAGAACTGATTTTTATTATTATTGCTATTTGTACAGTAAAGGCTGACTACTCTCTCAGCAATTGGGCTATTTGCTTTACCAAAGAGTAGCACTTCATCAACTTTTTCCTTTAGCCTTGCAAAACATTCAGACATAAAATCTAGTTTATCTAATTTATCAATAAAAGAGTTTAATTCTGTTTTAAGCTTAGACATACAAGTTAATACTACTCAATTTATGGTCGTATATTATACATACTAGTAAAAATATAATTAAATATATTTAATAATTTACATTTAGACTGATTAAAAAGTGCAAGTAGGTTAAGCTATAAGAGTATATAAAAATAGGTGCAGTTTACTCATTAAGCGATTGCTTTTAACAAATAATTAGTTTAATTGAGATAATTAAATAAAAAAAGATAATAAGAAGGCTTAAGGTTAAATTTGATAAGAACAGTGCTAAAACTGTATTTCAAAATAATGTTTAGAATAAAATAATAAAAGGTATAAGGATTTTTTGATCAAAGTAGGTAACCAGTCCAGCGTTTATAGTGCTGGATCATCTAAAGTATGCTTGTCTTCTAGCCATGCTTTGCGATCAGTAGCTCGCTTTTTAGCAAGCAGCATATATGAAAATAAAAAAATTAAGTCAAAATGTTGGGTAATTTCTCAATTGTAGTTGTTTTGTAAGACGCCTAATTTCAATTTAGAATTTGTTATTGATAAGGATCTGAGAGTAAATATTATGTAAATCATAATATAAAGAATTTAAGAGGAGTAATTAGGTATAAATATAATTTCTATAAATTAAGTATAAAAATAAATTAAGAAGAGTTTAAAGATAAAATGTTTGAAAAAAAAACCTTAAACTTATTATTTTAATCACCATCTAAAAAGTAAAATGATTAATATTTAACTTCTCAAGAAAACTAACTCTTATTTTTTTTCCACTTTATTTCAATTCCAAGCTCGCATTCATCACTTTCCTTTTCGTACTCAAACTCAACATACACGTCAATGGGTACATAAATACGTTTTTTGTTTATTTGTATTTGGAAGCCTTTGGTTTGTTCAATAGCGTCTGCAATTCGTCTCAATTTATTTGCAACGGCTGCTGAGCCATATATTTTTTCTAATTCTATTGCATCTTTTTCTTTCATAAACCCTCCGTAATCATTTTACAGTAACTCTTGTTAGATAGTTCTTTGGCCAGAAAAAATCTCTCATAGATACATTAATTATAAACGATTTGTCTAAGTTTTTTGTTTAGTAAGTCTTAGCTTCTCTTTTATCTATTTATTCTTGTTACCAAATTTCAATGTTATTGAGTGATTTAAGTAATTTTCTGAAAAGATTAGTTAGGTTAAAGTCTAGATAAGACAAGGCACATAAATAAGTGCCTTTAAGAGTCAATTCAGGAGCTTTTTTTACTATTAAATTCTCATCTAGAGCAAATTATTTTGACACCTGTAATGAGCACCCTTAGATCTTTGGTTGGCTATCTAGGCTCGACTCGATGACTAACCCAGCATTTATAACGCTGGATCAGCTAAATTTCCCTTGTCTTCTAGCCACGCTTTGCGATCAGTAGCTCGCTTTTTAGCAAGCAACATGTCCATAATTGACATAGAAGTGTCTTCATCTTCAAGCGTTAACTGAACTAAGCGTCGTGTATTAGGATCCATAGTTGTTTCACGTAACTGGATAGGATTCATTTCACCTAGCCCTTTAAAACGTTGTACATTAATTTTCCCTGCATTTGACTTAGTAAGCTTAGTAATGATTTTTTGTTTTTCTTCCTCATCAAGAGCATAATGAACTTGCTTGCCTGCATCGATGCGATAAAGAGGCGGCATAGCAACGAATACATGTCCTGCTTTCACAAGTGGTCTAAAATGTCTAAGGAAAAGGGCACAAATTAAGGTGGCAATGTGAGCGCCATCTGAATCAGCATCTGCTAAAATACAAATTTTGCCATAACGTAAGCCAGATATATCTTCAGAGCCAGGATCAACACCAATAGCAACAGATATATCATGAATTTCCTGAGAGGCTAAAACATGAGAGGAATCAATTTCCCAAGTATTAAGTATTTTACCACGTAAGGGTAATATAGCTTGGAAATCTTTATTACGTGCTTGCTTTGCAGAACCGCCTGCCGAATCTCCTTCTACTAAAAATAATTCAGCTTGTTTTAAATCAAGTTGCAAACAGTCAGCAAGCTTACCTGGTAAAGCTGGACCTTGGCTTACACGCTTACGAGCGACTTGTTTAGACTGTTTAAGTCGCCTTTGAGCGCGCTCAATAGCAAATGCAGCAATGGCTTCACCAAAGTTACGATGATGATTAAGCCATACAGCAAAAGCATCCTTAATTACTCCCGTTACAAAAGCTGCCGTTTGCCTTGAGCTAAGTCGCTCTTTGGTTTGACCAGCAAATTGGGGCTCTTTCATTTTTACTGACAAAATATATTGGCAAGGCTCCCATAAATCATCAGCAGTTAATTTTACCCCACGTGGTAGTAAATTACGTAAATCACAAAAAGCAGCTAACGCGTCAAAGAGGCCTGCACGTAAACCATTAACATGCGTTCCGCCTTGAATGGTTGGAATTAAATTCACATAACTTTCGTTTAAGCCAGAAGGAGCGCTATTAGGTGACCAAGCAACCGCCCAGTCAACGGTAGCTTCATCACTTGAAAATTCACCTGTAAAAGGTTCATCAGGGAAATAGTCAGCTGGCAAAGATTGTTTTAAATAATCAACAAGCCCTTTCTCAAAACACCAAAAAGCCTTCTCTTGGGTTATATTATTAATGAATGTCATCGCTAAACCAGGGCACAACACTGCTTTTGCTCTTAATACATGCATTAATTGTTTAGTTGAGAATTTAGGTGAATCAAAATACTTGGGATTAGGCCAAAAACGAATTGTTGTACCCGTATCTCGTTTTTTTACCACACCTACTTCATTTAATTCTTGTGTCTTATCACCATTAGCAAAAGACATTTGATAAACAACGCCATTACGTTTAATAGTAACTTCTACATGCTCTGATAATGCGTTAACGACAGAAACCCCAACGCCATGTAAACCACCTGAAAAAGTATAATTTTTATCCGAGAATTTTCCACCTGCATGCAAGCGTGTCATAATAACCTCAACCCCACTTAAACCAAGTTGCGGGTGAAGATCTACAGGCATGCCACGGCCATTATCCGTAACTTCGATGGAATTATCTTGATGGAGTGTCACTGTAATACTGTTGGCAAAACCAGCAATAACTTCATCAACACTATTATCAATCACTTCTTGTGCTAAATGATTAGGCCGAGTTGTATCAGTATACATTCCTGGCCGGCGTTGTACTGGTTCAAGGCCGCTTAATACTTCAATTGCTTGAGCCGTATAATTATCAGACATGACTTGATCACTTCTTTTTAAAGAGAGCTATTTTAGCATAAAAAGCACTCAAAATAGGAATGAAACTAGTGTTTATAGCATTATTTAGCTTCATTAAGCAAAAATATAATCTAAGTTAGTAAATCAATTAAATTATAGATGAAAATAGTTTGATTTTATAAATATAAAAATTATCATTGTGCTTTCTTATCTAACAATAAATCCAAATTAAGGCAATGAAATGGCGACTCGACCAGAAGAAGTATTTAAGAATGATGATTCGCAAGTTTTAACTAGAGCATCAAGGGAGTTTAGATATCGTAAAGAAGGTAACTTTGTGAAAGATGGGCGTGATTTCAAAACTTGGTATCATATAGATGATGCTCAAAGGCTAGTCTGGAAATATTATAATGATATAAAAGATAATTTTCCATTTGGCACTAATCAATCTATTAAAGATGTTATGTTGCCGCCTTATGTATCATTCGATGATGATAGACTTAATGTCGTTAACTTTTTTTCTGTATTAATTAACTTTTTTCAGCAAGCGGAAAATCAACATAAAGTTTTTTTTCCGTTTATGGTTAAGCCGGAAACAGGTGGCGCACATTATATCGCTGGTTTTTTAAGAAGAAATCCTAAAGGCCAAGTAGATATAATTATCTTTAATCCAATAGGATTATCTAAACACGATAGAATAGGTACTGAGTTAGCGAAACTTGATAAAGACAGTCTGAACATAGCTAATATTATTTCATCGCCACATACTATTCAAAGTACTGAAAAAGATAATGGCCCGCTTGTTTCTTGTGGTCCAATTTGCGTAGAATTTTTAAGAATAGCTATGTCTAATCTAGATTGGTTAACGATGCTTGATAAAGATTTTAAACTACCGCCAGATTTACTCGCTCCTTTACAAGAAGAGTATCAAGAAATTATACAAAAATATCGTCTCAAGCATGATCAATTATTAACGCAAGTTACCGAAACTGATTTAGATCAATTAGATGAAGATTATAAATTTATTATTGAGGCAATGCTTAATGGATTAATGACTTGGTTAAGACAAGATAGTGTAAAAGCGACAGTCCAATTTGACGAAGATGATTGGTTTTCAGAGGATAATTACGGTTCTGAAAGTGAATTGTATGATGCAAGTGATGAGGAGGAATTTAGCGATGAGGAAGAAAATCCAGATGATAAAGGAGAACTTATAAATACACCATCGACAAGTCCAAATTTAAAGCCTGAAATGACTATAATCACACCTTATTCATCGCCTAAGCTATCACCGCAGAAACAGGTCGAAAATAAAATGGAGCTAGAAGAATTAAATAATTCAATTATAAAAAAAGTTGAAAATAATCAACCTCAAGTGTCGTTTGACACAAACTTAAATATACTTGAAGAAAATAATTTAAATAAAAGCACGGTAAGCTCTCCCAGTGGTGTGAAATATGTACAAGACGAAATTGATCGATTACGTAAAGCCTCAAAAAGTTTCTTTGCCATTCGGTGTGAAAAAAAAGCAACGCTTATTGAGACAGCTTTACAAGAAGCAATTCGAAAAGGTGACGATGTAAGAAATGATGAAGGCGTAAGAGCAGCTTTGGGCTATCATCGGATTTTCAGTTTCTTTGGTCTAAAGAAAGCAGATGCCTTACAACATATAGAAGAATCCTTAAATCCTCCAAAAAATCAATTATAACTAAGACAACTTAGCCTTAATTAAGGCTAAGTTAATCCTTTGGAAAAAGGTCCATTGGTTAATTTTACTATTTTACTTCTATACTTAACTCATAAGTTGATCTAAATTTAAACAAATTTTAATTCAAGATAATTAGTGTATACTAAAAGGGACGCGACTGAAGAAGTTGTTGTTTTCAATAGAAAATTAGTATTTTAATTAACGACATGATTTTAAATCTGAACTGATTTATTGAGGTATAAGGAGAATAAAATGACCATTTTTACCTATCTAAAAAAAGATCATCGGGTAGCTAAAGAACTGATTAATAAAATATTGCACTTAGATCCCCATGCTACTGAGCAACGAGACGATTTATTTAATCAATTAAAAAAAGAAATTATTATTCATAGTAAAGCTGAAGAAAAAGTATTTTATAAGCCTTTAAAAAAGGAAGAAGCAACTAAAGAAGAAATTCCACATGCTAAAGAAGAGCATGAAGAAGTTGAGCAAATGTTAGATCGTTTATCAGATAAAACTCTAAATGGTGCTGCTTGGACAAAGTTATTTCAAAAAATGGCAGATTCTTTAATGCATCATATTGAAGAAGAAGAAAATGAAATTTTCAAAGATGCTAAAAAAGAATTATCTTCTGATGAAGCACAGGAAATGGAATTAGCCATGCAAAAGGAAAAGAAAATCATTGAAAAGAAAATGGATATTCCACTTCGTAATGAAGAAGATAAGTAGACGGTAAGTTCAGGATAAAAAGATATAGGCTTTTTATTGTTAAATAAAAGGCAGCCTGCAACTGTTAGGGATAAATTAATTATTTTATCCCTAACCTTGATTTCCTGTAATCGCTTGCTAATTATTAAATTTGTAATATTATGATAAAGGACTTTATCTTGAAGTAAAAAGGATTTACTGAGGTATGGTTTGATATAGATGTCAATTAATTATAAACAAGGGAATGATAATGACAACATTAGTTGGAACCCAAGAGCATTTTAAGGATGCCTTATACGAGCTTTGTGAACTTGATTATGATGCTATTGAAGCTTATGAAGCAGCTATCAATCGAGTTGATAATGCTGAGTACCGTAGTAAATTAACTGAATTTAAAAATGATCATCAAAGGCATGTCCAAGAAATAACAGCACTCTTAGAAAGCCATCAAGAAAAAGCCCCTGATGGACCTAGTCTTAAACAATTACTTACCCAAGGTAAAGTGGTATTAGCAAATATGCTTGGTGATGAAGCTATTTTAAAAGCGATGATAAGCAATGAAGTAGATACAAATACAGCTTATGAACGCATTAATTCTCACAAGTATATATGGCCTGATTCTGTTGAAATATTAAGCAGGGGATGGGCTGATGAGAGACGTCATAAACAATGGCTGGAATCAGTAACGAATCAACGATAAATGAACTCGGCTTAAGATTAATAGAGAGTTTAAATTCCTAATCATTTCTAAATAGAAAAATGTTTAAATTAACAAATAAAGGAGTCGCTGCTATGAAACGGATACTTTCAGTAATGCTTACTACTATGGTCTTTTCTGCTGTTAATGCTGCTGCATCTTCTGATTCAGATACAACAAATGATTCTTCAAATGGTAGTTATTCTACCACAACTGGCACAGGTGCTGATACTACAGGTACAAATACCGGTACGGGTATCGATACTACTACTACCGGTACAGATAATAGTGGTATTGGTAATTCTATGGGTACTGATACTACAGGTGGTGATGTAACAGGTACTGATCCTATAGGTGATGGCACTAATGATACTATGAGTACGGATAATGGTGTAGATACAAATGGTACAGGTACTAATATGGGTACTGATGCATCAAGTAATACAGATAGCTCTATGGGTACTAGTACTACAGGTGGTACCGATACAACAGATGGTTCAATGGGAACAGGTACTACAGGTGGTACTGGTACAACAGGTGGTTCAATGGGAACAGGTACTACAGGTGGCACTGGTACAACAGGTGGCTCAATGGGCGGCACTACAGGTGGTACTGGTACATCAGGGGGCTCAATGGGCGGTGCTACAGGTGGTAGTGGAGCTGGTGCAGGTGGAGCTGGTCAATAAGATTAATTTATTTTAACAATTATGATTTAAGGAGAATAACATGGTTAATAATGAGCGTACGGGAATTTTAACGATAATTGGAATTATTGTTATCGCTGCTCTTGTCCTTTATTTCTTATTTGGCCGTCATACTGATAACGCTAATACCACGGGTACTACCACGACGACTACCGGAGCAACTGGTACTACAGGCACTGGTGGTACTACAGGCACTGGTACTACAGGTGCTGGTGGTACTACCGGTACAGGTACTACAGGTACTGGAACTACAGGCGGTGCTGCTGGAACAACTGGTACTACAGGTGGTGGGGATACAACTGGCGGTAGTGCTACTGGAACAGGCGGCGGCGCTTAATTACCTATATTGATCACCTCAACATGATATCCAGCAAAATTTGCTGGATATCACTCTCTATAATTTCTTTTTACTATAAGCATTAGACACCTGCCTTAATAAACTCAAAAAGTATGTTAGCTGATTCACATCAGTTATTTTTATTCTATACTCAATTAAGGATTGGTTAAAATCAATAACAGGGATAATTATGACAAAACCAGTTTGGAAAGGATATATATCATTTGGATTAGTGGCAATTCCTGTCAATTTATACCCCGTTGAGAAAAAAAATGAGTTGCGTTTTCATCTTTTAGATGCACGCGATCAATCGCGGGTTCGCTATGAGCGGGTTAATGCAGAAACAGGCAAAGAAGTTCCTTGGGATGAGATTGTTAAAGCGTATGAATTTCAAAAAGGTAGTTATGTCGTTCTTGATGATGAGGATTTTAAGCACGCCGCACCTGAAGCATTTAAATCAATTGATATAGAGGAATTTGTCGATTTAAGTGATATTAGTTCCCTTTATTTTGATAGACCTTATTACATGGTCCCAGATAGCTCTAATAAAAAGGCATATGTTTTATTGCGCGAAGCTTTAAAGAAAACTGAAAAAGTTGGTATAGCTAAAATTGTCATTCGCAATCGAGAATATCTAACTTTAATTTTACCTCATGAAGAAGCTTTGATTTTATATGTTATTCGTTATCATCAGGAAATTCGTAGTGAAAATGAATTTGATTTTCCTAATGAAGGCTTAAAAGCTTACCATATTAATGATCGGGAAATAAAAATTGCTACTGATCTAATTCATGAAATGAGTGCAAAATGGAAGCCAGAGAAGTATCATGATGAATATCGTGATGCATTAATGAAATGGATTGAAGAGAAGAAATCGACGAAGACTACGAAAAGAAAAGCAGAAGAACCTACAGAGAAAAATGACGATTTAATTGATTTTATGACGTTACTTAAAAATAGCCTCAAAAACACCAGTCGCCGTTCGACTAGTAAAGACGAGAAAAAAAGTAGATAAGACTTAAATACTTTTTTAACTAATCTGTAAGAGCTAAGTGTCAACACACCCTAATCAAAAGTTATAGTGCGCAAACACTAGAATTTATTCGACTACGATAGGTGGAAATCGGTCGGCGTAATTTAAAGGTTTTTTTGCTATATTAATGGCTAAATTTAATGCTGTTTTAGTAAAAATTGTTGATAATTCATTATTCGCTAAAATTGCTGTAGGTTGGCCAATATCACAGTGATTGCGAATATGTTGGTCTAAAGGTAACTGGCCTAGTAGCGGAAGATTGAAATTGGATGCTAACTTCTGTCCACCACCTTCACCAAATAATCTGTCTTGATGACCGCATTGGCTACAATTATGATAAGACATATTTTCGACGATACCTAATACATTAATATTTGTTTTGGCAAACATCTGAATTGCTTTCTGAGCATCCAGTGTTGCTACGGGTTGAGGTGTAGTAATAACAACAGCGCCTGTTAAAGGAATTTTCTGTACCAAGCTTAATTGAATATCGCCTGTACCGGGAGGAAGATCAATAAATAAATAATCTAGTTCGTCCCATAAGGTTAAATTCAACATTTGAATAAGAGATTTAGCAAGCATGGGACCACGCCAGATTAATGCTTGCTCGTCACTTGGCATGAGATAGCCAATTGACATTGCTTCAATGCCATGCGCTTTAACAGGTAAATAATGTTCTCCACTAATTTCAACTGGTTTATGTTGGCCGAGCATTAAAGGGATGCTAGGTCCATAAATATCAGCGTCTAAAATTCCTACACGTGCACCAGCACGCGCTAATGCGGTAGCTAAATTAACTGTCACAGTTGATTTACCTACACCACCCTTACCTGAGGCTATGGCAATTGTATTCTTAACGCCTCGTAATCCTTTACCTGCCAATTGCGTTTGATGGGCTTTAATAAAAGAGTCTAGATGAACATCAATTTTTAAAGAAGGGTAAATATGTTCCAATTTCGCTTTAATAGTAGGTAGATAATGTTTTTGTAAGAAATTAACTGGAAAACCTGCCTGTAGATAAACTGCAAGGTGACTTCCTTCTTTCTCTTCATTAAATTTAAAGTCCATTTCTGCGGCCGTTAAATTAAGAAGTTCGTCTTTAGTTGTTTGTAAAATCTCACCAGAGTAAGAAGAAATAGTCATGGTAATCATAGGGTAATTATTTTTAGACTATAATAACTGAATTGATTTATTTGTAAATTGACCAATTTCAATTAAATAATTTTAAGGATGATCATGAAATTATTAAAAATAATTCTAATCATAACTGTTAGCTTTTTTTATCTCCCTTTATTTGCTGAGTCGCAACAACCATCTTGTCCGGACTTAAAACAAATATCTCTTATTGGAAAGGATTTAAAACAAGATTTTGAAGAAAAATTATGTCAAAAACCCATGTCGCCTATGCGTATAAAATGGCTAGTAAAAAATAGTTTGCCTAAGATATTAAATAAAGAATTTTTAGGCGCTGAACCTCCTGAGAATTGGGAAACATTGCTTAATAATTTGATTGACTCTTGTTATCAACAAGGTGATTTATGTAAAAAAGAAATACAACAGGAGGTTAATAATTGTCTTAAAACCGCAATTCCTTTAGTGATAGTTCAGTTAGGCCCTTGGTTTGGTGATAATTGTACTGCAATTAATCAAACCTTTATTAAAAATTGGGCGGTGAAAAAAAATGTTATTGATCAATTAATAAAAGAAGAATCAGACGCTTTAGTTAACCAAAGTAAATTGGATTAACTTATAAATTTAAATTTATTCAAATTGACAAAATTTGATTTCATGTTGACATAAAATCAACATTATGGATAATAGTATCCCAAATCCTGGTGTACTATTTAAAATTATGCAATTTATATCTTTGAGAGCGTTTTTAGATAAACAATTACCAAGCATGTTCAGACTTAGGGTTCAGAACTTTTTTAGTTTTTTACCTTTTGTTCCTAGCTTTAGAAAGGAGATTTTAGAGTTAAGGGCGTTGGTTAATCAGTCTAAGTCGGATAAACGAAATTACAGCTATTGTGAATACTATAAACACAATTTAAGTTATTTCTCATCCGCTTTTTTAAAGGAAAATAATTTTAGTTATTCTATTGAGGAATTAGCCTATCTTAAGCAGTTAAATAAGCAGAATTCATTTAAAAATATAAAAGAAAATTTACCACCTGTTAGTGTAAGTCAAGATGAAGATAATCTAATTAACAATAGCAAACTTCTTAATAGTTACTTAGTTCAGGTAGAGAGCTTTTTAAAAAAAGATGATTTTCAAGAAAAAATAGAAAACTTGTTAAAAGCCTTAGAAAATAAAGAATTACACATTAAGCTAGCAAAAGAGTTAATATCTCAAGCACGCGCTAAACCTTATCAACCAAAACTAACGCAAAGTGCCCTAATTATTATTGATAAACTTAATTTTGAACAAGAACAATTAGTCAGTCAGGTATTTGATGACTTAAAAAATGATCAAGCGTTAGATAATTATTACTTTTATTTAATTCACAAAGCTGAAACTTACAAATCGACTCTTTTTGACTTAATTGATGACTTAGGAAGTAGCAAAGCGAGTAAAGAACCATGCCTCTATAAATTACAGCGTGAGTTCTTGCAAATGAAGCATCCTTTAAATCAGTTGTGCGACAATGGCGTTATACAAGAAAAAGAAGAAGCTATTGATAGTTTTATAAATCACTTTAATTTATGGCGTGATGAACATCAAGCTAAGCTTACTACTACAGCGCTACCGGATTTACAGGTTAAAAATTTATTACAGCAGATTACTCAATGTATCGAAAAAATTAAGGGCTATATAAAAATTTTAAACGAATCTACTTTTAAGAAAAAATATTATCAAGATCAAGTCGCAGATATAAAAATGCGAAAGCTTTATTATGATCGAAAAGAATTTGAGGAAGATTTAGAATATAACAGAATAGATAAAATTTCAGAGCAAAGATTATATGAGTTATATCCTAACAATAATGATTTTATTAAGCAGCTGCAAAAATGTAAGCAGCAGGGGATAGAAGTTTTTGATGCAAGAGAGTTAAAACATCAGGAAGAGTCTGGCTTTTCCAAAGCTTCAATGTTAAGTATTTAATATAAACTAAGTTATATTCTGATATCTACTGACTTCTATCGCCTACGTGTCTAACTTGTTCGGGGCATCCAGGAGATGGTGAAATTAACTAAAAGCAATCAGCGATTTTCTGGCATTAATTTCTATACCTTTCAAAGGTGGCCGATTTTGTTCTAGATATCGCGACTAAGTTGCGGTATGTAAGGTTTTATGAATAGTCATGCCTAGTTAAACGCAAAATAATGAGAGATTGAGATACAAGTTTTTTGTATTAATAGGATCAGAGCAATGTACAAGTATTAATCTGTGCTTTATTTTCGACTTTCCAAGATAGCCAAAATTGGGTTGGAAGATAATAAATCCCTAACTGCATTGGCACCTTAATGATCTCTTTTAAAGGTTCTATATTTTTATTTAATTCTTCTTGATCTAATCGTTGCTGTTCTTGGGTAGCAGGGGTTGTTTTAAAATTAATTAACCAATAGGCACCCTGATCATAAAACGTTCTATCAATTAATCTCGTTTTAATGTAGCCATCTTCATTAATTAGTAATTCATATTGATTACGTTCATCTGTATGCAATTTACAAAGCCATTGACCAAGCTCACTTGTTAGCATTGCTGCAATTTGGGATTGAATAGTAAGAATGGTTTTAGTTTGCTCACTGTGAGTAAAGCCCATCATTTGCAATCGCTTCTGAAGCATAATCCAAGGTAATTCAGTAATATCTTTTGGATGATTGTTAAAAATCCAATAGAGTAACTCATAAATAGCTTCATTCGTTTGGCTGGTCAATATATCTTGTTCAATTGATATATGTGATCGCGCTAGAGGTGGTATTTCTTTAGCTTGTATGTAGTGCTCTAAAGGTAGGCGCTTTAATATAGGTAATATCACTTGTAGGTTGGATATGGAAGGAGGGTAATCTATGGAGGTAAATGATTGTTTACTTAAGAATTCACGTAAAGTATTAGGCGTTAATTTTTGGTGATTATCAAAAAGATAAAGCCTTTTTTTAGTACGTGTTACAGCAACATATAAAAGGCGCTGCTGTTCATAGCTATCCTTTTCGGCGTCAATATCTGATAAATAATTATATAAGAGACATTGCTCTTGCTGAGCTGCCCGAATAGGAGACATAAGGAGTAAGTCATCACCAACTTGTCTAGGTAATTTTAACCAGCGAATTAGCGGTCTATCCTGTTGCTGCGATTTACTGCCCAAGCTCGGTAGAATAATAGTATCAAACTCCAGGCCTTTGGATTTATGAATAGTCATAATATGTAGTCGTGAAGACGACGTATTTTGAGAGTAGAGTCGTTTGAACTCTATTTCAAATTGTTTTATATCATTAATTTGCCCATCTTTCGTAAATCTATTGAGCAAATTAAAAAATTGTTCAATGTCTAATTGTTGTGAATCACTTAATAGTAAATCACCATGCAACTGTTTGATAATTTCAATTAAGGATTCTATTAACGGTTTTTGCTGACGAGTATTTAAAGCCTGTTGCATAACAGTATAAAAATAACGGGCGCGAATTAAACCTTCTTTGCTTAATTGTGTTAATTTATCTAAGTGAGCCAGTGTATAATAAATTGAACGATGCTTATTAAAATTAGCGATTTGATATAAGTCCTTTAAAGAAATGCCACACCAGGGACTTCTTAGAGCAGCTAACCAAGCTAGCCGATTAGCAGGCATCAGTAACGCTTTAGTCAATGACCAAATATCAACTAAATGTGCCAAACTTGATAACTTTTCAACTTCTACGCCTTGAAAAGGAATTTTTTTTCGTCGCAGCAAAGGAACTATTTCCGCTAAATGGGTACGTGAGCGCACCAATATAGCCATGGTATCTTTTGGATAATTAATTAATTCTTGTTCAACTAATTGAACAACTGCTTCTGCTTCTTGTTGTTTATCGTTAAATTGTTGCGCCTTTATCCAGCTTTCTGTGGATGAATTTATTACAGCACTAGAGGCGTGAAACGAAATAGCGCCGGTTTCAATGTCATCATGAAGAGGAAAAATAGAGCTAAAGTGATCATTAACCCAATCAACAATCACTGAAGTAGATCGGAAATTCGCACTAAGCTCAAGTGGTATTAACTTAACACCACCTAATCCTTCTTCACGCGCTTTAATAAATAATCCTACTTCAGCTTGTCTAAAACGATAAATTGACTGCATAGGATCACCAACAATAAATAATGTTTTACCATCTTCTGGGCTCCAGCCTTGAACAAGTTTTTTAAGCAGTTGAAACTGCTGCAAAGATGTATCTTGAAATTCATCAACAAGAATATGATGAACCGTATGATCAAGGTAAAGAGCTAAGTCTGTAGGATATAAATCATCACCAAGTGCAAGTAAAGCTTGTTGTGAAATAGCAGTAAAGTCTACTTGATTTTTGCTACAAAAAGTGACATGTAGGTGGGCAGCTAACAAAGGTAAAAGTGCAAGTAGTGCTTGTAAAATTTCCCATTGCTCATCATTATAATAGGGAGCTGGAAGATTTTTTAAACGGATTAATAATTTTAAAAATTGTGGAATGTTGCTTAAATTATATAAAATATTTTTACTTCTAGTTTTTAAATCCTCATAAGTTTCTTTGTTACAACTATCTCGTTTTAAACCCACATGGTGATCAAAGCTTTTCCGTAGCTTATTATCTTTAGTTAGTAGTAAAGAAGCTAAGCAGTTTGCTACTTGGCGATTAAATTGATTAACTGTTGTCCACTCTCTTAGTGGTTGTCTTGATTGATTTATTTCTAAATCAAGCATGGCAAATTGCGAACATAATTTACGTAGCTCTTCACATAGTATTGAGGGAAAACTACTAAGAAAGCGCTGTAATTCATGTTGCTCAATCAAGTAAAGAGCTTGTTCAAAATTTTTCTTTGTCTGCTCGTGTGCTGCATAAACAGCAGGCAACCATTGCTCCCGCGTTTTAAGTAGGTCACTTAGTAAAAGAACTAATCGATCTTGGCGATTATCAAGATGATGAAGTAATATTTTTAAGGGATTATGTAAAAAGTCTTTGTTAAGTACATCAGTTAACCAATCGCGTATTGCTTGTTGATAAAGATCGTGCGAATCTTCACTTACTTTAGCGTAAGGAATTTGCTCATCATTTAAAAAAATGGCCTGACTAATGGTTTGACACAATGCATCAATAGTCATAATTTTTAAGCAACCTGGCTGTTTAAGGAGCTGCCAATTGTATTTTAAACTATGATTTAAAGCGTCTTTAGCATAGCGCTGAGTTAATTGCTGATGAAGCGTATTGGCTTCAACACCATGTTCTGCGCGTTGTAAGGCGGTTATAATTCGCTCACGCATTTCACTGGCTGCTTTGCGTGTAAAAGTTAAGGCAACAATTTGCTCAGGTGAAGTTACTGTACTTAGTAACCTTAAATAACGTTGGGTTAATAACTCTGTTTTACCTGAGCCAGCTGGTGCTTGAACAATAAAAGAACATTTTGGATCGGTTGCTTGTTCACGTTGCTTACTATCCTTAAGCATAGTTAATCTACTACTAATTCTTGTGCAGGAGGTCTTAAATTATAATTAGAACTCATACAATGGCCATAGGCACCTGTATTAGCAATTAAAATAATATCGTTTTCAAAAGTTCGAGGAAAAAGACGATCATATCCTAGTGTATCTGAAGATTCACAAATTGGGCCAACCACATGCGAAAAATCTGTCTTTTCATCTGTTAAGCGAGTCAAATTAACAATTTCGTGATAAGCGCCGTATAAAGCAGGACGTATTAATGAGTTCATGCCTGTTTCAATACCAATAAATCGTACTTTACCCTTTTCTTTGCATTGAGTAACTTTAGCTAGAATAACGCCACTGTCGGAGACAAAGTAGCGTCCTGGTTCTAACCAAAAGGATAAGTGTGCAAAACGAGTTTTTACAGCGAGCAAAGCAGCATCTAATGCAGCGAGATCTAAAGGTTGTTGGCCTGGCTTTTCAACGACACCTAAGCCGCCACCTAGATTCACAATTTTAACATCAGGAAATAAGGACAATAGCAACGTTAACATTTGTGCCGTATTTTGCCATAGCTCTGTGGTTAAGATACCGCTACCAGAATGAGCATGTAGGCCGACCACAGAAATTCGATGTTCAGCAATAAGTTTATGAGCTATCTCTAAATCACTTTGTGGTATGCCAAACTTTGATTCATTTCCAGCTGTGCAAACAAATTTATGATGACCTGCGCCACTTCCTGGATCAACACGTAAGAAAATTGATTTATTTTTAAATAATTCTGGCCAGTTTTCTAAAGGGTATAAGCTATCTATAGTTAGATAGCAATTTAGAGATAAAGCAAATTCATATTCGTTTTTAGGTGCAAAGTTAGGAGTAAAAAAGATACGTTTTGGATCAATATCCGGAAACAATTTTAGTATGAATTGTAATTCATTGATGGAGACGCACTCAAATCCTAGTCCTTTTTTATAAAAGGTTTTTAAAATATCGCTGTTAGCATTGGCTTTAACAGAGTAGAAAAGTTGATCAATTGCTTGCAATTTTAATAATTCATCTGCGCGTGTTGTAAGCGTTTCTCGATCATATACATAACAAGGTGAATGACTATATGCTAAATCAAGCAACTTATCACGTTTATTTTCCCACCAAGGGATATTACGTTGTCCAGGATTGCCAAACTCCTCATGCCAGCTTTTTGAGTAATAAAAACTTTGTGGGTTACTTTCAATAAGTAAATTATGTAGTTTTTGGCAGAGTTTTTCTGCATGTGATTCATCAACAACAAAAGTTAAATTTAAGTCATTCGAAGCCAATGACATTAAATATATTTGTTTAGCTTCAAAAACTTCTAGGGTAGGGCCTAGTTTGGGGAGAATTGTACGAATATGATGACCAACTAAACTAATGGCGCTACAAGGCTCAATAATTTTTGCTTTACCAAATTGATTTAAGTCTTCTATTAATGCTTCAAGATTATGTCTTTCATGAAGCTTTGCATTGGTATCTAAAGATAGGGTTACATTAAATTCGGATGAAGACAATAAATCAACCGAAAAACCATGGTGTTTAAATGCTGCAAAAACATCAGCTAAAAAGCCGACTTGATGCCACATATTTAAAGTATCAATAGAAATTAGAACAATACTATGTTTTATTTGAATTGACTTAATGGGTGGCGCTAGCTCATCACTATCTTGAGTAACCCGTGTGCCTGAATGTTCAGGCATATTTGTGTATTTTACAATCAAAGGGATATTAGCTTGGCGTACGGGCGGTAAGCAATTAGGGTGGAGAACTTTAGCACCCATAGAAGCAATTTCTTGAGCTTCATCATAGTTGAGTTGTTTAAGAAGACGTGCATGTGGAAATTGATGAGGATTGGCTGTATAAATTCCAGGTACATCAGTCCAAATTTCACAACTTTTCGCACCGACAATGGCAGCGAGTAAACCTGCTGATGTGTCCGAACCCCCACGGCCAAGTAAAACAGTATCACCTTGCGGATTAGCAGCAAAAAAACCTTGAGTAATAATGGCTTGTGTGCCTGAATTAAGTAACCTTTTTTTAAGTTCAGGGTTTGGATCACAATGACAACGTGCCGTTAGAAAATTAATAGTATCATTACCAGCGACAGGTACTGAAACTAAAGCTTCACGGACATCAAACCATAGGCAAGAAATTTCTTTTTTTTGTAAAAAAGCATGACCAAGTCGGGTCATCATTAATTCACCTAAACTTAAAATCTGAGCTCGCGTTTTAGCAGGTGCTTCTTTAAGTAGTGCAATACCTGTTAACCATTGATTAAGTTGAGCAATCTCAATTTTAATTAAATCGGGTGAAACATTGAGTGTTTGAGCAAGGGAGAGATAACTTTCAATAATGTCATCTTCAATGGCTTTATGTTGATCAAATAAGGCGGCTTCTGTTGCTTTCTCAAGTTTATTTGAAATTTGAGCCATAGCTGAGCAGACAATAATAGGTTGAACACCACTTTTAATATGCTGCTTTGTAATTTGTGCAATATTTTCCCAGGTTTGTAAAGAGGAGACACTGGTACCGCCAAATTTTGTCACTACTTGTTGCATAAAATTGTCCGCACAAAGAAAAACCACATTATCATGGAGTCCTTTATCTGACAAGTTAGCGAGTTAAATTTGTTAGAGCTTACGAAAAACACTAATCTCTTCTTTAAAAAAACAGGTTTAATTCGGTTATTTAGTCTATCTATCTAAACTTCCTCATTAAACCTCTTTTTTGTCTTAACCTTGGTATTTTTTGTAAGTCCTGTTTGTAATAAAAAACCATTATGATTCCTAGATATGCATATTGAATTTTATATGCATAATACGCTGATTTAATTATAATTTTTTTATGATAATCATTTGAAAATAACTTTAATTCATTTATTATGTTCTGCTCTGCAGATTTAGGATGCATTTTATAATGTAAGGAGTTAGGTGTGTCGAGCATACAAAAACCTATGAGAACAATCCTGAGTACTACAATTGCTACTATTTTAGTAAGTAATACTTATGCTGGAAGTTTTTCCCTATATACGGAATCAAGTGCTGTAGCTACTGGAAACTTTGCCGCTGGTGTTGCTGCTGAAGTAGCTGACGCCTCAACTGGCTGGTATAACCCCGCTGGTTTAGCTTTAATACATAATCCACAAGTAGTAACTGGAGGCGTAGGAATTTTTCCTTCCTCTAAAATTACCGGAACAAGTACATTTTTTACTTCGACTGTTCCTATTCCTGCTTTACGAACTTATACTCAATCGTTTAATGATTTAGATGGTGCAGATGATGGTTTTGTACCATTCTTTCATTTAGCTTACCCTTTAGGTCCAAATGCTACCGCTGGTTTAACCGTTAATGCGCCTTTTGGTTTAGCAACTAATTGGAGTAGAACGAGCCCAGTTCGTTATCAAGCAACTTATAGTGAAGTAATTACAACTAATCTTGCTCCTGAAATTGGCGGCCGTGTAACTGATTATTTATCTCTAGGTCTTGGCATTGATTTGCAGTATGCGCGAGTAAAATTAAATCGAGTACTTGGTTCGCCTGCTTTTGGTCAATTACCTGTACCAGGTTTAAGCCCCACAATACTTGACTCTTACTCATATAATAAAGGTGATTCGTTTGGTGTTGGTTTTCATGCTGGTGCCCTAGCCTTGTTTAATGACAACCATTCTAGAATTGGTATCAATTATCAGTCGCAAGTTAATCATAAGTTTCATGGCTGGAGTCGTTTAACAGGTCCCTTGGCAAGATCAGGCTTAGTTAATGTATCGCCTACATCTGCTATTCTTGCTGCTTCAACGTTTGGCGATCCTGTATTTTGGAGTAATGATCTTTCAAGTAATAGCGTTCAGCTGCCAGATATTGTTACATTAAGTGGTTACCATGATCTTAATGAAAGATTGGCATTATTAGGCTCTGTTGTCTATACAAATTGGCATACATTACGTTCTATCCAACTATATAAAGTGGCTGGCTTTGCAGCTGGAAGAGGGCAGGCTAGACTATTTTCTGAATCAGTTACGGACTACCGTAATACTTGGCGTGCAGCTATTGGTGCTAATTATCGTGTTAATGATCAATGGTTAGTTCGTGTAGGTGGTGGCTATGATCAAACGCCAACGGTTGATGAGTTTCGTGATATACGTATAGCTGATTCTGATCGCTGGGCACTATCAGCTGGTACTCATTACCAATATAATCAAAATTTAGGGGTAGATTTCGGGTATACTCATCTATTTGGTATTGGTAGCGTGCCTATCAATAGAACTGATCCTGCTGGTGCTGGCAGTACTTATAGTATTAACGCAAGAGCTAAAGGGAAAGCTGATTTAGTTGCGCTCCAAGCCGTATGGACCATGGACAGTGCTGAACCGCCAGTCATGACTAAGTAGTGTAAATTACTTAAAAAAGCTTATCTCTCTTAAGCAGTTAAAAAACGTTTCTATTTAAAAATGAGCTTAATAAGCTCATTTTTTTTAGCCCAATAGTGAAAAGTGACTAATTAACTGGAATAAACTTGCCGCGCTTCGTAATAAGATAGGATTTAAAATCATAAAACCAACTTTTAGTTTTTTTACCAAACTCTGCGAAATCCTAAAAACAGCATGCCTTGCTGTTCTTTTATTATGAAATATGGTTTTCTGTCATCAATTAAAATAACTTCACTCATAAAGCTCAATAACTCATATTGTAGGAAATTTTTCAGCCTCTTCGTCTTGCTGAATGTCTAAATATTCATTTACTTCTTTACATGTATGTTCCAATTGTTCCGATTTAGCTTTTAAATGTTCCATATGAACACTATTTAATGATTTACCAGACCAAAGAGTACCTACTGAATTTCCCATGCTGCATTTGTTTGAGACTATAGGATCGAAACAAAATGGATAAAAAATACTCATAAAAAATAATTTTAGTATATTGGAAATAACTTGAATGATATTTAGAGTATTGCGATCTTTAAGAGTTTCCAAATTCGTCTGCGTGATGACATCACTTAACTCTGTGGCTTGTTTTAATTTAAAACGAATCGCTTCTTCAATAGTAGAGCCTTCAAATTTTTTATTACGAATGCTACATAATTTATCTAAAAATTCTTTTCGTATACGGATGCTATCTTCTTCCGTAGGCACATCATTTGAATTAAGCCAATTCAATTGCCTAAAGAGTTGCGTATCAAATATGAAAAAATGATAGTCAAGAATCGCATTAAAAAGAGTTTTCTTATTAATTATTTCTTTCCATTTAGTTTCTGGAACTTCCGTATAGGCATCAATCTTATTTTGTATTAAGATAGATTTCACAGTCAAATATAATAGTTCATCATTAAAATGATGAGGGTATATTGACAAGATATTTTTTGCTTCTTTCCTTACTTGTTTTACCCTTTGATCAAAATCTCGGGCTGTTTCTGCATAAACTTCCGACAAAGGCATATCATGTTTCCTCAAAAGTTATCAATGAATTTAAAATAATCACATTGTTAAGTGTTTTTGAATTTAAGGCAATAAAATTTCTTGATAAGTATATATTGCCAAAAATTTTGTCACATTAGACTAATCTTACGATATTTGATAAATAAGCTTCACCAGCTAAGTTAGAGTGATTTTTTTAAGAAACGAGCTATGTCTTTAGCAAAATAAGAGATGATTAAATCAGCGCCAGCACGTTTAATTGCTAAAAGACTCTCAGTTATTGCTCGTTCTTCATTAATTAAACCTTGCTGTATTGCATTTTTTAATATGGAGTATTCTCCGCTTACTTGATAAGCACCTAAAGGCACTTCAGGAAAATGATTTTTAATCTTATAAATGATATCTAAATAATTCATAGCAGGCTTAACCATAAGCATATCAGCGCCTTCTTCTAAATCAATAGCCGCTTCTCTTAAAGCCTCATTGCTGTTAGCTGGATCCATTTGATAAGTCTTACGATCACCAAATTGTGGTGCACCTTGCGCTGCCTCGCCAAATGGGGCGTAAAAACTAGAGCAGTATTTTACTGCATAACTTAAAATAGCTGTTTGATAAAAACCTGCGTTATCAAGCGCTTGGCGCATGGCGCCAACCATGCCATCAGTCATACTACTAGGCGCAACCCAATCTGCCCCAGCCTCTGCATAGCTAACTGCTTGTTTACCTAATAGTGCTAATGTTGCATCATTATCAATTAGATCATCTTGTAAAGCACCACAATGACCATGGCTTGTGTATTCACAAAAGCAAACATCAGTAATAACTACTATATTAGGATTAGCTTGTTTTATTCGTTGAACTGCTTGTTGAATAATGCCTGTGGAATTTAGCGAGGCACTGCCAATCTCATCTTTATGTGTAGGAATACCAAATAATAAAACAGCTGGGATATTAAGGTCAGAAATTTCATCAATCTCTTCGGTTAAATCAGAAATAGGTAAACAAAACTGCCCCGGCATACTAATAATTTCGCGTTTAGTATTAATTGTTTCGTCTATAAAGATAGGTGCAATAAACTGTTGTGGATGCAAACGCGTTTCTTGCACTAACGCTCGAATTAAGGGCGTACGGCGTAATCTTTTTAAACGTAAAGATAAATGATAATCAGACATACAACTTATTCCTTCTGATGGGTGTAAAATAGGTCAATACCACTACCTGTCGTACTAGCATTAACTTGCACACTAAAAAATTTATTGAGTAAATATTTTAAAGTCAAAACATTGGTATCTGCTTTTGATAAACCGACGTTATAACTTAA